>JBMZBW010000005.1:0-56020 GCA_049612785.1 Alphaproteobacteria bacterium | reverse complement strand
AACCCACCCACGCATCGGGGTATTTCACCATCATCAGAGAAGCGTCTGATGTTGATATCGATACATTTAAACAATGGTTGAAGATCGACTATTACCGAAACAGTCGGGAAAAAAACTATAAGGGTCTGATCGGGCAAGTCATTGTTGAGCCCGAAATTTTTCCAGCCGCTGAGCTCGTGCAGTTGCAGTTTTATTGCTTCGATGGTGTGGTCAAATTCGTAATGCGGGATTTTTGGCCGGAGTACGTTTCTGGCGGTCTGCTTGACCCCCTTTGGAGCTGCGAGGCAAACCGGCTCTACGACCGAGATTGGACGGACTTGAACATATGTTTCGGTCCTGCTTTGACAGAAAGAACCCTTGAGGCCCCCGTCAATCTAACAAGTATCGTCGCCATTGCGGAAACACTTGCGACAGGTTTCGAGTTCATGCGCGTCGATATTTACTTGTCCGCGAAAACAGAACAGTTCTTTGTTGGGGAACTGACGCATTGTCCTGGCGGTGGCTACTGGCCACTGAACACCCGAGAAGCGAGAGTGATCATAAGGGATCTGATGAACAGTTGATTGCCCCAAAGCACTGCACGCCTGACTCTCTTTGCGAGGCGCGATTGCAGGGATCAACCGCAGGGATCAGGTTTTGCCCAAGAAAATAGTGATCCCGCTATTGGAACAACCGTCACAGGTTCTGAAACTGAAACCGATCAGAAGAACCCAAATATCTGGAAGAAAAATGGTGCTGGTAAAGTGACTCGAACACCCGGCCCACGCATTACGAATGTGTTGGTTTCCATACGCCGTGTTTGGTCGCTGCTTTGCCTACTACGCCAAGAGTTTCTGGGCGGCGACTTTCAAGACCGTTTTGGTTTCCCACAGGACAGCAGCGGCGGGATAAAGGATCTTGTTAACGGAGTTTATCGGATAGGGGTGTGGCATTGCACATGGATAAATCGTTTCATCTGGTTTTGATGCCGAGGCGGTGCAGCGCCTCAAGGAACAATACCCAAGCAGCAAGTAGCATTAACAAATTGGGGATGACGGCGAGGTTCCAGTAGATGATGACGGCCCAGCCCACCGACTTGACTTTGGCACCCAACGTGAGCCACGCGTGAACCTACAGAACAACTATGCCGCCACCCACAGCAAACAAGTGCGAGACCATCAGGCCGCCCATCACTTCGGACACTCTGGTAACTCCGTTCCCTTGCCCATGATTGTCTTCACTGGCGGTGACGAGTTGTCGAGCTTCAGACCTCCACGAACCTTTTCCACCTTGCCACCCCACGTCCCTACGCACCCGCAACCGCACTTTGTTTTTCAAGAACACTGCGAAATGCCCTTGAGGTTCAAGGGGTTGATCAGACCTCTTCTTCAACAGCAAAGATGATCGGCACGGCGTAGACCAGCCTGTCGCAGTCCGCGACTGGTGGTGGATCTTCGCCGGGAGAGAGCGGAAACGCGCTCTTTTGAGCATTGGCAGGCGTACAAACAGCGCCCTCGCTGGTTGGGCGATAGCGTGCTGAACGGCATTTTTGGTGCGTGATGTCATTCAGAGTGCGACCGTCTGAGAGCTCCCAGCTTTGCTTACCGTCGGCATCAGGTGCGGCGACCGTCAGCATGGCCACGTTATCGATGGCATTGGTTACCAGAAAGCGACCCGATGGCATGGGGAAGTTCGGTGACATCATCAGCAGCCCATTTTCATCCAGCCACCAGTCATCACGATTGAACTGCCATCCCTTTGGGCCAACGCCGCCGTTGGCTTCGAGCTTCTCGAAGTCGCGCAACCAGACGCCGATCGGACCCGGATCTTCCGGCCAGTGACCCCACGTATGAGCATTGTCACCACTGGTCGCGTCTTCTGCGCCAAGAGCAGCAATGTACTGAGAACGAACCCGCCGGAACCGCGTGTTCTGACCAAGCGCCGGCCAAGCAAAGGTCGAGAAGGCCGCAGCAGCCAATCCGGTGGTCACAAGATGACGTCGTGAAATCATGAGTGTGTTTTCCTGATGAACAAGTCCTTGCGCATTAAGATGTCTGCCTCATCCCATTCTTCAAGTGCGGCATCTCGCGGTCTCCGAAAAAGCCTGCGAGCGACAAGTGAGAGTGTCGTACTCCGGAAAAAGGCGATGGGTTGGGCGGGCTAACCTTGGTTGATTTCGGGATTGGGAAACATCGATGACGACCGCCGGACCACTCCAGGACAAGAACAGTGAGCGCAGGCGTGGCCTTGTGCTGGTTTTTGCTGCTGGCATGCTGTGGTCAACCGTTGGCCTTGGTATTCGTCTGATCGAAGAGGCGACTGTTTGGCAAATCCTGCTCTATCGCTCCTTTGGCCTGACGGCTTTGCTCTACATCGTTATTCGATTGCGAACCGGAAAAGATCCCTTCACGCTGGTTCGGCGAGCTGGCATTGCTGGGGTAATCGCTGCCTTGTCGCTGGTCAGCGCTTACACGGGGGCGATCTACTCGCTGCAAACGACATCGGTTGCCAATGCCATGCTGCTGTTTGCGGTATCACCGTTTCTTGCGGCGGTTCTGGGCTGGATCGTTCTTCGAGAACGGGTGCGGCTTTGGACGTGGGTGGCTGTTCTCGTGGCCATCGGGGGCATCTCGGTCATGTTTGCCGATAAGTCAGGTGCGGTATCTATCCCGGGAAGTCTCGCCGCCTTTGCTTCTGCGTGTGGCTTCGCGGCGTTCACGGTGGCGTTGCGATCTGGCAAGTCGGTTGAAATGCTGCCTTCTGTATTTTTGTCAGGCGTTTTCGCCATCATCATCATGGGTGGGATGTGCCTCATCCTCGGTCTACCGCTTGTTCTGACGCCGCAGGATAGCGCGATTGCGTTGAGTATGGGCATCTTCCAGGTCGGGGCAGGGCTGGTGCTGTTTACGCTGGGCTCCAGAAGTTTGCCTGCGGCTGAGTTGGCTCTCCTTTCGTTGGCAGAGGTTGTTCTGGCTCCGGTTTGGGTCTGGCTGTTTCTGGGGGAGACGGTTGGTCCAAACACACTAATCGGGGGCGGCATTCTCCTGCTCGCGATTGCCGGGAACGCGCTGTCCGGCATTCGGCGAAAACCGCCGCCGATCATTTCACCCTGAGTTCACCAGCGGTTTTTGGGCTAAGGTGACGCGCAAAAGAGGGGGAAGTCATGAAACCTATCGCAAACGAAGACCGTCGGGTGGCGAACATCCATACAGCTCGCTTTGAACCTTACCTTTCTAATGGCGTCGAAGACGGCGAAGTGCTGCAGCTCAATACGGACAAGCCGCTGGGGACAGGATTCCACGTTTATCGGATGCCGCCCGGAATGACCACACAGGCGCACAGCCATGTTGGGGCTGAAGAGTTTCTCATCATTGAGGGCGATCTGGTCGACCATGATGGAACGGAGTATGGGCCCGGCGATCTGGTTTGGTTGCGGGATGGGACATCTCACAATTCCCGAACCGTAAACGGCTGCACCATCGCTGTTTACGCCGAAGACTTTGGCCCGCCCGAGCAAAAATGATGTTTGCCCCTTAAAGCTTCAAACCGACGCGACGGCTGAGCGGCTATATGTCCCTGTGTGGGCAAAGACCTTGATGCACGCAGCAGAAGAGGCGAACGTAACGCTCCGTTTATCTGCTTCGACTGCGTGAAGGTTTACACTCTCCATGACCAACCATCCTCTCAACCCACTTTCCGCGGAAGAAATCACAATAGCTGCTGCCTGTGTTCGTGATCAGGCCGGTATGGACCGGACTTATTTCTACGAAACGATCACGCTTGATGAACCCACGCACGAGGAAATGGCGGCATTTCGCGCGCAGGGCAGTCTGCCCCAACGCCGCGCTTACGTCTGTTGCTATGAGAGGTCGACCAATCGAACCCTGCGCGGCTGTGTGGACCTGCAGACCGAAAAGCTGCTGGCGTGGGACCACGTACCGGGGGCGCAGGCGCGCATTCCGCCCGAAGAGTTTGCCGCCAGTGACAAAATTGCCAAAGCTGATCCGCGTGTGATCGAAGCGCTGGCTAAGCGCGGCATCACGGATCTGGACAAGGTGCTGATCGAGACTTGGGCTCCGGGGAACTTTGGTTATCCGGAAGAAGAAGGACGGCGCATCGCCTACTGCCACTGTTGGGTCATCAATGAAGCGGGTGATAATCGCTATGGTCGTCCTATTGGAAACTTGCATCCGGTGCTTGATCTGCAGGTCGGGGAAGTCATTCGCGTCGATGATTTTGGCGTTATTCCTTTGCCACCAGACAGCGCGGCAATCCGCCCGAGCGAAGGGCTGCGCGGAGACATTAAGCCGCTGAACATCACTCAACCGGATGGACCGAGTTTCGAGGTCGAGGGCTATCAGGTCCGGTGGCAGCGGTGGAATATCCGCATTGGCTACAATCTTCGCGAGGGCCTTGTCCTGCACGATATCGGCTACGAGGACGATGGCGCGTTACGGCCAATCATGCACCGCGCGTCGATGGCTGAGATGGTCGTGCCCTACGGCGATCCCACGGGCGGAAATTATCGCCGGAATGCCTTTGATACCGGCGAGTACGGCCTTGGCGTCGCCTTGGACAGCCTAAAGCTCGGCTGTGACTGCCTGGGGCACATCCACTACTTCGACGTTTGTGCGCATGACTGGGATGGAAACCCGCAACTGATCCAGAATGCGGTTTGCATGCACGAAGAAGATTTTGGTCTGTTGTGGAAACATACGGATGCAAAAACCGGCAAGTTCCGCGCCGTGCGCTCCCGCCGACTGGTGATATCTTCCATCGCAACCATCGGAAATTACGTCTACGGCTTCTTCTGGTATTTTTATCAGGATGGAACAATCGGTGTAGAGATCAAAGCGACAGGCATTCCATTCCCAACCGCTATCGCTCCGGGGGAGGAGCCAAAATACGGCGCAACCATCGCCCCCGGCATTGCCAGTCACGTTCACCAGCATTCCTTCAGCTTCCGTTTTGACATGTGTGTTGATGGACCGCGTAACGCTGTTCAGGAGCTTGATTTTGAACTGGCTGCGGTTGGGCCTGACAATCCGCATGGGAATGCGGTTGAGATCATTGAGCGTCCGCTTGCTCGTGAAGCGGATGCGGCGCGCGAAGTGGATACCGCCAAATCTCGATCTTGGAAGATACTGAGCTCAGACCGGAAGAACGGATTGGGAAAGCAAACCGCCTATCGGCTCGTTCCCGGCCAGAACACTTTGCCCTACCTGCATCCGGACGCCCCTGTGGCCAAGCGGGCGGGGTTCATGTTCAAGCACTTCTGGGCGACGCAATACGACCCTGAGCAGCTTTATCCGGCTGGATGGTTTCCCAACCAGCATCCCGGCGGCGATGGGCTGCCAAAGTGGGTACAGGCAGATCGGTCGTTGCAGGATGAAGACGTCGTGGTCTGGTACACGCTGAACTTTCACCACTTGCCAAGGCCCGAGGATTGGCCGGTTCAGCCTATCGTCTACGCGTCTATGCATTGGATGCCAGAGGGGTTCTTTGATCAGAACCCGGCGCTGGACATTCCACCGGGAGCCATCACGGGTTAGGCTGTTAGGCCAGATCGTAAAGCCAGTTTTCGGCGTAGTTGGAGAACCGATTGGACGGAAGGCCGAACCATCGGGCGAGGATGAAGTCATAGAGGGAGCGGTAATCCAGCGAGAACCGCAGATCGCCATCATCGAGGTTTTCCAAATCCGGATCATTTCCGAATAAGCCGCCGCGTATCGAACCGCCAAGCAGGAAATGCGGTGCGGCGGTGCCGTGGTCGGTCCCGCTGGACCGGTTCTCCGTCGCCCGGCGACCAAACTCGCTGTACGTCATGACCAGCGTGCTTTCCCAGTGCCCAGAACGCACCAGCGCTGTGCGCAAGTCGGACAGCGCATCGGCGAGGTTGGATAGCAACCAGCCGTGTTCGCCCTGTTGATACTCATGGGTGTCAAAGCCAGAAATCTTAAGCTTGAGCACAGGCGCATCCACGTCGGCTGCGATGAGTCGCGCAGCTAGCGCCGCCTGTTTCCCCAGATCACTCCCGCCGAACCGGAGATTGCTGGAAACCGACACGGGCTGGGCCGCGATCTTGTTTGATATCCGTGACATGGACGAATTCAGCGTGTTGGCACGATCCATAAGCAGGGCGAGCGCCGGGTTCGCTTCGGTCCCGGTTGTCGATGTTTCCAGCTGATAATCCTGCAGGGTTTTCAGCTGCCGCAGGGAAGTCAGGGAGATCCATAAGCCGGAGGACGAGGCAAAAACTCCCATTCCACCATCAAGGCTGATCCCATGGGCATCAACCTGTCGGTCCATCGCTTCAATGTCCTCAGTCAGCCAGCCGTTGCGACCGGCTTGCCGCCCGTCGCCGCCGGTCTCCCAGAGTGCGATGGATTTGAAGTGGGACCGGTTCTGATCCGGGTAACCCAGGCCCTGCACGACCGCCATATCACCGCTATTCCACGCCGACATCAGACTGCGCATGCGACTGTTCAAGGCCATGTCGCCAGACAGGTTCAGAACGTCTGACGTCTCCAGCGCCACGGTCGGTCGGATGGCTCGGTAACGATCATTTCTGATCGGAACAATGGTGTTCAACCCGTCATTCGCCCCTGAAAGCTCCACCAAAATGAGCCGACGGCCTGAGCGTTGGGCGGCCTGTGCGAGTTGGAGGGGAGCGAGAGGAACCGAGAGGCCGGCGGCGAGTAAGCCGAGAAGGTGTCTGCGTTTCATGGACCTGTTCTCACTTCACTTGATAGCTTGGTTGGCGGATCAGCTTGGCAAAGCTGAAGTCCTGTCCTGTGTTATCCGCTGCGAAACTCATCATCAGCGCTGCTTGATCGACTTCAGATCCTGTCCAATCCAGATCATCGCGCAACAGTCCAAGAACAATCGGTGCTTCAGTGTTCATCGATGCAGCCATCATGGTCATCATGGATGCCGCGTCAGCGTTGTGGGGTTCAACTCTCACGGCTTGCTCTGGCGCTAAACGGGCGTAGCGGCTGTTTTTGAGTCTGGCCTCAAATGGCTTGAGCATGCTCTCCCATGTCGCCAGAGTGGTTTCACCGTCTCGACGCCGCCATTGGCGACCCGCTTGCATTTCTTCGAGAAAGGTCGGCAGGGCGTGCCAGAGTGCACCGACGAAGCGCTTTTGCTGTTGTGAGAGCTGACTGTATTGACGTTCGGAATCGTGCTGTGTGCGGTCATTCAGAGGCAGTTCTACTAACTTGTGGGTAGACTTGCGTTCAGTCCACGAAGCGTTAGGCCAGCGGTCGTTCCAGCAATCCGGGTAGCAATCGCGTTGGCTCAGTTTGAGCGCCAGACCCATCCGACCGTTCATGCGTTTGGCAATAACTTCGAGGCGCATGGCATCAATTTCGATGTCTTCGAAACGCACGTCATCGAGACCGATGGAGAACCAGTTGTAGTTTTCACGGCGCGTGAATTCGCGCCCCCCGTCAAAGTAAACGCGACCGACAGCAAGACCTGATTTCGCAGACCCTTCGTCAGCGTTCGTTGGTTCTATCTTTGTGGCTTTGGTCAAACTGAGTCGGCCTGAGCAGTAAAAGTTTCCAGCCGGGTCGTCCCTGCTGGATACACCACCACAGCCGGGGTTTTGGACCCCATCGTCGGCGAGGAATAGCCGGTCTTGATGCTGCAACCAGTCGATGAAGAGATTGCGATCTCCACCGTCGCTACCGCCTTCTCCACAACAGTGATCATTGCCAAAATAGATGCGGAATGCTGCTGGTGTTTGCAGGTCGCTGGGCCATTCGAATTCGGCCACTTCCCAAGTCAGCCCGACACCGTTATCCGCGCGTCCGTAGCGTGCTGTGTCCAATCCATTCCGTGCAGCAATAGCCGGAGAGGACCAGAGAAGGTCTCTCGCCTCCAAATCCGAAAAGGCGCGCACGGAGAAAACGGGTGGTCCTTCAAAATCCTCGGCGGCGTAGCGCACACGGATGGTGCTTTCCGTCATCAAATCCATCATCGCTGGCATGGCAGAGGCTGACTGTTCGGAAGACCAAGGCTGGGTTTCCACAAACTCGTTCAGCGCTTCTGTGCGCTTGATGATCCGTGATGCGGTGAGCCAGTCAGCACCGCCGGGCCAGCCAGCGACGTTTGGTGCTTCAAAGAGGTTTTGACCCAGATCAGACAGTGTGTAGGGAAGTCTCTGCCAGTCTTGAGGCAGCTTGCCGCTGGTGCGAATGCTGCCAATCATCAAATCCACGGGCGATTTGACAATCGTCCCACGGTTGCTGTCCGCCCAGAAGCCTCGTGACTCCCAGACGCTTTGCAATAGGGTTTGGATTTCGTAATCGCTGGCCCGAAAACGCCGGGCAATGGCTGCCAGTTCGTCAGGGTCGGAATAGAATTCTGAGACATAAGCGCGCCAGAAGGTTCGCGTGAGGAAATCTGCGGTCTCGGGCTTCTCCAAAAGGATGTCCACGATGTCGTCACCGTCAAAATTCCCACGCTGGCCAAAAACTGTTTTACGGCGCTCATCATGGGACCAGGCATTGAACTCGGCTTCAAAGCGGCGGATGCGGTTGTAGTCATAGCCTGTCAGGGCGCGGGCGACTTCCTTGACGTCTTGCTCGCTATAGTTTCCCTCTCCCAACACAAAGAGTTCCAGCAGTTCGCGTCCCAGGTTTTCGTTTGGGCTTTCTTTGCGGTTGCTGCTGTTATCGAGGTAATTCAGCATGGCCGCGTCTCTGATAATGGCGCGCAACAAATCGCGAAAATTGCCTGTTCCCTGTTCCCGAAGCATGAGGTGTTGCGCAATCATGGCATCAACTTCTTCGTTAAGGCCGGAATAGGCTGTCACAAAATGATTGTGCCACAGCAGGAGCAGGCGCTCGCCAGCGGGGTTAGGGGAGGAGATAAGCTCGCTGATCCACCACAATCGAAACTCATCCATTTCCTGATTGCGTTTGATCTGAAACGACTGTCTTTCATCAGCCTCTCGGTCGCTCTCCGAGTTGTAGTGGGCATATCGGCGTTCGAGGATGTCCGGAATGTCCATGAAGGGCGCTGTGACGTCCAATTGCGCCAGCATTCGGGCCACGCCTTCAGCGCGTGACAGACCAATCAGGCTTTGAATTTCAACAGGGTGCGCACCGATGCCCGTGCGTTCCAGCAGATGCCGCGCATCGGAAGCATCGAGCTTTACCTGCAAATGAGAGACTTCACCTTGCGCATCAGTGTGGGCTGAAACCGGGGTGAAAGCAAAGATCAGGCAGATCAAGGCTAAAAGTCGGTGCTGCAGCGAAGGATCCTCCGGCGAATAACGCTCAAGCAATACAAACGACCTCAAGCCCCGAGTGCAACCCCTGATGTGAGAGGAATTTGCGCTGACGAGTTGAGGTGACGCCGACACAAGAAAACAGGCAAGGGGGAGGGAGCCTTGCCTGTTTCTATATGCGGAAGAAGGAAGGGAGCAGCGATTAGTACTGGACGATCACTGCAACGTTGCCGGTGCCAACTTGGGTGGTGTTGGCGCTGTTGCCGGTACCGATCTGAATAACAGCCTGAGCGTTACAGTCGCCGGACTGGTCAGCGGTTACGCTGTTACCAACACCGAACTGAGCGATGCCGGAAATGTTGCACTCACCGGTCTGGTTGCTGCTGGCGCTGTTGCCGATGCCGGACTGACCGATTGCGGTTTCATTGCCCCAGCCATCCTGGGTCGCGATGGAGGTGTTACCCCAGCCGGACTGGAAGATTTCCATGTGGTTGTAAGAACCGGTCTGAGCGCCGCCAACGCTGTGGCCGATGCCGAACTGGTTGACGTTGGACGTGTTGAACCATGCGTGAGCAGAGGTGGAGACGGAGGTGGAAGCGACGAGGGAAGCGATAGCGACGAGCTTGAGAGCAGACTTGAACATTGGATAACCCCTTTTATTCGGTTTGGCGCTTGGCAAGATTGGTGTTGCGCCTGAGTTTTGGTTTTGCAGGTCCAGCCCGGTTTCGAAGGGCGTGGTTGCGTTTGACAGGGGTGTTTTTGACAGGTCAACGTAACGGGCGATTGTCTCGCTAGTTAAGCTTCGAAACAGTGTATTTTTCTGTGTTTCGAATGTTTCAAAGATGAAACTTTTGAGTTTTGGACGAATTGAGGGGTGCTCAGGGCAGCGGGTGAAAGCAGGCTGCTGCGTGGGTATTTTGTGCGTCGAGCGCTGGGCTCTGGGTTTTGCAGGTGTCACTGGCAAAGGCGCAGCGGGGCGCAAATGAGCACCCTGGAGCCTCCGTAGGGCTCATCTGAACTTCGTTGAGGGTGGCTTCTTGGGTCTGAATCGGTTTGCCGATGGCCGGCGCACTCTCCGCGAGCAACTTGCAGTAAGGATGGCGGGGCGCGGAGAAGACGTGCTCTGCCGGACCGATTTCAACGACAGAGCCGGCATAGAATACGGCAACGCGATCACTTATGGCCTCGACCACGGCCAGATCGTGACTGATGAAAATATAGGTGAGTCCCAATTCAGCCTTCAGATCGGTCAGCAAATTGAGCACTTGGGCCTGAATGGAAACATCCAGGGCGGAAACGGGTTCATCGAGCACCAGAATGCGAGCATCCGCTGCCAGCGCCCTTGCAATCCCGATGCGTTGTGCCTGACCGCCGGAGAACTCATGGGGATGACGGTCCAGGAACTCCTTGCGCAGATTCACGGCGTCAATGATTTCTGCGATACGCGCGGCACGCGCTGGGGCGTCCATGCCGTGCAGGTGCTTGAGTGGGACGCTGAGAATGTCCCGGATGGTCATGCGCGGGTTCAGGCTGCTGGTTGGGTCCTGAAAGACGTACTGGATGTCGCGACCAAAACGGCGAGCGCTGTCCCCGGTCCTCTCGGTACCATGGATCTCGATGCTCCCTTTGGTCGGAAGTGTCAGGCCCACAAGCATGCGTGCAAGCGTCGTCTTCCCGCACCCTGATTCCCCGACGATGCCAAGGGTCTCGCCGGGTGCAACTTCGAGATTGACCGACCGAACAGCCTGCACGTGCTGCCGGTTTCTGCCAAACAGCCCCGCGCTCTCGGTAAAGGTTTTGCTCAGGTCACTGACTTTTAAGGCCGGATGGGTCATGCCGCAGCCTCCCCCGGCGTTGGACCCGAGTTCTCGCCCCGGTGAATGCAGCGGACGGTACGGCTCTCTCCTACTGGTTCCAAAGCGATTGGCTGTTCCAAGCAGACTTCACTGGCGTGGTGGCATCGATCAGCAAAGGCGCAGCCAGCCAGCGGCTCGTCCGCGCGCGGTGGCAGTCCCGGTATGGCGTTGAGGCGTCTTTTGCCTTCGCCCAGCTGGGGCACACACTGCATCAGCCTGGCCGTGTATGGGTGCAGAGGCTGTTTGATGATCTGCTCAGTCGTTCCTAATTCCACAAGCTCACCGGCGTACATAACCGCGACCCGGTCGCAAAGCTGAGATACAACGCTGAAGTCGTGGGTGATGAAAATCACCGAAAGACCCCGCGCACGCCGCAAGTCGTCGATCAAAGCCAGAATCTGCGCTTGCACGGTTACATCGAGCGCTGTTGTTGGCTCGTCAGCAATGATGACATCCGGGTCGTTGCACAGCGCCATAGCAATCCCGATCCGCTGCCGCATGCCGCCGGAGAGCTGGTGTGGGTGGCTGCTGAACACCCGCTGAGGATCGGGAATACGCACCTGCGTTAGCAGCGTCAGCGCAAGTTCACGGGCTTCTTGTGTTGTGATCCGCTGATGCGCCTTGATCGCCTCGATCAGCTGCGTGCCGACGGTCAGCAGCGGGTGGAGCGTCGTAAGCGGGTCCTGAAAGATGTAGGAAATGCGGTTGCCTCGGATCTGGCGCAAACGCTGCTGTGGAACCCGGATCAGGTCCTCAGCGTCAAAATGCACGGACCCGCCTTTGATGATGCCGGGCGGAGAAGCAACCAGCCTCAGGATGGACAGGGCTGTGACGGACTTGCCCGATCCGCTTTCGCCGATGATGCCCAGGCACTCGCCCTTTTGCAGGTGCAGATCTATGCGCTTGACCGCATTCAGCTGGCGTGAGCCCAAATCAAAGACCGTGGACAGACCCGCGAGTTCCAGCGCTGCATCGGGCGCTTTCCGCTCCGTTGCATCTACCCGTGCGACTTTGGTCGCAGGCTGGGGGCGGCTGAGCGCGCCGGACTTGAGCCGTGGGTCCAGCGCATCGCGAATACCATCGCCCAGCAGATTGACCCCCATGACGATCAGCAGGATCATCACGCCCGGGACGAAGGAAGTATGCGGACTGGTGATCAGTGCGGCGCGAGCCTCGCCCAGCATGGACCCCAGATCGGCTTGCGGCGGCTGTGAGCCAAGCCCCAGGAACGACAGGCCCGCCGTTTCCAAAATCATCCATCCCACGGTCGTGGAGACGGCAACTACAATGGTGGGAATCACGTTGGGCAGGACTTCTCCCACGATAATGCTCAGGTGATTACGCCCGTTCAGCCGTGCAGCATCAACGTACTCAAGATGCACGATGGTAACCGTGACACCGCGGATATTCCGGGCAAAGAAGGGAATGTTCACCGCTGCGACTGCAATCAGGGCGTTGAACAGGCCCGGACCGAGAACCGCAACAATGGCAAGCGCCAGAAGGATGTAGGGAAAGCCCATCAACGTATCGACGCTGCGCATGATGATGTTGTCGGTGAGTCCGCCAAAGTAGCCGGCAACGATGCCCATGCTGGCCCCAATCGTCGCCGCGATCATGGCGGCTGAAAAGCCCACCAGCAAAGACAGGCGGGTCCCCCACAGCAGGCGACTGAGCAGGTCGCGTCCCAGATGGTCAGTCCCCAACAAGGCCCCCTCAGAAAAGGGACGACGGAAGCGCTTGGCCGTATCGATGACGTCCGGGTCCGCCAGCGGCAACAAGGGCGTGATGATGGATATCAGGATCAGCGCCGCGAGCACCACCAGACCAACGAGCGCCAACCGGTTCCGGGCAATCAGGCGGATCAGCGCAATCATGTCTTGATCCTTGAGTCGAGCAAGGTCTGCAAGACATCGACCACGATGTTAAACAGCACGTAGCAACTCGCCACAAAGACGACGCCACCCTGAACCAGCATGATGTCGCGCTTGAGGATGGCATCAACCAGCATGCGGCCAACCCCCGGCCACTGGAACACCATTTCAATGTAAACAGCGCCGGATAGCACGAAGCCAGCTTGCAGGCCGAGTATGGGCAGGATCGAGACCATGGCTGTTTTGAGCGCATGCAGCCAGACCACGCGTGTTTCTCGCAAGCCCTTGGCGCGCGCCGTGCGGATATAGTCGGCGCGCAGAACCTCCAGCATGGCCGAGCGACTGAGTCGGGCAATGACGCCGGTCGCCACCACGGAAAGTGTCAGGGCAGGCAGGGTGAGATGCTTGATCAGTGCGTTCAGATCTCGATCACCATAGATGGGCCACATGCCCGACACGGGAAAGAGGCGCAGGTTCACGGAGAAAACGAGGATCAGCATCATGCCCAGGAAGAATGAAGGGATGGAAATGCCGAGAATGACGGCAAAAGTGATGCCTTTGTCGGCCAATCCATACTGACGGGTCGCAGAAATCACCCCGGCTACGATGCCCAGCAGGGAGCAGAGCACGAAGGATGTTCCCGCGAGGATAAGCGTGGCGTTGAGACGCTCCAACACTTCCTCGAGCACCGGTCTGTTCAGCGAGAATGACTGGCCGAAATCACCCTGGAGCATATTGCCCAGCCAGATCAGGTATCGCAGCGGGAGGGGACGATCCAGCCCAAGTTGTTTGTTCAGGCGCTCAACGTTTTCAGGCGTGGCGTAGGAACCGAGAATAGCCGTCGCAGGATCACCCGGGATCATGGCCATGATCAGAAAGACGATGACCGTAATGCCGAACAACACAGGCAGAGCAGACAGCAATCTTTTGACGATGTACTCGCCCATAGTGCAGGCAACCCAAATCAATCAGACAACAGAGACGGTCGCAAACAACAGGCGTGCCGTCAAAGATAATGCGAAAAAAGGGCGGCCCGCCTGCGGGATGCGAGCCGCCCTTTCTTGATCAAGACAAAAGGTCTTGAATTTAGTTCTTCGCTACGTCCTTAAGCAGCAGGAAGAACGATGGCTGAAGCGCGAAGTTTTCGACGCGGTTGCTGGAGACAGCGTTCTGCTTCCAGTTGGCCACGAACACCCACGGCGCATCATCCTGAACGATGGTCTGCATTTCCTGATACAGACGCGCGCGCTCGGCCTGATCGGTCGATGCACGAGCAGCTTCCAGCAGCTCATCCACGGCAGGGTTGGAGTAGTAGCCTGAGTTGAAGCCACCCTTGTCTGGCCAAGCGTCGGTGCGCAGTGCCAGGAATGGCAGCGTGTCAGGATCGTTTGTCATCCATGCCATCTCAGCCATATCGGCCTTGCCTTCGAGACCAGGGTTCACTTCACCCAGGAAGGTGTTCCACTCGTAGGTTTCGATCTTCACGCTGAGGCCGACAGCCTGCAAATCAGCCTGAATTGCCGTACCCATGGCGACCGGATCAAGCATGCCCGAACCCCCTTCGGTGACGTAGAAGGTCAGTTCAGCGCCTTCAGCACCCGCTTCGGCCAGCAGTTCGCGTGCCTTGTCTGGGTTGTATGGGTAAGGCTCAAGGCTCTCGTTGTAAGCCCAAGCGAACGCTGGTGGCGTTGGGCCAGCAGCAATAGCAGCCGTGCCTTCAAGGACGTCGTTGACGATGGCTTCCTTGTTAATGGCGTAGTTGGCCGCCTGACGAACGCGCTTGTCGGCGAATGGGCCTTCCTTGGCGTTGAGGATCAGGAACCAAACGTGAGGACCGGCTTGCTCGTGCACCACGTATGGATCAGCACCAAAGCTGCTCAGGGACACCGGTGGCACTTCAACCATCATGTCGATCCCACCAGCGAGCATCTCCGCAACGCGGGTGTTGGCATCGGTGATCGGGCGGAAGACAACGGCATCAAGCGCTGGAGCGCCGCCCCAGTAATCAGCGTTGGCTTCAACCACAACGGCTTCGTTGGAGCGCCATTCAGCGAACGTAAAGGCACCCGTACCCGAAGCATTACGGCCAAAGTCAGCGCCGTGTTCCATTACAGCAGCAGGCGAAACAATCAGGCCAGTCGGGTAAGCGAGGTTGGACAGGAACGGAGCGTAAGGCGCGTTCAGTGTAAACTTCACTGTTGAGGCATCGATGACCGCTACATCTTCAACCGCGGAGAAGAAGAACGAAAGCGGGAAGGGCCCCGTGTTGTGATAAGGGTGATTCTCGTCCAGCATGCGATCAAAGTTGAACTTCACGGCATCAGCGTCGAAAGCCGAACCATCATGGAAGGTCACGCCATCGCGCAGCGAGAATGTGTACTCGAGGCCATCGTCGCTGATGTCCCAAGACGTTGCAAGTGACGGCTCGACCTCAAGGGTTCCGTCCTTGTACCGCACCAGACCGTCGTAAACGTTCATCAGAATGCGGAAGTCGTTCACAGCCGTAACAGCAGCTGGATCAAGCGACTTTGGCTCGGCAATCTGGCCGACAATCAAAACACCAGGCGGCGTTTGCGCCAGCGCATTAACCGAAGCCAATGCCAGCGTGCCAGCCGCACCGATTGCGAGTAGAGTTCTGCGTGTTAAAGACAGCATATTCATGATGTATTCCCCTCTCCTATGCGTATGATGAATTTATCATGATAGATTGCATCCAGCCAAATTCTCATGATAAATACAAGAAAAATTGTGTAACGACGGTACCTATGACCTTCTCAATTCTGGCTTTTGATGAAAAAACAGGCGGATTTGCCGCAGCTTCAGCCACTGGTAACCTGTGCGTGGGGGGGTGGGTGCTGCGAGGCAACATCGATTCTGGTCTGGTCGCGAGCCAGGGAACAGCGCCCAGCACGTTCTGGCGTGATGAGTCGCTGCGGGCCATGCGCATGGGCGCTGACGCGGCTTCAGCTTTGGCTCAGGTGGTGGATGAAGACACGGGCAAAGGGTTCCGCCAGTTGCTCACTTTAGACCGCACCGGGCAGACAGCAGGCCACACCGGTGAACAGAGCCTTCCTTATGCTGGACACGTCTGTGCGCCCAATCTCGTGGTTGGTGGAAACATGCTGGCCAGCCGTGAAGTCGTGGATGCGATGTCGGCCACTTTCATGTCGACGGAGGATACGTTGGGCGAACGCCTCTTGGCAGCGTTAATGGCAGCGAAGGGCGCTGGGGGTGATTATCGGGGACTGATGTCCGCCAGTCTCCTGTGCTTGACGCCGGAGCGCCCCCCTCTGGATTTGCGCATTGATTCGTCCGAAGACCCGCTGGGTGACCTGCGCAAACTTTACGATAAGTGCAATTCTTCGCCCTACAAAGACTGGCTTGATGAAGTGCCGGTCGCGGAAGATCGACACCGTGCGCCTGACACGAAACTGCTGCAGGACTCAAAAACCGGTTGATCAGCGACTGACGCTGATGAACCGGCGCTCAAGTTCGGCTTCCTGAACCGCCATGAGTTCTTCTGCCACGGCCATGTGAGAGGCCATGATCTCCCGCGCTGCGTCGCTGTCGCCCCGTCGAAGCGCTTTGATAAGACGCTGCTGATGCTCCCGGCCTTTCATCGCCAACTCGTGGTTTGGTGGATCATAGAGCCGCCGGTAAACGGTCAGATCAGTCAGCGAACGCGCCATAAAAGAAATGATGAAACCCAGAAGGCGATTTTCGGCAAATTCCGCCAGACACTGGTGGAAGCGAAGCGAGGCGATGTGCTGCTCTTTTTCCTCTTGTGCTGATTTCGCCAATTCGGGATGCGACAGCGCCAGCGCTTCAAGCTCGCTCAGTTGCTCTTCTGTCAGCTTACCGGCGAGGTTTGCCGCCAGTTCAGGTTCGAGGATTTTCCGCAATTGATAAAAATCGGCCAGCGACAGACGCTCGAAGTAGAAATAGTTGGCCAACAGCGACTTTGCGTGTTCCACCGTCACCTTGTTGACGAAGCTTCCCCCTCCCGGACCTGTGCGCGTGCTGATCAGCCCCTCCGCCTCCAGGATACGCAACGCCTCTCGCACGGTTCCTTTCGAAACCCCGAACAGCGCGATCATTTCGGCCTCATTGGGCAGCCTGTCGCCCTGCTTCAAATCGCGATCAACGACCCACGTTTTTATTTCTTCAGAAACTTTAACTGGACGGGACTTCTTGGCCACCATGGTTTCGCCTTTTGGCTCACTGGAGTACTTGGTCCTTCAATAGACAAAAAACTCCGGTTATGTAACGGTTAATTATCATTATAAATATGAGGTTTGCATGAATTGGGGGGAAGAAGCACAGGCTCGACTGACTCAGGTTGCGGCCTGTTCAACGACCTTTGATGGGGTTAGTCGGCTTCCTTTTTCAGTGGAACACGAATCTGCCCTGGTGATAATCCGTGATTGGATGGAGCGCGCCGGTCTCAAACCAGAAATGACGGCTTCCGGAACGCTGATTGGCCGAAATGCAGAGGGTAACGGCCCCGTGCTCATGCTCGGTTCCCACCAGGATTCTGTGCCCAATGGCGGGCGTTACGACGGCATCATGGGCGTTCTGCTCCCCTGTCTGGCGCTTGAGAGAATGCGGGGCGAAGGCCGAGCGCCGCGCATGCCCATCGAAGTGGTGGCCTTCGCCGATGAGGAGGGGGTTCGCTTTCCCACGGCCCTGATTGGCCCCCGAGCACTGGCCGGAACTCTGGATCTTTCTGTGCTGGATCTAAGGGATGCAGATGGCATTTCTATTACGCAAGCTATGCGTGATTTTGGTGGTCAGCCAGATCAGCTTGCTTCCTTAAGCCGCAGACCCGAAGACGTTCTTGGGTTTATCGAGGTGCATATCGAGCAAGGCCCAGTCCTTGAACAGCAGGGTCTGGCTCTTGGATCTGTAACCGGCATCTGTGGGATTGAGCGGAATGCGGTGGTTTTCACCGGTGAAACAGGTCATGCCGGCACCATGCCCATGGCGGGGCGGAAGGACGCTCTGGTCGCTGCTTCGCGGTTTATCAGCAGCGTGCATCAGCTGGCGCTGGAAACGGGTGATGTTCGCGCAACGGTTGGTACGATTTCCGTGACGCCAGGTGCAGTGAACGCGATCCCCAAGCGCGTGGAGCTGGTGCTCGAACTTCGGGCCATTGATGACGCTCAACGAGAACGCGTCCACCAAAACTGCAGACAGTTGGCCGCGCAGAGTGCTGCCGCGATGGGCTGTGACTGTCAGTTCGAGCGGACCTATCAGCAGGAAGCCGTCCTGTGTGATCCGACGTTATTGCAGAAAGTCAGTCAAGCCGTGACAGAGACACAGGGGCAGGGGTTTGAACTTCCTTCCGGAGCAACCCACGATGCTTCTGCCATGTCTGATTTGTGCCCGGTTGCGATGATGTTTGTTCGGTGTAGAGGCGGTGTCAGTCACCGACCGGATGAATACGTCACAGATGCTGATCTCGACACAGCAACAGAGGCTCTCTGCCGTCTGCTAGAGAGCCTTTGAGCGGATTGGATCAGAGGATAAACTTTTCCACCGATGACGGTTTTTTCTGATAAAAAGAAATCCGAGTTATCAGAAACCCGGAAGTGAGACCCACGATGCCCGTCGTTGCCAGCCTGTTCAAAAACCCACTCTTACTTTTGCTGAGTGCAGGGATGGCCTGCCTTCTGTCGGGTGGACCGGCGTTATCTCACCCCCATGGACCGGTGAAGCTGGTGCCGCTGGACGCTGAAGTTGCCTTTACCTTTGAGTACAACGGCGCTGAATACGAAGTTTTTAACACCCACCTGATCAATTTCATCGGACTGGAGCGCATCGAGGTTCGGAATGAAAGCGGTAATGTTGTTGAAATCTGGTGGTCGCGCCGGGGATGGTGCTTCACAGCGGCAGCTTTTGCTGCGGAGCAGTGCATGTCACAGGAACGCTACCGCAATTTCTTCCGTCAGAAGCTGATTTACAAGGCTACGGCATCTACTGCTAACTTTACCGGCGGGTCGAGCGGCGGTGGTTCGAAGTCCTCTGTTTTGGACAATTACCCGTGTCTCGAGAAGCGCTTGTCTGACAACAAACCCGCTGACGAGGAGCTGACCGCACCGGGCTGTTAGAACCGCGTTTCCGCTGTCGAACAGGCGGGAAATGCAGTCACAAGGTATAGGGTTCCTCTATAGGAACCCGCCAATTATCAATTTTACAAACACGCCCGATTAGCGGCAGATGGGGTTCTCATGCGGAGGAGGGCGCCATGTCAGACGATCAACATCCACTCAGAGTCACGCTTCTCGGCACTGGAATACCAAACCCTGATATAAACGCTTTTGGTACGTCCACCCTGATCGAAGCAGGGGAGGAACGTGTCCTGATCGACTGCGGACGCGGGGCGACGGTTCGGCTGTCACAGGCTGGATACCCCTTGGGCATTACAGATACCGTTATTCTGTCTCACTACCATTCTGACCATTATGCCGGATTGCTGGATTTGGTCATGACGGGGACCATTCAGCAGCCGTTCTCAAACCGGGGTGGTCCGCTCCATCTCTATGGGCCACCGGGGGTCAAGGACATCGCGGAAGGTGCTTGGCAGGTGACCAAGCCCGACCGGGACATTCGGGTAGCAGACAGTGAAATCGATCCCGAACACATGCGGATCATTCCGCACGAGTACCGCGAGGAGGGGTTGGTTTACGAGCGCAATGGCCTTCGGATTATCGCCATCGAGGTGGACCATGGCGAATTCATCCGTCCTGCCTACGCTTTTCGTGTCGAGTACGGGGATGCCGTGTTCGTGCACAGCCACGATACGCGATACAATGAAAACCTGATCGCTCAGGCGCAAGGGGCCGATGTTTTTGTCCATGAAGTTGCTGCGGCGCGACCCGAAAGCCTTGCCAAATATCCCCGTATACAGATCGCGATTGACCATCACGCCAGCCCCGCTGAGGTGGGCCGTGTCTTCGCACAGACGCGACCCCGCCTTGCCATGCTGACCCACGTGGTCTTGCTCCCGCCGAACCCCATGACAATCGAAGAGGTCATGGATGAACTTGCCGAGGAGTACGATGGAACTGTACTGGTCGCTGAGGATCTGATGACCATTGTCATTGGCAAGAACGTTTCCGTTGTCCCCTTCAACCACGGGGCAAGCGGGGCCCGGCACAAGCCTCTGCGCGCTTAAAGCAAAAGACTAGCCCAGATGGGGAGACAGAAAGTCGCCCGTGCGCTGATAGTGTGCCAGCAGCGCGGTTGAAGCCTGTTCGAAGTCGCGTGCCAGGGCGCCGTCAAGTATGGCCTTATGTTCAGCGGTGACGTCACGCTGTGTGTAGGCTTCGTTCTGGCCAGCCAGGTGACGATAGCGGACGTTCAGATCGTAGAGTTGCTCACACAGACGCATCAAAATGGGTGATCCGCAGGCGTTCAGAACACTCATGTGAAAGGTGCGGTGAAGGGCTTCAAACGCTTCCCGGTCCTTTTTGTCGTGTCGTTCCATGCGGTAGTGCGCGAGTACCAGCGCCTCTTCCCAGGCCTTGTCGCCTTTGATCAAACTATCCTTTAGCGCAAGGATTTCGAGCTGACAGCGCAGCTTGAGCACCTCCTGAAACTGCTCAACACTCGCTGAAGCCACGCGAAAACCGCGTTGGTCAATGCGCTCTACCAACTGGTCAGAGACCAGCAAACTCAAAGCCTCACGCACAGGGGTTGCCCCGGCTTGCATGGTCGACTTCAAGGTGTCGACTTTCAACCGATCACCCGGCTTCAGAGAGCCATTAAGGACTGCATCTCGCAACCGCAGATACACGCGTTGGGTCGAAGACTGCGTTTCTGAGTTTTGTTTTTCTGCCAATTTCAATCTCATTATCAGTGAGAAAGCCTAAGGTTTCTTGATTACACAGCCCGAAAAGCTGGACAACAACCAAGGCAAAAATATCGTTTTTCCTATGGGAAACACGAAAAAATATGAGTAAGTTTCCCTTTTCACGGTTCTGTTGAGGAGAATTGACCATGTTTAGGAACTATCACGAGCCTGATCGTTGGTGGGTCAGTCCTTACAACTTTATACCGGAAGTAAGAGATCAATTGAATTTGCCGCCGAAGGTTCAAATCCATGATGCAACCTTGCGCGATGGAGAGCAGACGCCGGGTGTGGTTTTCAGCATCGACGATAAACTTGCCATTGCGTCAAAGCTGAGTGAAATCGGGATTGAGCGCATTGAAGCGGGCATGCCCGCGGTGTCACCACAGGATGCAGAGGCAATTCGGCAAATCTCGTCCTTGGGTTTGCCCTCCAAGATCTTCACTTTTGCCCGTGCGATGCGACAGGACATCGATATGGCGCTGGAGTGCGGTGCCGACGGGGTCGTGATCGAAGTGCCGATTGGCTACCCAAAGATCACCACTCAGTTCGGCTGGACCTGGGAAGATGTTTTCAAGAAAAGCCGCGATGTTATCAACTACGCCCGCGAAAACGGGCTGTACGCCTTGTTCTTCCCCTACGATACCACGCGGGCTCGGCCAGAAGATTTGGAGAATTTGTGTCGTGCAGTGATGAATGAATCACCCCCGGATGCCATTGGGATCGTCGATACCATGGGCTGCGCGACGCCGGAGGCGATCCGCTACATGGTGCGCTGGGTCAAAGAGATGACGGGGCTACCCATCGAGATTCACACCCACAACGACTTCGGTATGGGGGTCGCGACGGAGTTGGCTGCGGTGACTGCCGGGGCTGAGGTGGTGCACAGTTGTGCCAATGGTCTGGGCGAGCGAACCGGCAACGCAGCAATGGAAGAACTCATGCTGGGGCTGGATCTATTGTACGGTTACGATACGGGGTACAGGCTGGATCTGTTGCCGGAACTGGCTGATCTGGTCTCCCAAGTTTCCAACATTCCAATTGCACGGAACAAGCCAGTGCTGGGCCATGGAAATTTCATTCGAGAAAGCGGTATTGGCATTCAGTACGTGATGCATGATCCGCTGGTCATGTTCGGGACGCATCCAAAACTGACGGGTCGGACGGGGCAGGTGGTTCTCGGCAAAAAATCGGGTAAGGCGTCCGTCCAGTATAAGCTTGAGGAGCTTGGCATTTCCGGCGTGGGCGATGAAAAGCTCGATGACATTTTGGGTGCCGTCAAAGAAAAAGGCATCGCCAAGAAAGATATCCTGACTGACGAAGAATTTATCGCCATCGTGAAGTCGATAGCCGCTTAACTCAGACCTTTCTTCCTCAGGAAATCCGTTAATCTCGCCTTGAAATCGAGGACTTCGAGCCGGTCTTGTCCCGCGCTCGTTGTCCAGAGGCCCAGGTCTCGGGTCTCCAGATCCACACCGAGGTCAACCGGGGCAATGCTGTAGCGTTCGCAATAGGGCGCCAGCGTTCGATAAGGCAGCATGGTACAGGCGCGGGACTTTTCCAGCATGCGGAAGGTCATGGTGACATCGCCATTATTCTCCACCTTTGGAGTGATATCGGGCAGACCAATCCGGGTCAGCATTTCGCGGTTGACGTCAAACAGACCGGAAACTTCCCCGACGCCAACCCACAAGTGGTCGCTCAAAGCCTCTGGTGAGACTTGCTTTTGTCGACTTAAGGGATCGTCAGCACCGACAAAAACAGAGAGGCGGTCCTGAAACAGCATGGTTCTGACCAGAGAGTCATTACCGCGGTTCAGGTCGTAGGGAATGATGGCCACGTCAAGCATGTCCGTGTTCAATCGGTTGGTCAGCCGAGAGGCGACCTCGCAATGGATTTTCAGGCTGTAGGTCGGTGGCTTTTCGACCATTTCTGCGAAAAAATCCCCCATGATGGTGGTGGCGAGCATGGGGCCAACCCCAATGCGCAGTTCGCCCGCCATGCCGTGTTTCCATTCCTCGATGGCGGTCTGAGCCTGTTCAGAATTGCGAAGGATGCTCCGCCCTTCTTCTGCCAACCTGCGGCCAATTTCTGTTGGTGCAACACCATAGCGGCCCCGTCGGAGGACTGCACCGCCAACGCGGTCTTCGATGACCTTGATCGACCGTGAGAGCGTTGGTTGAGTGAGGTTAAGTTTTCGTGCCGCTTTGGTGACGGAACCCATTTCCACGATAACGGCAAGTTGTGTCAGAAACTTTGGATCCACGCTTGGATTACTCCCTTGCCGATGCAGCCTCCACCAGATGTGAGGGCGCTTAGGAATTAAATATAGAATTATTCTATGATGTATTGGCAAATTCGAATTTTACAACATGACTGTCCAGGGTCACGGTTCCGGATAACGCGCGGCGTATCCTGATAACTGACTTCGAACGAGTGACTTATGTCTGATCCTGAAATTCGTAGCCTAGAAGATAAGATAAACGCTTCTGGTGGCGCGCTGTCTATGTTGCGCAGTTCCAATGACAGCACGGTCATTTTCCCCGGTATCCCGCCAGAATTTACCAACTGGCGAGACGAGCAGCGCGCCTGGCATCACAGCGTCGTCCTGTTCGAGCAATCCTTTCATATGACGGAGTTGCACATTCGGGGTGCCGACGCGCTGGCCTTTGTGTCCCAGTTTGCGACGAATGATCTGAGCAACCTTACGCCCCTGCGTGCCAAGCAGTTGATTATGGTGGACCCGAGCGGTCATTTGGTCTCGGACGCGATTATTTTCTGTGAGTCCAGCGACTTTCTTCGGATTGTTGGTCCGCCGACGGCGAGTAACTGGCTGCAGTTCAACAGCGAAAGCAGCGACATGGCCATTGAGGTCACGCGCAACGAAAACATGATCATCCCGCGCGAGCGGCGCGATGTCTTCCGGTTCCAACTGCAAGGGCCAAACGCACTCGACCTGATGCGCGCGGTCGTTGATGATGGCCTGCCGGAGATCAAATTCTTCCGAATTGGTGAGTTCAAGATCGCCGGTCACACGGTAAGAGCCTTGCGGCACGGTATGGCCGGGAGGCCCGGTTTTGAGCTCTATGGGCCTTGGGATGCGCAAGGCGATGTCCGCGCCAAGGTGGAAGAGATCGGTAAAGACTTTGGTCTGCGTAAAGCCGGTTCGGTGACTTACCCAACCGCAGCGCAGGAATCAGGCTGGATGCCGCGCCCATTCCCATCAATCTTTTACGGCGAGGCCATGCGTCCTTTCCGAGAGTGGTTGCCGGCGAAATCCTTTGAAGCCAATGCATCCTTGGGCGGCAGTTTTGTTTCAGATGATATGACCGACTACATGGTTGAACCCAATGAACTGGGTTATGGCCCCATGGTGCATCTGGATCATGACTTCGTAGGCCGCGATGCCCTGATGGCGCGCAAGAAAGAAGATTGCCGGGTCAAGGTCACACTGGCGTGGAACAACGAAGATGTCTTCGACGTGATGCGCCGGTCTGTCGGGCCGGATCGCCCAAGAACCAAGTTCATCTCCTTGCCCATCCCCATGTATGCGACTTTTGAGTATAATCAGGTGCTCATGGGCGACCGTATGATTGGCCTGTCCCAGTGGAGTACTTACTCCTCTAACGCCGGCTGCGTGCTCTCAACCGCTTTGCTGGACCCCGATGCGGTCGAAATGGGAAAGGAAGTCACCTTGCTTTGGGGTGAGCCTGACTCGAAGCGTCTGACCGTTGAGGATCATCAGGTGGTCGGCATTCGCGCCCGCATCGCGCCTGTGCCGTACTTTGACAAGGCGATCAAGCACGACTGATCTCAAACCGGCGCAATCGCGCCGGGCTTGGTTACGACGTAGGCTGCGAGGGCGTGTCCAGCGCGCAAGCAGTCTGCCTCGGACTTGCCCTGCAGCCTTGCGGCCAGAAATCCGCCGTTGAAGCTGTCGCCGGCGGCTGTGGTGTCCACAACCCCTTGCGCTCTGGGGAAGTCCTCAACCGGCTCGGGGTTGGTCAGGGAAAGCGGACCTCGCTCCCCTCGTTTCAGGGTGCAGGAGGCGAAATTCCCCTGAGCGAAACGCTGGAGAACCGCGGCCTCAGAGTCCTCGCCGAACAGGTCCATTTCGTCATCGACGCTGGGAAAGGCCAGATCGGCCAGATCCCACATCTCCTCGATCACCGCCTGTGCCGTTTCTCGTGATTCCCAAAGTTTGGGTCTGTAATTGCTATCGAAGGCAATTTCGCAGGTGCCCTTCAACGCTCCGAGCGCCTGCATCAGTGCCCGGCGTCGCTCGGGCGAAAGAATCGCCAACGTGATACCGCTCAGGTACAGGATCCGCGCGGGTACTAGATCCTTGGCGTCGAGCTTTTTTGCCGCCGAGTGGTTCCGCCAATAATGAAAGCTGCGTTCCCCGGCGCTATCCGTTGCGACGGAATAGATGCCGATATTTCGCTGCTCATCCCGTGTGATGACACTGGTATCCAGCCCTTCCGCCTCTGCTGCGGCCAGCATGCCATCTGACAGGGGGTCAAGACCCACGCGCGACATGAACCCAACGTGGCCCGCTGCCCCAAGGCTACGCTTGGCATAAACGGCGGTGTTGTAGGTATCGCCAGCGAAGCCGACAACGAAGCCCGCTTGACCTGGAGCCTGATCCTCGCCCTGGCCTCGCCGAAGCTCGGCCATCGCTTCCCCTATGCAAAGTAGATCCAACATAGCGTGAATTTCTATCGCTCCTTGGCTGCTGCATCAACGATCTGCAACTTTTGACTTGAAATCTCCATCAAACAGGTGCGCCGTGGTTTTGGATGACTTGAAAGTACACCGTGACCGCTTCCCCTCTTTTCCGCGCTATCCTGGCAATGACCGTAGCAAGCGCCTTTATCGCCTTCACCACGGTTATTGCGAAAGGCTTAGCGGGAGGTTTTGAGACAGAAACAAACCTGC
Organism: Alphaproteobacteria bacterium; assembly: GCA_049612785.1. GTDB lineage: Bacteria > Pseudomonadota > Alphaproteobacteria > UBA7985 > UBA7985 > UBA7985. The sequence continues at coordinate 30,286 of JBMZBW010000005.1, read as the reverse complement.
ATCCTTTGCAGGTTGGTTTTGGCCGGTTCTTCTTTGCTGCGATTCTCTGGACCACTATCTGGTTCGGAACCGGACAGCGGTTCGAGAAAGTGCATCTGCCGCTGCACGGCATGCGGGTTGTACTGGGCTATCTGACCAGCACCTCCATATTCTGGGCGGCTTCGCTGATGATCCTCGCCGACGCCACAGCGATCAGTTTTCTGAGCCCAATTGTGACGTTGTTGCTGGCTTGGCTTTTCTTGCGGGAGCGGGTGGGCTGGATGCGTATTCTGGCTGTTGGGATCATGGTGACGGGTGCCATGATCTTGCTTCGCCCCGGAACCTCAGCCTTTCAGCCAGCCGCTCTGATCGCACTGTTCGCCGCAATGACCGGCGGGGCTGAGTCTATCGCGATCAAGGTTTTGACCAACAGGGAGCGGCTCTTGCAGATTCTCTTCGTCAACAACCTGATCGGCGTGGTTCTCGCCACGACAATTGCCGCCTTTGTCTGGGTTTGGCCGACCCCGTTCCAATGGGCAGCGCTGGCGTCCGTCGGGTTTGGAATGGCGGGGGCGCAGATCACTTTCACTTGGGCGATGCGGCAGGTTGAGGCCAGCGTCATCATGCCTTTCATCTACACCTCCCTTCTGTTTGCTGCCGTTATGGATTTTTGGCTCTTTGGCGACTTTCCTGACGTTTGGGCTGGGGTTGGGGCCGTCGTGATTGTCTTGGGTGGCATTTTGCTCGCGTGGCGGGAGACCGTACGCAGCAAAGCGCGCCAAGAAGCGGAGTAGACCCATGCCCACCGTTTTAAGAGCCATCCTGTTGATGATCGCAGCGAACTTCCTGTTCACCTTTGCCGATCTTTTTCTCAAGCTTTCCACCCGAACCATTTCGCTGGGCATGGTGACTCTCTTGCTCGGATGCGGGGTCGGGGTTTTCTTTTTGGTGCCCATGCTGCGGCGCGGAGATCGCTTCTTAGACCGCGCTTACTTGCATCCGGGAATGTTCATGCGCTGTATCGGTGAATCAGTGGGGATTGTGGGAATCATCGTGGCTTTGGCGTTCTCAGATCTCGCGCTGGTGACGGCTTTGCTTCAATCCCTGCCGCTGGTTCTGACCGCCATGGGTATTCTGTTCCTGCGAGAGGCTTTTGACTGGCAACGGCTGGTGGCGTTGTTCGTTGGTCTAGGCGGGGTACTGATCATAATCAGGCCCGGCATGGCCGGTTTTGACCTGTTCGCCAGCATCACGCTTGTTGGCGTTGCGGGGTACGCCATTCGTGACTTCGGCACACGAATAATGCCGCCTGAAATCTCAACAGAAGTGATGTCCTTTTACGGTTCAGTCGCCGTTATCCTGACGGGGCTGGGTATGATTGTGGTGGGGCAGGAATGGCAAGCGCCCGATTGGCGGGGCCTTGGATACACCGCTGCTTTGATAGCAATGGCCAGTCTTGGGACGCTCACCATCACCCTTGCCCTTCGACTGGGTGAATTCACCATCGTCAGTCCGTTCCGATACGTTCGGGTCGTTTTCGGCATGGGCGTCGGCGTTCTCATCTTGGGGGAAACCGTGGACATGCCGAGTCTCATTGGATCAGCTATCGTCGTTGCGGTGGGGCTTTACAGTTGGATGCGTGAGCGGAAGTTGGCTTTGGCAAGCGCCACGTGAGCATTGAGGGTCGAGGACGCCTGCAGCTTGATTTGAGAGCTGAAGGCGTCCTGAACACACCAGACTTTTACTTCTCAGAGAAGTTTGTGTTTGGGATCCAACATGCGCCCAAAGCGATGATCAGAAAGATCAAAGTGAAGACGTCAGTGCCGGGATCAGCAAACAGGTTCGGCTGCGCTGGCAGGACATCGCCAGCACTGGCTCCTGCTCGTTCGACAAAAGCCGTAGCTTGAGCGGTCAGTGTGGCCCCTGCTGCCTTGGCGTCAGCAAGCATGATGGCTGTTTGCTGATCGATCTCGAACCGAAGAGAGCCAACAGTCAGATTGAAAAAACCAATCATGACAGCAAACAAAGAGGCCATGACTTTAGCAAAGATGCTGTTCTGACTGGCAAACCGTGCCGTTCGAAACGCAATGAATACGCCGATGATAACGACGATCTGGAAAAGGCCGTTGGCCATGTAGTTTTGTGAGGCGAGACTATAGATCTGAATTTCTTCCATGGGATAGAGCTCCTAACTTTTAGTTATAGAGGTCCGCACAGACGCTTCTGAGCCTACGCTACTCAGTAAAACTCAACTCATTAATTCAGAAACACGAGCGCGGTGGTTCTGATTCTGTATCAATTGATCGGTTAAAACCAATACTGATATATTCAGTTTCTCTAATAATTTCGTATTAGCTAAATAGAAAAGTCTAATAATGTTTTTAGAATCGGAAAACGATTGAATATTTTCCCAGAAAAAACGGATAAATTTCCATTTTTTATTCGAAAAAACGGTCAAAAAGACGCTTCAGAAGGATTAGGATTTACAAATTCTATACTGATTTGAATATCTGAAAGCGTCATTCGCTTGGGGGAAAAATGCAACGTCTGAAGCGATTTCAACATCCGTTTAAAGGCTGGCTTTTCAGCTTCATGCTGGCTCTATGGTCCAGCCTTCCGATAGCAAGCACAGCGGATGATTTGTTTGTGGATCTGACGGACAGCGAAATTACCATTTCGTTCATGGGGCCACGCAGTGATGACGGCGTGCTGGGCGTTGATTTAGCGACACGAAAATTGACCGTCGGTGATGCAGACGCGTCCAAGGGACAAAGCTGGGTCATCAGGCCGCAGTCAGACGGACTTTACCGCATCCATAATGCTGCTTTGGGTGAGGACTACGCCTTAGCAGCGACGGGGTACAATCAGCGCCTGACCATCGCAGCGTCCAATTCAGAAGATTGGCAGCTGTGGTCCTTCCGTTCCAGCAGTGAAGGTTACGAGCTGATGAACGGCGGAACGGATGCGAAGCAATCCATTCTCTACGACCCTGAACATCACCCTATCCCGGTGCTGCGAGACGTTGGGCCCTGTTGCAATGGCTACCAGACCTGGAAGCTCTTTAACCCGGCTTGGTCTCCTAAAAAACTGGCTGACTGGTCGAAACCGATCACTGAACCTCCCCTGTTTTTCTTTGCTGATGACGTTGATGAGTCGGCACGCAAAGGCATGGTTGAGGCGATGCAGGTCGCGACGGAAGCCTGGGGCAACTACGGCCCCCTCGAATACTGGGTGCAAGGAGCGGACGCTGAAGCGGGAAAAGACCTCGTCCAGCGGTTTTGCGAACGTCGCGTCGCGCTCAAAAATCAGCGCCTGAAGCAGTGTCTGGATCGGGAAATGCGCGGCGATCATAGTCTGCTTTCCTATCAGGTTCTGGGTGCAGAGGCGCTGGAGACACAAGAGCCGCGCGGCAGTGCCGGACGTAACGGATCCGCTGAGTGGGGATTGCACCGGTTCGCCTCGTCTATGCCCTGGGGCATGTTGGAAGAGCCTCGTTTTGGGGTGTCGGGCGATGATGAGCAAAAGGTCATTTTTCACGAGTACTTTCACGCTGTTCAGCACGCGCAAATTCATCCCGAAATCAAATGGGAGGAGCGGGATCAGCTGCTAGGGCCGGTCTGGTTTGTCGAAGGGGGTGCAGAGTTCATGGCCATGACTTTCCATGCGAAGGCACAGGCCAATGGATCCTTGCGCATTTGGCAGAACGGATCCGGTGATCGGACTTACAAAGCCTATCGAAAGTCCATGGGACGCAAGTTCCGCTATGCCGTCGAGGCGCATCGTCAGCACGATTGTATCGCTGAAATGACAAAGGTTTCCTATGACAGTCCATGCCGTGAATTTTTCTATGACGGCGGTAGTTGGGCCATTGCCCTGCTGGTATCGCGTCATGGTGAAAAGGTTCTGTTGGACACCTTCTATCCGAAGCTTTCTGAGATGAGCTGGAACGAGGCGTTTGAGGCTTCGTTTGATCAGACGCCCGAAGCCTTTTACGAAGACTTTGAAGAGCTGTTAAACAGCAAGGTCCGTGAGGTTCTGGACATTCTGCCGGAGATAGAATAGCGGCGTTCATGCGCCGCACATTCGAGGGTCTGACGATTGGCTCAGGCGAGCATAATCCACCGTTGCAAAGTCAAATTGTAAGGCTGCACGAGCTGACAGAAGGTCCTTGTCTATGGGGCCAGTTCAGTTGGTGCGTGTTCGAATTTCAGCAACACGATAGGGAAAAATTAGCAGCAGACGAATACGCAAATCTGCGGTTTTACTGACTTCGGTTCAGGACAAAAATGTAACGTCACCGACCTGACCTCGCTCAAAGACGACAGATGCTCTGTCACCACCACACCTTCGCGAGGAACTAAGAATGACGAAGACCCTTACCCGCCGTAATGCCCTTCATTTGGGGGCAGCTGCCGGGGCTGCCGCAGCCTTTTCTCCACTCGCCGCCCCCATGGCTTTTGGCAGCACACTGGAAAAGACCGCACTGAAGTTTGGCTTTATCAAGCTCACCGATATGGCACCAATTGCCATTGCCAAAGAGAAAGGCTTTTTTGCTCAGTACGGCATAACAGACGTTGAAATCGAGGCGCAGGCGAACTGGAAGGTCCTGCTCGATGGCGTGATTGATGGTGTTTTGGATGGAGCGCATATGCTCGCCGGACAACCCATTGGTGCCAATATCGGTTTTGGGCGTCAGGCAGATTTGATCACACCGTTTTCCATGGACCTGAACGGCAATGGCATTACGGTTTCCAATGAAATCTGGGAACGCATGAAGCCGCACATTCCTCAGGATGCAGACGGCAAACCAATCCACCCGATTTCCGCTGAGGCGCTGAAGCCGGTTGTTATGGAAGACCTCGCAGCCGGTAAGGATTTCCCCATGGGGATGGTCTTCCCAGTTTCCACCCATAACTACGAGCTGCGGTACTGGCTCGCTGCGGGTGGCCTTCACCCGGGCTACTACACGTCGGCTGACCCATCGGGCCAGACCGATGCTGATGTAAAGCTGTCTGTAACGCCCCCGCCGCAAATGCCTGCGACCCTCGCATCTGGCACCATCAATGGTTACTGCGTGGGTGAGCCGTGGAACCAGCAAGCTGTTTTCCAGGGTATTGGGGTTCCAGTCATCACCGACTACCAAATCTGGAATGACAATCCGGAGAAAGTCTTCGGCTTCACGCGGGCCTGGACGGAAGCGCATCCGAATACGACGAACGCCGTCATCAAAGCCTTGATCTTGGCGGGGCAATGGTTGGACGCTGAGGACGAGAACGGCGTGCTTGTGAACCGTCCCGAAGCGGTAGAGATCCTTGCACAGTCCAACTACGTCGGCGCGCCGGCAGAGGTGATCGCGAACTCCATGACAGGGTTCTTTGAGTACGAAAAGGGCGACAAGCGCGATCAATCCGAGTTCAACATCTTTTTCCGCAAGTTCGCGACTTTCCCATTCTACTCCGACTGTATCTGGTATTTGACCCAGATGCGCCGTTGGGGACAGATCCCGACACCGCGTCCAGACGGCTTCTACGACGCGATTGCCCGCAAGGTTTATCAGCCGACCATGTACCTTAAGGCCGCTGAAGAATTGGTTGCTGAAGGTCTGGTGAAAAGTGCGGACATTCCCCTTGGTTCTGACGGCTACCGCGCACCGACCAATAAGTTCCTCGATGGGGTGACTTACGATGGTCGCAAGCCGAACGACTACCTGAACTCCCTGACCATTGGCTTGAAGGGGGAGAGCGTCTAGGCGCGATCCCTCTCTTTCCCCGGCGAAGAGCGTCTTCGGATGCTTGTCGCCGGGTTCTACCCTGCTTGTTGTACCCTGCCTCGAAAGACTGCTCTCATGACCGCCACCGTTGACTCTACCCGTGTCGCGCTGACCCCCAGTGAACAGGAACGCCGCGACCGTGCCCACGCTCGGATTACCCGGATGGGCCCATTCCTCGATATTGCCGCACTGAGCTGGCTCACGCCCATTCTAAGGCTCTGTTACGGGGATACCTGGCAGAATCAGAGGGGTGAATTGATGCGGACTTTGCTGCTGCCGGTCATTGCCTTTGGCGCGTTTATCGCCCTATGGCAGGTGGCTTATCTGACCATGGTTAAGGTCGAAGTGAAGACCAATTTCTGGTCGGACGAGCTGCAGGCTATGGTGGATGAGCAAGAATTCCGCACCCACGCCATTCCAAGTCCCGCGCAGACCGGCGTCCGCTGGGTTGAGTTGATTACCGGAGATAAATGGGGCGGCTATGGGGTTCCACCCAAAGAAGCTTCACAGACCGAAGTTGACCAGTTTACTGCCAACGCAGACCGGCAGAAATCGATGTTTAGTCAGGCGTCGGGTTACTATTGGGCGGCAATCAAGCTGTCCCTTTTCGAGGTTTTCATTGGCTTTCTGATTGGTGCCCTGATCGCCATTCCGCTGGGCATTTTTGCGGGTCTATCCAAATACGTGCAGGCAGCTTTGGGGCCGTTCGTCCAGATTTTCCGACCAGTATCGCCGGTTGCTTGGCTGTTGGTCGTGCAGTTGTTCACCATTTACTTCATTGGCGGTAAGGCCGTTTTCGGGCTGGCGGCGTCGACAATTCAGGTCATTTTCGTAGTCGCGCTGTGTTCGTTGTGGCCAACACTGATCAACACGGCGCTGGGGGTCCGGTCCATTGATCGCGACCTGATGAACGTCTCGGAAGTGCTTCAACTCAATGCGTGGAAGCGCGTGACGAAGCTGATCTTGCCCTCTGCGCTGCCAGTCATCTTCGCCGGACTGCGGGTGGGGCTGGGGGTCGGCTGGATGGTGCTGATCGCTGCTGAAGCCTTGGCTCAGTCGTCCGGGTTGGGTCTGTTTATGTGGAACCTCTACCAGAACGGTGATGCCAACTCGATGGTATCGGTCATGGTGACGGTTTTCACAATTGGTGTCATCGGCTTCATGCTCGACCGGATCATGGTGGTGCTGCAGGCTGCTGTATCTCACGACGGAACGGCGCGGGGTTAGAGGCAAGCATCATGACTTATCTGACCCTCGAAAATGTATCCAAGTCGTTCGATGACGCAGAAATCCTCTCGGACATCAATCTGGAAGTTCAGCAGGGCGAGTTCCTCGCCATTGTCGGGTTCTCCGGATCTGGCAAAACCACGCTGATCAACTTGATCGCCGGTTTGCAAAAAGCCTCGAGTGGCGTCGTCGCTCTCAACGGCACTGAAATTGTCGGCCCCGGCGCAGATCGCGGTGTGGTCTTCCAAACCTACAGCCTCATGCCCTGGCTATCAGTGCGGGAAAACGTGCTGATGGCGGTCGATGAAGTATTTCCACGGGAGAGCCGAAAGGAGCGCCTGGCTCGCGTGGAAAAGTACGTTGAAATGGTGGGGCTCGGACACGCCATGGAGCGCAAGCCAGCAGAATTGTCTGGCGGCATGCGGCAGCGGGTGAACGTCGCCCGCGCTCTGGCGATGGAGCCAGATGTTCTGCTGCTCGATGAGCCGCTGTCAGCTCTGGATGCCTTAACGCGCGCTAAGCTGCAGGACGAAATCGTTGATATCTGGGCGCGGGAAAACAAGACCGTGATCCTGATCACCAATGATGTCGATGAGGCGCTGATCATGGCGGACCGGATTATCCCGCTTAAGCCCGGGCCAAATGCCACCTTGGGGCAGGAGTTTCCGGTACAGCTTCCTCGTCCACGCGACCGTAGCGGCCTCAATGAAAACCCGGTTTTTGTCAGTCAGCGGGCAGAGATTACGAACTATCTGCTGGGTCTTGGGGCGGAGCAGGCGGCAAGCGGAAGCGGCAAAGTTGTCGAACTGCCCAACCTCATGCCCAGCCATACTGAAGACCTGCCTGAAGTCTATTCACAGAAGGCCGGAACGGTGCACAAGGACCGCTATCTGGAATTCTTCAAAGTCAAAAAAATCTATCCAACGCCCAAGGGACCACTGACGGTCGTGGACGGTTTTGACTTCATGATGAAGAAGGGTGAGTTCATCTCGATCATTGGTCACTCGGGTTGCGGTAAATCGACTGTGCTGACCATGGCGGCGGGGTTGAATGACATCTCCGAAGGCGGAATCGTTCTTGATGGTCGTGAGGTCCACAAGGCCGGACCGGACCGCGCTGTGGTGTTCCAGGCACCGTCGCTGTTCCCTTGGTTGACCGCTCTGGAAAACGTCATGTTAGGCATTGATGAGGTCTATCCGGATGCAAACCGCAAGCAGCGGCGTGCGGTTGCGGAGTACTACCTCGCCAAGGTCGGTTTGGGCGATGCGCTGGAAAAGCGCGCGAGTGACCTTTCTAACGGGATGCGCCAGCGGGTCGGCATCGCACGAGCCTTCTCCCTTTCCCCGAAATTACTGCTGCTCGATGAGCCTTTCGGTATGCTCGACAGTCTGACGCGGTGGGACCTGCAAGAAGTGCTGATGGATGTCTGGAAGCGCACTCAGGTCACCACCGTTTGCGTCACTCACGATGTTGATGAAGCCATTCTGCTGTCTGACAAAGTGGTGATGATGACCAACGGCCCGAATGCAAGGATCGGCAAAGTGCTGGATGTCAAACTGCCCCGGCCTCGATCTCGCGCTGAACTGATTGCTCACCCGGATTACTACTATTACCGCTCACAGGTGCTCGATTTTCTTGATGAGTACGAACACGGTGCAATCTCGAAAAAGGCTCCGATCACAGAAGAGGCATCAGAGGCTGCTGGGGCTGACAACCTTGAGGAGGCTGCTTGATGCTCGCTCCGACAGACCAACCGCAGAAGCTTGTTATCATCGGTAACGGCATGGCGCCGGGACGGATGCTCGAACACTTGTTCGACAAGGACGGCGTGGCCTTCGATGTTACGATTTTCAATGCCGAGCCTCGTGTTAACTACAACCGACTGATGCTTTCCCCCGTGCTTTCCGGCGAGAAGACCTACGCCGACATCATCACACACGACGATGATTGGTACAGTCAGCACGGCGTCACCTTGCACAAGGGCGCAAAAGTCTCCGAAATTGATCGTGAGGCCAAAACCGTGACGGCGGAAAACGGGATCACGGCACCCTACGACAAGCTTGTTATTGCCACCGGTTCAAACCCCTTCATCATTCCAGTTCCCGGACACGATCTGCCCGGTGTCATGGTTTACCGTGATCTGGATGACGTTGAGCAGATGATCGCTGAAAGTGCCAAAGCAGGGGCTAAAGCTGTTGTGATTGGTGGCGGATTACTGGGGCTTGAAGCGGCGGCAGGGCTTAAGGCGCAAGGTATGGACGTAACGGTCCTTCACCTGATGCCGACCTTGATGGAGCGGCAACTCGACGAGGCCGCCGGGCACCTATTGCAGCAGGCACTGCTCGATCGACAAATCAAAATTCTGACCGAGGCCAACACAGACCATATTGCCGGTGACGGAAAAGTCGAAAAAGTGGTTCTGAAGGATGGAACCGAGCTCGAAGCAGACCTCGTCGTAATGGCCGTGGGCATTCGTCCCTCCAAAGCGCTGGCTGAGGCCGTTGCCTTGACGACTGAGAACGGCATTGTCGTTGATGACACCATGCGCACCTCTGACCCGGATATTTTCGCTTTGGGCGAGTGTGTGCAGCACCGTGGACAATGCTATGGGCTGGTTGCACCACTCTATGAAATGGCGCGGGTTCTGGCGGATACGCTGGCAGGAGAGGCGGCTTCTTATACGGGCTCAGTGACTGCGACGAAGCTCAAGGTAACCGGTGTTGACCTTTATTCGGCGGGTGATTTTGCAGACAGTGAGGACCGAGAAGAAATCGTCCTGCGAGATGCATCGGCGGGCATCTACAAGCGGCTGGTTTTAAAGGAAAACCGGATCATCGGTGCGGTCATGTATGGCGATACTGCCGATGGCCCTTGGTTCTTTGATTTGCTTAAGAAAGCGACCGACGTTTCTGAGATGCGCGATACCCTGATTTTTGGCCAAGCCTATCAGGGGGGAGAGCCGCTGGACCCTACGGCAGCCGTTGCAGCCTTACCCGATGACGCAGAGATCTGCGGGTGCAACGGCGTATGTAAGTCCACGATCATCGGCGCTATCGAAGCAAAAGCCCTATCGTCTTTAGACGACGTTCGGGCGCACACCAAAGCAAGTGCTTCTTGTGGAACCTGCACGGGCCTTGTTGAGCAACTCCTCGAATTCAAACTGGGAGAGTACTATGAGAGGACTGCGGTCACGTCCGTTTGCGGGTGTACCGATCTCGGACACAGCGATGTGCGAAGGCTGATTGTCTCTCAGAAGCTCAAAACAATTCCGGCGGTCATGCAGGCCTGCGAATGGAAAACCTCAAGCGGTTGCGCCAAGTGCCGTCCTGCCCTGAATTACTACCTGGTGTGTGAATGGCCCGAAGAATATGAGGACGACTATCAGAGCCGCTTCATCAACGAGCGAGCGCACGCCAATATCCAGAAAGACGGAACTTACTCCATTGTGCCCCGCATGTGGGGCGGACAGACGTCTTCAGCGGAGCTGCGTGCCATCGCTGACGTGGTCGATAAATTTGAAATTCCGACGGTCAAAGTAACGGGCGGTCAGCGGATTGATATGCTGGGAATCAAAAAGGAAGATTTGCCGGCGGTTTGGGCAGACCTGGGCAAGGCGGGCTTCGTCAGCGGTCACGCCTACGCCAAGGGCCTGCGCACTGTGAAAACCTGTGTCGGAACAGACTGGTGCCGTTTCGGAACGCAAGACAGCACGGGCTTGGGCGTCAAACTGGAGAAAGCCATGTGGGGTTCTTGGACCCCGGCAAAGCTGAAAATGGCCGTATCCGGTTGCCCCCGGAATTGCGCTGAAGCGACCTGCAAGGACATTGGAATTGTCTGTGTTGACAGCGGGTATGAGATCCATTTCGCCGGTGCCGCCGGTTTGGATATCAAAGGTACCGAAGTGCTGGGGCTGGTTAAGACCGAGCACGAAGTTATGGAACACGTCATGGCGCTGGCTCAGATGTACAGGGAGCAAGGACACTATCTGGAGCGGATCTACAAATGGGCCAAGCGCGTTGGGGTCGAAGAAATTCGTCAGCAGATCATGGAAGATGATGCCCGGCGCACGGCCTTTTACAATCGGTTTCAAGCCAGTCAAAAAGTGGCGCAGGTCGATCCATGGGCGGAACGGGCGGTGCAGGGTGTGGATGCCGGCGAATTTGAGCCCTTGGCCGTTCTCTCGCCTTATGCCGAAGCCCGGTCGGAGGTTCCGGCATGAGCGCGTCTTGGTTCAGCATTGGCGCAGTCAGTGACATTCCCGTAATGGGTGCGCGGCGCGTGGTTATCGGTGATCGCACGATTGGCATTTTTCGCACCGAAGCAAACGAGGTTTTTGCCCTCGAAGATGTCTGTCCCCACAAGAAAGGCCCCCTGAGCAGCGGGATCGTGCACGGTGATTGCGTTACCTGCCCTCTGCACAATTGGGTGATTTCACTCAAAACAGGGCTGGCCCAAGGGGTCGACGAAGGCGCTGCCAAGACTTTCCCGGTGCGTGTATCTGATACGGGTATGATCGAGCTTGAACTTGCCGAAGCGCAGTTGAGTCCCGCTGTCTTCAAGGCTGCTTGATCCATGTTCCAGCTCCCAAAGCCCGGTGAGAGTGTGCGCACCACCTGCGCTTATTGCGGCGTTGGCTGCGGTATCATTGCGAGCGTAGATCGGGACGGCATGGTTTCTGTAAAGGGGGATCCCGAACACCCTGCCAATTACGGGCGGCTCTGTTCAAAGGGGATGGCTCTGGGCGAAACGCTGGGTGCAGATGAGCGGTTGCTGACGCCTAAGATCGGTGATGCGTCGGTTGATTGGAACACAGCGCTGGAGGCCGTTGCACAAGGTTTTCGCGAAACCATCGATCAGTATGGCCCGGACAGCGTTGCTTTTTACGTTTCAGGGCAATTGCTGACAGAAGACTACTATGTCGCCAATAAACTGATGAAGGGCTTCATCGGTTCCGCAAACATCGACACCAACTCTCGCCTGTGTATGGCATCCAGCGTAGCCGGGCATCGCAAGGCCTTTGGGACAGATACGGTGCCTGGAACCTACGCAGATCTGGAATTGGCTGATGTCGTGGTGCTTGTTGGGTCCAATCTGGCTTGGTGTCACCCTGTCCTGTATCAGCGCTTGGCCGCAGCCAAAGAAGCAAGGCCGGATTTGAAAGTCGTTCTGATTGATCCGCGCCGCACGCGCACGGATGCGCTGGCTGATGTTCACCTGCGGATACGTCCGGACGGTGACGGCGCTCTGTTCGCCGGGTTGCTATCGGATCTCAACCGACGTGGTTGCTTGGCCGAAGATTTCATTCGCGATCATACCTCAGGCATTGAAGCAGCACTGGCAGCAGCTGAGGCGCTAAGCTGGGATGACCTGCTGCATCAAACAGGTCTCAGTCGCGCAGAGCTTGACGATTTTTATGCCCTTTTCGCCGCCAATGCGAAGGTGGTTACGGTCTACAGTCAGGGTGTGAATCAGTCTTCGATGGGCACGGACAAGGTTAGCGCCATTCTCAACGTTCACCTTGCCACGGGACGCATAGGAAAACCGGGGCAGGGACCGTTTTCTGTCACAGGCCAACCGAACGCTATGGGCGGTCGAGAAGTTGGCGGTTTGGCCAACATGCTGGCGGGGCATTTGAACATCGAAGACCCGGAACACCGCCAGCTTGTTCAGGACTTCTGGCAATCGCCAACCATCGCGGAAAGACCTGGACTTAAGGCCGTGGATCTATTCCGCGCGATTGATGCGGGCGACGTCAGAGCCGTTTGGATCATGGCAACAAACCCGGCTGTTTCCGTCCCTGAAGCGCAGGCCATCGAAGCTGCTTTGGCCAAATGTCCGCTGGTAGTCGTTTCTGAGGTGCTGGAGACGACAGACACTGCACGCTGGGCGCATGTTCGTTTGCCTGCTGCCGGATGGGCGGAGAAAGACGGCACCGTAACAAATTCCGAGCGGCGCATTTCCCGACAAAGGGCGCTGATCCCTGCGGAAGGGCAGGCTATGCCCGATTGGTGGATCATCAATCAAGTTGCCAAGCGCATGGGATATTCGAAAGGATTCAATCACAAAACGCCATTTGAGATTTTCTGCGAGGCCGCAGCACTTTCCGGTTACAGGCCCGAGGTGCGCCGCGACTATGATATCAGTGCAAAAGCCGCCATCAGCAGTCAGGCTTATGAGGCCCTGCAGCCGTTTCAATGGCCCGCTTCGGCTGGCTCAGCCGGCTCTGAAACCCGGTTTTTTGCTCAAGGCGGCTTTTTTCATGCTGATCGCCGTGCGCGATTTATCGCTGTCACGCCGGACAACGCAGCTCGAACAACGCCAGAGTTTCCTTTTGTCCTCAACACGGGCCGGATCCGGGACCAATGGCATACCATGACGCGGACCGGTCGAAGTCCACGCTTGTCGTCTCATCTGGCGGAACCTTTTGTTGAAATCCATCCCAGTGATGCTGAGGCGCTGCTTATTGAGCCTGCTGACATCGTTCGCGTCAGCAACGGCCAGGGGCACTTGCTGCTGCGGGCTCTTATCACCGATGCGGTTAGCGTTGGTTCCGTGTTCGTCCCCATGCATTGGACGGACCAGTATGCTGCTTGTGCTCGTGTGGATGCCCTTGTGCCGGGTTTGACTGACCCCTTTTCTGGACAGCCCGCTTTCAAGAATGTTCCGGTTAACCTCCAGCGCTTTAACGCTCAACGCTTCGGATTTGCGGTCTTGCGTGACAAGCCTAAAGCCATTGATGCCGATTATTGGGCGATGGCGAAAGTCGAAGGCGGCTTGGTGCTGGAGTTCGCTCAGCGCTTCCTGACGTCCAATCCGGTTCCCATCGATTTAGGTTCAGAACCCGAGTTTCTTTCGCTGATCGATAGCGGCAGCCAAGTGGGTCGGCAGGCTTTGTTCGACGAGACCAGGCTCAGCGCGCTGCTCTTCACCGACAGGCAACCGGTTGAGGTGCCTCGACGCTGGGCGACCGATTTGCTGACAAAGCATTTTGAAAGCCCCGGCGAGAAGCTTGCCTGTCTGGCTGGAAGACCCCGTGCAGACGTGCCGGATCAAGGGGCGACGGTTTGTGCCTGTGAGAGTGTGGGTCTGAAAACCATTACCATGGCTATCCTCGATGGGTGCGAGAGCCTGTCTGCCATTGGTGAAGCAACTGGCGCTGGGACGAATTGCGGTTCTTGCCGCGCAGAACTGAAGGGAATTCTGGATGCACATCTCAAAGATCCAACCTCAGAAGCCGCTGCAGCAGCCTCTTGAGCACCGCGCTAGGACACAGCGGATAGACGCTCTGGCGACCTTACCGGTTTTCTTTAAGCTTGAAGGACGCCGTGTGGTCATTCTGGGCGGAACGGATGCGGCGGTCTGGAAGACTGAGCTTGTACTGGCTGCGGGTGCGGACGTTGAAGTTGTTTCAGAGAGTTTTGATCCAGCCTTTACCGATTTACCCCATCAGGATCGGCTAAGTCTCCGCGACAAGGCATGGGAAACGTCGGATTTGTGGGGGGCGGCCTTCGTGATTGCGGATGCTGCGGATGATGCCGAGGCGGAAAGAATACAGTCCAGCGCTCGCGCTGCTGGTGTGGCCCTGAATGTCATCGACCAACCCGCTTTTTGTGATTTTCAGTTTGGCGCTATCGTCAATCGCTCGCCGGTGATTGTTTCCATCTCCACCGACGGCGCGGCTCCGGTCTTGGGGCAGGAAATCCGGAAGCGGATCGAAGTGCTCCTGCCTCGATACCTTGGGCAGTGGGGAGCCCTTGCAAAGTCGCTGCGGAATACCGTGGCGGCAAAGTTTGCTTCGGGGCAGGAGCGCCGTTCGTTTTGGCGAACTTACGCTCAAAGGGCCTTTCTGCGGTCTCCGTCCGAGCACGATCATCAGGTGGTTCGGGAGGCACCCAAAGCCGTTCCTGATCCCGCGATTGTGCAGATTGACCCGGCGGATCCAAAAGCCATCACCCTGCGCGATATTGAGGCTCTGCAGTCGGCTGATCGCGTATGCTGTGTGGTTTCCGTGCCTGAGGAAATCCGCACCTTTGTTCGGCGGGAAGCGACATGGAACACCGGCGCGAGTGCCTGTGGTGCCTGTCCCCACGGCCCTGAGTTCAAGTGCGTCAGGCTGAAGGAAAAAGACGTTTAGCCGAGCCGATCTTTGAGGTTTTCTACCTTTGGCGACCAGTCGAAAGTCGGATGGACTTCCAGAATTTCGACGCTTTGAAACAAGCCGGCATGCACGTAGGGATCACCAGCAGAAAAGGCTTCAACATCAGACTTTTCCGCCGCCATCAGCACCAGCCACGTTCCGCACATCTCTCCTGCCTCGTCGAGCAAAGGCGAGCCAAAGACCATCTCCGCCGGTAAATCCTTGCGATAGATATAGGCGCGATGTGCGTCACGTGTTGCTTTTCGCAGCTCCAGGTTATCGGGTTTATCCCGTGCATTCAAAAGCCACAGTCGCATGGGTCTTTTCTTCCCTTAGCCGCCGGTCTTGGCGAAAGCCTTCATGAAGGCTGGTCTTTCGGTAATCCGCTGTGCGTAAGCCTTTACCATTGGGTAATCGTCCAGCAGTTTCAACTGACGGGCCGCGTTAGCAACGTAACCGCAGCCAACATCAGCGCCGGAAAAGGCTTCGCCCATGATGTAGTCATTTCCGGTGAGCGCTTCTTCAAGGTAGCTCAGGTGCAGCTTGGTTTCACGAGCGGCAAAGCCACCGAAAACCGGCGGTGTTGGGTCTTCCCGGCGCAAGAGCAGATTGAGCAGCAGAGGGATTGACATGGACCCTTCGGAATAGTGCAGCCACTGCTGAAAACGCATCCATTCTTCATGGTTTTCTCGGGATGGAGCAAATTTGTTCCCCGCGTCGTAGTTATCGATCAGGTAAGCCGTGATCGCGCCGGACTCCGCGATGGTCAGGCCCTTGTCTTCGATCACAGGCGACTTGCCCAGTGGGTGAGCTTCCTTCAGTTCCGGCGGCGCGCGAAAGTTGTCATTTCGGTCATAGAGACGAAGCTCATAGTCCACGCCCAATTCTTCGAGAAATGCCGTCGTAAAGATCGCACGGCCAATGCGCAGGTGATGCATGATGATCATTGAAGGATTCCGCCCCGTTTTTTGAAGTACTGGAAGTCGTTTCTAACAGTTTGACTGTGCTTTGACAGAGTTTAGCGAAGGCAGCACCGCGTTTTACCAGTCGCAGGATGACCTGTTGCGGAGCTTTCTTCGATTTTTTTACCACCTCGTTCAGTCTGGCCACCTGCGGGCTCTGTGTTGCGCCGCAGGTGGCCTTCTGTAAGATGCGCGACGAAGCAGCTGAAACCTCTCATGTACAAGGCGTCAGAGATTCCCGACATGCCGAATGAAACGACCATTGGGGATCTGCTCGATAACCTTCAGACCATCACCCCACCGCCCGTCGCGGCTTCTGTGGTCGCTGTGGATGGCACTCACCACGCTTTCGCGGAAGAGGCTGAAGCGGTGCGGCATGCCATACTGTCCCGACAGAATGAGTTCAGCGCAGGCCGCGCGGCGGCGCGAGGGGCATTGGCGCAATTGGGTGCGCCGCCGGTTGCCATACCGCGGGGTGAGGACAGGCGACCTCTTTGGCCAGATGGCATTGTGGGCAGTATTTCACACACGAAGGGCTACGCCGCCGCTGCGGTTGGGCGCGCGTCCGAAGTCCAGGGGCTTGGCTTGGATATCGAAGACAAGTCGCCGCTTAAACCGGAGCTGTATCGCAAGATCCTCACGCCCGATGAGCAGGCACTCCGGAAAGCAGCGCCTCTGGTGGGTTCAGCACCGCGCTGCAAACTGACCTTTGTCACGAAGGAAGCGCTGTTCAAATCCATCTATCCCATCACAAGGCAGTTTTTCGGGTTTCAGGAAGCGAGTGTGGTCCTGAACACCGATGGCTCTTGGATGGCCCGTTTCGCCCATGACGTCATTGGAATATCGCCGGAATACAGAACCCATGAAGGCCGCTGGCGCGTGGTTGGCGATGTGATCGTCGCAACTGTTTGCGTGGTTCGCGATGCTCAGAGCTCAAAATAAGCAATGTTGGAGCCGTGAAGACTGCCCAAATAGACCCGCCCCCCATGCTCTCTGGCGCAGGTGGTGAAGCTGAAGGCACCGGAGGTGTCTTCCAGCCCGTGAACCATGGTGCCATCCCAATCAAAAGCGGCGCAGTAGGCAGCTTTGGCGGGCTGCGTGCTCTTGGGTTCAGGCAGCTTGGCGAGGATAAAACGCAACCAGCCGGGCAAGCGCTCTATCTGCTTAAGCGCTGGTGTCACCGGTGTTACCAATGCGCACCAAACGAGGCCATCGCTGCCAACACTCAGGTTATCGGGAAAACCGGGCAGATCGGTTGCGAACATGTCGTGCTGACCCGCTTTGTCGCCTGTCAGCCAAACCCGGTGGATGCCATATTCGCCCGTCGAATTGACGAGAACAAAGTCTTCCGCCGGACTGAGCGCGACCCCGTTAGCAAAGGAAATATCCGCAAGGACGGTTTCAACGCTGCCGTCTGGGTTTCGCCGGAACAGCCGTCCGGTCTTGCGTCCTTCGACAATGTCCTTGGTGCTGCCCTCGATGCCATACCGTGTGGTTGAGGAGCTGAAATATACGGTTCCATCCGCGGCGACAGCAGCATTGTTGCAAAACTTCAGCGGTTCACCAGCGACGTTACTGACCAGCAGCTCAACCTCGCCAGAGGCCATATCGACCGCTTGCAGCCCCAGAATAGCGTTACACACCACCAAACGACCATCAGGGAGCAGGTCAAGGCCCAAACCTCTCCCCCCGATTTCAGCGATAACGCGTACCGTTTTCAGATCAGGTTCAATGCGCAGAATCTGTCCGGTGTCGTTACCCGTGATCAGAGCGCCATCGTTGAGGGCGAGAATGTCTTCTGGGCCATTGGAGCCAATGGTGAAGGTCTGAAACCCGGCCATAGGCCGAAAAGACATGCTCATGGTGTTGTCCTAGTGTCTGTTTTCTCAGGCCTCGCCCAACAGTCGCTTATCGTAAGGGAACTTGGTGATGTTCTCAAAGCCCGTTTCTGTGACGATCAGCTGATCCTCCAATTTGATGCAGAAATCCCCGCCTTCTTCGCCGACCAATGCTTCGACACACAGGCACATGCCGGGCTCCAGCTCATAGTCATTTGCACCTTCTTGGAAGTCTTCCTTGTAGGGAATACAAGGCCACTCGTCGCACAGTCCGACGCCGTGGAAGCGACAGGAATACTGCCGTGCCACGTATTTGGGATCGAGCTGGTGGCCGCCGAAAGTCAGCTCTTTCATGGACGTCCCCGGCTTTACCATTTGCTCGTTGGTGCGCATGTGCTCGACCGCGTGTTTGTACGCTTCGATCATGTCTGCACGGGGCTTTTCATCACCAATCCACCACGTGCGAGAAATGTCGATGCAAAAGCCGTAAATGCCCACCAGATCGGTGTCAAAGGCCAGAATTTCGTTGTTCTGCAGCTTTCGTGGTCCACACTCTTGGAACCATGGATTGGTGCGAGGTCCACTGGCCAGCAGGCGGGTTTCGATCCACTCGCCACCGCGTTTGATGTTGCCCGCATGAAGAACCGACCAGATTTCGTCTTCGCTCATCCCCGGCTGGACGGCTGCCTGCATTTCAAAGACCGACTGCTCGCATGACCAGCTTGCACATCGCATGGCGTGCTGTTCGTCGATGCTTTTGACGCTGCGCGCCTTTTCCATCAGTTCTTCGCCGCGCATGACGTCAAAGTTGACCGCAGCCAAGGCGTGATAGCCGTCGAGCATGATTTTATCGACGCCCAAGCGCATGTTTCCACCCGCATGTTTGCCCATGAGTTCGACAATCTGCTGGGCAAAGCTATTGGCGGCATCGCCGGTTCGGTCGCCGTTGGCGAAGTAGAACATGCTCGCCCCGCTGCGGACTTCACGGACCAGTGGATTGAACTCGCAGAGGAAGGGGCTGTTCTTGTAATCCCAAACCACCATGTGACCGTCTGCCGTTACCAGACAGGCACGGAAGGGGTTGTGTGTGTTCCACAGTTGCATGTTGGTACTGTCGCTGGCGTAGCGGATGTTCAGGGGATCAAACAGCAGAACCCCACCCCAGTCGCGGGCGTGCAACGCGTCGACGATCCGTTGAAGGCGATAGGCGCGCATCGCGTCCAGGTTAGGAGCCTGCAGACCGGCGCTTTCCCATTCCTGCCAAGCTAACTCTGTTGGGCCAATCTCGATCCGGTTGCCATTGTTGGGGCTCCCGTCACGCAACGACTCAGCCTGAGCTTCGTCGATTGTCACCAAAGGCGCATTCGCTGCTTTGGAACTGGCAAAAGGCATGACCTTGCGGGTCGAACTGAAAAACTCACCATCCATATCTGGCACATCCTCTGACAATATTGAGCCTGCAAATTCCCACCTAATACGAGCCTGCAATTTTCTACAAACCGCAAGATTAGTTTGAAAACGACAGGTCCAGGACGACTTGTTGCGTCAATTTGGCCTAGGTGTCGTTTGAATGTCGCGGATGCGCCAGATGGTTGGCTCTGGTTTCAGACCCTGTTCTCATCGGGTTGAGTGTTGCTGCAATCAGTCAACGACATATTCTTCTAATGGGCGGGCCGAAAGTCTGGCTCCTCTGATCGCCAGCAATCAAGGTAAGCAATCCATGTCATCTTCCAAACTGTTCTCTCCCATCCAGCTGGGCGGTGTTGAGCTCGCCAACCGCATCATCGTCGCCCCCATGTGTCAGTACAGCGCGCACGAGGGTAACGCGACCGATTGGCACCTGATGCATTTGGGGCAGTTTGCCATGGGAGGTGTTGGGCTGATCCTTGTGGAGGCGACGGGCGTCAGTCCCGAAGCCCGAATCTCGCCGGGTTGTCTGAGCCTGTGTTCCGACGAAAACCAGTCGGCTTTGAGTCGCGTTGTGACGTTCTGTAATGACTTTGGTAACGCCAAGATGGGAATTCAGCTGGCGCATGCTGGCCGAAAGGCCTCGACCGATCTGCCTTGGCTGGGTGGTGCACCGATACCCGCGTCTGACCCGCGTGGGTGGCAGACTGTGGCGCCTTCTGCTGTGCCATACAGCGAGGCTTTCGAGAGCCCAGCCGCGCTTGATGAAGCGGGAATGGCTAAAATCATCGCCGATTTTGTGGCTGCGGCTCGCCGAGCTGACGACATCGGTTTTGAAGTTGTCGAAATCCATATGGCGCACGGCTACCTGCTGCATCAGTTCCTCTCGCCCCTGAGCAATCAGCGCAATGATGAATATGGCGGATCGCTGGAAGGGCGCATGCGTTTCCCGCTGGAGGTTTTCGCGGCTGTTCGCGCCGTTTGGCCCAAGCATAAGGCGCTTGGGGTTCGGATTTCAGCAACAGACTGGGTCGAAACTTCGAGCTGGACAGTTGAAGAAGCCAGCACTTTCACGGCTGCGCTCAAAGCAGCAGGAGCGGAGTTCATCGATGTTTCCAGCGCCGGAAACTCACCAGAGCAAAAGATTGAAGTGGGCCCGGCCTACCAGACGGGCTTTGCCGCAACGATCAAGAAAGACGTGGGACTCCCCACGATGGCCGTTGGGCAAATCACTGAACCACGGCAGGCGGAAGGCATTATTCGCACGGGCCAGGCAGACATGATCGCACTGGCCCGAGGCATGCTGTATAACCCGCGCTGGGCGTGGCATGCGGCTGAAGTTCTGGATGCTGAAGCGGCTTACCCGCCCCAGTATATGCGCACCAATCGTGCCTTGCGCGGGGCGCCCATCCCCGGCAATCCACCCACCCAGTCGAAATAGCGATTTACCCGGTTAGCCCGGCGTCACGCCGGTGGCTTCCGGCGTGCCGTTGATCACCAATTGCGGCTTCGATCCCACACCAATCAACTCAGGGCGTTCCGCAAGATAGGCAGCGACGCCTTCCATGGAGCGAACTGCGGCCATCATCGCTTGCAGCCTTGGATAATCCGCAAGCAGGTTTTCATCGAAGAAGTGCGCCAAATCGACGTGATGGAAGACACCGAAGTCGCAGTAGTAGGGGGTTTCGCCAAAGAAAAAGGGACCGCTGTGTTGCCCAAGGAATCGTTCGAAGTCGCCCAGCCGCAGATGCAGGGCCGGCAGTTGCGCATCACGCTTGGCAATGAAGTCATCACCAACGGCGAAATTGACGGTGGGGTTGAGCGGAAAGAACCACTCCTGACTTGCCTCGAAAACGGAGTCCACGCGTGCTTTCAAAGCGGCATCGTCCGGAGAAAGACCCGTCAGATCTGCAATATACCGACAAATCGAGCCGCTCTGCGCAATCTTGTGTTCGTCATCAACAACCAACATGGGAAGTTGCCGAAAAGGAGCCTGTTCTTTGACGTTAGCCCAAGCATCACCAAAGTAGTTCCAGCCCATCGTGTAGTCGTAGGGCGTGTTGGTGGCCCTCAACATGAGTTGTGCGGCTTCGGCTAAGGCGCGCATTTTGAAATAGACTAATTCTAATTTTGGCATAGTGAGGCTTTCTTATTCTCAAAGAATGGGAGTTTCAGAATATCATCAACATTAAAATCCTAGAAAATGAATGATGATTATTTAATCTCAAGAAACAGATTGTGTCTCACAGCAAAATAAGGCGCCTCTTTTTGTCGAATTCTATTTCGCCAGTTTCTGATTTTATGGGATGGTTGAGTGGAAAAAATATCGGAGGATGCGAGATGCTCATCGTGGTTATTCTGAAGTTTATCCACTTCTTGTCACTTCTGTTGGCCGGTGGGATTGCTGTTGGAAGTATCGTCATTCAGCGCACGCACATGGCCGCGGGCGAGCCTCCATCTGCACCAACGGCAAAGGCCATGCGTAACATGGGCCTCATCGGTCTCTTGGCGATTGCTTTATTGTGGATCACGGGTCTTTGGCTGACGATCCAGCTCTATGGTGGTTTTCAGGTGCACAGCCTGTGGTGGGCCAATGGTGCCTTTTACGCCAAACTTCTGGGCGCGACCCTGATTGCCGGTGTGTCAGTCTACGCCAATCTGCACATGGCGGCGGCGAGCCGCGGAAATCGTCCGCCCAATGCGCAGCTAATGGGTAACCTTGCTGTCGCGGGTCGGGTCGGTTTGTTTCTTGCCCTTGCAGGCGCGGCAATCGCTTTTTCAGCCGGCTAGCAACACGCCCTACTGCAGCCTTTTGGATCAAACAGCGAAGGTCGCTGACAGCTAAGTCTGCGACTGCCTTTGCAGTAGACCGGAGGCTGTCCTTGCACTAACCCTTTTAGATGCGGATGCGGCCTGCTTTAGGCTCACGTCCAGCGCGCTTCACGGGTAGGGGAGTTTTTCCCTGCCAAATAGGGGAATGTTTTGCATGAGATATTTACGACCCGAAAGCTTCGAAGCCGCCGCCAAGGCGCTTTATGAAGAGCAAGGACTGGCCAGAATTCTGGCTGGCGGAACGGACGTTCTGGTCCAGCTCAAGTCGGAGGTTGTAGAGCCAGATTTGCTGGTCGACCTGAAGCATCTCGACGGTATGCGCGAGATTGTCGAAGAAGATGGTGGATTTCGGATCGGAGCCGCGGTTCCCGGCGCTGCTTTGGGCGAGCATTCAGGCGTTCAGGCCCTGTGGCCGGGTGTTGTCGAGGCTGTTGAGCTGATCGGGTCTACGCAGGTTCAGGGCCGGGCAACGATGGTCGGCAATCTGTGCAATGGATCCCCGGCAGCAGATTCTGTTCCCGCGATGATCGCGGCGGATGCAATAGCCCGCGTGCAAAGTCCGGGCGGGACCCGCGATGTTCCGGTCGCCGACATTCCGACCGGGCCGGGCAAAACCTCGCTGGCCAAAGGTGAGTTTGTCTCATCAGTGCTTTTACCGGCACGGCCTGACAGGGCTTCGGATGCTTATTTGCGCTTCATCCCTCGTACAGAAATGGACATTGCTGTTTCTTCGGCAGCAGTGAGCTTGGCTCTGGATGCGGATGGAACCTGTTTGGCTGCGCGGGTGGCCGTGGGAGCGGTTGCTCCAACTGTGCGGTTGGTCGAGGCTGCTGGGGCTGCTCTTGTGGGTTCAAAACTGGACGACTCAGCGCTTGATGCAATGACTGCAGCTGTCGAAGCCGCCTGTTCCCCGATTGATGACAAGCGCGGAACCATCGAATTCCGCACCAAAACTGCAGGCGTGCTCGCGCGCCGTGCTGCGCTGATCGCGCAATCCCGTGCTGGAGACTGAACATGAAAGCGATTCCTGTAGAAACAACCATCAACGGTGATGCTACTGAGTTCCTGTGTCAGGCTGACGAAAGCCTGCTGGACGTTTTGCGTGATCGGCTGAGCTTGACGGGTGCCAAAGAAGGCTGCGGCACAGGTGATTGCGGGGCCTGCAGCGTGACCCTCAATGGTCGCCTTGTGTGCTCTTGCCTTGTTCTCGGGGTTGAGGCCGAGGGCGCGGAGATCGAGACCATCGAAGGGATGGCCGATGGCGAGAACCTTCACCCGCTACAGCAGGCATTCATCGACAAAGCCGCGCTCCAATGCGGTGTTTGTACGCCGGGTATTCTGGTCGCCGCTAAATCACTTCTCGAAAAGAACCCAGACCCAAGCGAAACGGAAATCCGCTATTGGCTGGCGGGTAACCTGTGCCGCTGCACGGGCTACGACAAAATCATCAAAGCAGTGCAATCCGCTGCCGCTGAAATGCGGGGGAACTGATCCATGAACATCCATGACCCAATCAAGCGCGACTTCAAAGTCGTTGGTACCCGACTGGCCCGACCCGATGGGCGTGACAAGGTTACGGGAAAGGCCGCTTACGGAGCCGATGTTTCGGCCCCAGGCATGCTCCATGGCCGCATTTTGCGCAGCCCCCACGCCCATGCGCGCATCAAGTCCATCGATACCAGCGAGGCGCTTGCACTCGCGGGCGTAAAGGCAGTGGTGACGTCCGCCGATTTTGCGGAGACCGATGACGAGGATTTTGCGGACATCCGCGATAACTGTCTGGCGCGGGAAAAAGTGCTTTACGACGGGCATGCTGTCGCAGCCGTGGCCGCAACCAGCAAGTCTATCGCCCGTCAAGCAATCCGGTTGATCAAGGTCGACTATGAGATCCTGCCCCATGTCACCGACGTTGATGAGGCTATGAAACCTGATGCTCCGGTTGTGCAGGCTGGCCGGGCGCTGGAAAGTGTTCCAGAGGGGTTTTCGGAGAATGTGACGTCTTACTTTGAGTTTGGTCACGGTGATCTGGATGCGGGTTTCGCCAAGGCTGACAAGGTTATTTCCCGGACGTTCAAGACCGCTGCAACCCACCAGGGCTATATCGAACCCCATGCCTGTATGGGTACGCTTGGTGCTGATGGTAAAGGCGAGTTGTGGTGCTGTACCCAGGGTCAATACATGGTGCGGGCAAACTGTGCTGAGATCCTTGGCATCGACGCGAGCCAACTGCGCGTGACCTCCTCCGAGATCGGCGGTGGCTTTGGTGGCAAGACAACGACCTTTATCGAGCCGGTGGCGCTTGCGCTGTCTCGCAAGGCTGGCAAGCCGGTCAAGATTGTCATGACGCGGGAAGAAGTCCTGCGCGCGACCGGCCCAACGGCTTCGACCTCGATGGACGTGAAAATCGGCATGACCAAGGATGGCCGGATTACAGCGGGCAGCGCGCAGCTGCGCTATCAGGGTGGTGCATTCCCATCTGGGACAGTGACGATGGGCGCGCAGTCTGCTTTCGCAGCCTACGACCTCGAAGCCGTGCAGACACAGGGTTGGAACGTGCTGACCAACCGACCCAAAGAAGCCGCTTACCGTGCCCCCGGTGCGCCAACGGCTATTTTTGCGGTCGAGAGCGTGGTGGATGAGCTCTGTCAGGATCTTGATCTTGATCCGCTGGATGTCCGTATCCAAAACGCAGCGCGCAAGGGTACGCTTTCTTCCTACGGTCCGACCTTTGACGAGATCGGCCTCGTGGCAACGCTCGAAGCGGCCAAGGCACACCCGCATTACTCTGCGCCGCTGGGTCCGAACCAGGGACGGGGGCTTTCTTGCGGCTTCTGGTTCAACTTTGGGGGCAACACCTGTGTCTCGCTGAATCTCAACGACGATGGCACGGTTGGCGTGGTTGAAGGCAACCCGGACATCGGTGGCTCGCGTGCGTCCATTTCCATGATGGCGGCGGAAGAGCTGGGCATTCCTTACGACAAGGTGCGCACGGTCATCGCTGATACAACATCACTGGGCTTTAATGATGTAACGGACGGTAGCCGCGTGACCTTCGCTGTTGGCCTCGCCACCATTGAAGCAGCCCGCGCCGCGATCAAAGAGATGTGTGGTCGCGTAGCAAAGCTGTGGGGTATCGACGAAGACGCGGTCTATTGGGAAGACGGATATGCGAAGCCAGCGGGACCAAACGCCGGTGAGCATCCGCCCATGTCGCTCAAGGAAATTGCCGCGATTGCAGGCTCCACTGGTGGGCCGATTGCTGGCCACCATGAGGTTAATGCCGATGGTGCCGGCGTGAGCTTTGGCGTGCATTTGGTGGATACTGAAGTTGACCCTGAAACCGGCGCAACCACCGTTCTTCGCTACACCGTGTTCCAGGATGCCGGTAAAGCGGTCCACCCTGATTACGTCGAAGGACAGATGCAGGGCGGTGCCGTGCAGGGTATCGGTTGGGCGCTGAACGAAGAGTACATTTACGGCGAAGACGGTCGGTTACAGAACCCGGGCTTCCTCGACTACCGTATCCCGGTGGCGTCTGACCTGCCGTCGATTGAGACGGTGATTCTGGAAATCCCGAACCCTGGCCATCCGTACGGTGTTCGCGGTGTGGGTGAGACTCCCATCGTGCCGCCGTTGGCTGCATTGGCCAATGCCGTTTCCCGTGCGGCCCACGTTCGGATGACCGAACTGCCGATGTCCCCGCCGCGCCTGCTCAAGGCTTTGGCTGATCAGGCGTGATACGGGTCAAACTCTGGGGCTCCCTGCGCGTCTTTGCTGACGGCAGGGAGTGGGTGGAGGTTGAAGCGAGCACCTTCAAACAGATGCTGGATCAACTCGTCATCCATTACCCGGAGCTCAAACCTCAGATCGATCGCGGCGTATCTGTTGCGCTCGATGGGGTTATTTATGGCAATGCCTGGTTTACGGAGATCAGTCCGGAAAACGAGGTGGTTTTGCTCCCCTATATGGTTGGCGGTTGATCATCTTCGGTTGCTCAGGCAGGCTTTCCCACGCCTAAAGTCGAATTCTCCGGCTTGCTCATCTCCTCACCGGGATCGGCGGGTTGGTTGCGCGAGGGAGTGTGGGATCTGTGGTACTGAACAACCCTGTGGCAGATGTTCCTTTTAACATCACCCGTTTGAGCCATGTTGTGCTGACCAGCCGGGATCTGGACGCCACGCGATATTTCTATGAGTCAGGTCTGGGGCTGGAGGTCACGGAGCATAGCGCGACGCACCTGTGTCTGCGCGCGATTGAAGAGATTGGCCACCACTCGCTGTGCTTTGAGAAGGTCGAGCGTGACGGTCCCGGCGAAGTCACGGCAATCGGCTATCGGATGTTCTCAGACGATGACCTGCGACGCGCCTTCGACTGGTTTTCGCAGAGGGGCGATCAGCCTGAATGGGTCGAGCGCCCTTTTCAGGGGCTGACGCTCAGAGTTGTTGATGCCGTTGGCGTTCCGGTTGAGTTTAACGCCACCATGCCGGGCCCCGAAAACCGCATGCGGCACTTTCACACGCATGCTGGCGGCAAGCTGGTTTTCCTCGATCACGTGCAAATCGCGACCCATGACGTGCAGGCGGCCTACGACTGGTACATCGATCTGGGCTTTCGGCTGACGGAATACACAGCGACAGATGGGTCAGACGAGCTTTGGGGCGTCTGGCTAAAGCGAAAGAACAACACGCAGGACGTGGTCTATTCCAACGGAGCGGGGCCAAGGCTGCACCACTTTGCCTTTCATACTCCCGAAATCGCCAACGTGATTCATGGGGCGGATGTCATGGCATCTCTGGGGTTGGCGAGCACGATGGACCGTGCGCCGGGCCGACACGGGATTGGGAACGCCTTTTTTGTCTACTATCGCGATCCGGATGGGCATCGGGTGGAGACCTTTACCAGTCATTATAACGTGATTGATCAGGACCACCCGCCGACCCGCTGGGATCTCAGCGATACGCGCCGGTCTCAGATCTGGGGCTTTCCAGCGCCGAAAAAGTGGTTTTACGAGGCGTCCGACTTCGCAGGTGTCACCGTTACCCCGCCAACGCTGAATGCACCCCCGGTAACGCTCGAAGACTATCTGGCAAAAGGGTAAGCGGTTATGAAATTTGGCACCCGATACCTGAATGGCCGGGAACAGGCCATTGTTCGAGGCTCTGATGGAGCTGTTCGCGTCCTTGCAGACGTGACCGAGGCCGCTGGCTTTGGTCGGATTGACGATGTTTTGAGCCTGGTGCGGGCAACAGATGAGCAGCCTGAGTTGCTGGGCAAACTCAATCCCGATGCGCTGCCGGGTGAGCCTGAAGATGATACCGACTGGGCACCGCCGCTGCCTAATCCCTCGATGATCCTGAACGTTGCATTCAATAACAAGGAGCTGATGAGAAACGCGCATGTCGACCCCGGTGTGCCGAATTTTTTCCTAAAGCCGCCTTCTTGCATGATTGGTTCAGGCAAAGAGATCGTCGTTGATCCGGAGTGGGGTGCCGTAATCCCGGAGCCGGAAGTCTGTGCGGTCATCGGCAAGCGCGCGAAGAATATTAAAGAAGAAGACGCGCTCGACGTGATTTTCGGCTTTCTGATCCACAATGACGTCACCAGCCACGGTTTGAAGTTCATGAAGGACTCAATTGCCGTGACATATCCCCCCGATATGGCCAGGCCCGAGTTCTATGGGTGGCGGCGACTGCACGGTGACGACGATAGGGACGCTTTTTTCGTCTATCATACGCGCTCGAAGGGCACAGATACCTTTGGGCCTATGGGACCATGGATCACCACAGCGGATGAAATCGCCGACCCCAATGACCTTCACGTCACCGGTCGTCTCAACGAAGATGTCTTTACCCAGGATCATACGGGGAACTATCGCTTCCCCATTCAGCGCTGCATCGCCGAAGCCAGCCAGTATTTTACCCTGCGGCCCGGTGATCTGCTGAGTTTCGGAACCACGGGTAAGGGTAACGAGAAGTTTCCTCGCGGCCATAAGAGCGTGCTTATCGGTCAGCAGCAGGGGACAATCTCAATCGAAATCGATCCTTTAGGTCGGCTCGAGAATCCGATCCGACATCAGAAAGGTGGTGCTTAAGTGGTGCAGTCGATTTACGCCAAGGATGCCGCACAACACCGCAATCCAGTACCAAATGCAGCTGTTCACCGCGGTATACTGGTGACTTCTGGTGTGCTGGGAAAAGACCGAAATACCGGGGAGTACCCTGCAGAGGCAGCGACCCAAATTCAGTTGGCCTTTGAGCAATTGCCCATCATTTTGGCTGAGGGCGGTGCAGAGCTGCAGGATGTGGTCAAGGTTGACCTCTACTTTGCGGATCGGCAGGACCGCGCTTTCGCCAACGAACACTGGACGCGACTTTGGCCGGACGAGATGCATCGCCCGGCGCGGCAGGCCCATCAGGTCGATTTGCCGGGTGCGTGTCGCTTCCAACTGGTTGCCATGGCGGTTTTGGGCTGAAGGCGCAGATCTCACGACGCAATCGCCACTGGTCAGGTGACACCACCGCTTTGGCAGGTTTCATTACCCTCAAGCGAAGTTTTTGAGTTCCTGAAGTCTTTGGAAGCCGGCACTGGGGCTTCATTCAGTTGTCCGCTGGCTTGAGAAGCCGCATCATCACTGCGAATTAGTTTGTGCGTGCGGCGCGTTCTCATTCGCCATCTGATCCCTTCGTCGCGCCAAACCATGAGAGAGAGGCGACAACATGGGACGTGCTTGGCCGGTACTTGTGCTCTTGGCGTTTACGCAGTTCTGCGCGAGCTGGGGGTCTTTGACCATCATCGGCGTGCAGGTTGAAATGCGGAGCGGTCTGGGCGTGTCAGCAGACGCAATTGCCGCTCTGGTGTGGTCGTTCTCCTTTTCCATCGCGATTGGTGCTTTGCTGGCGCAAATTCTCATTGGCCACTGGCCCCGGCGCATGGTGCTGCTCACGTCCATGAGTTTGCTGGGATTGGGTGCTTGTGGGTTAGGGCTCTCCCAGACATGGGAACAAGCCATGATTGCGCGGATCGTGATGGCTGTGGGAGCGTCGTCCATCATGCCGACGACGACTGTTATTGCTGCTTCGATGGTGCCCGAAGCTCAGCGACCGGCTGCGCTCTCTGTTGTATTTACAGGCCTCACAGCATCGCTCATCCTCGCTCTGCCGATTGCCAGCTTTGTTGGCACCCTAGCCGGGTGGCGAGCCGCGTGGTTTGTATCGGGCGGAGCAGCCTTTGCCGCTACCATTGGCTTGGCTTTGGGCGTTCCTGCTGGCGTGAGGGGCACCCGTGCCTCGGTCAAGGCTATGCGGGCCATCGTCGCTGATCGCGCAACGGCACTGTCAATCTTCACGACGCTTCTGCTGATCTCAGGCGGGTTCCTTACTTTCGCTATGGTCTCTTTCTGGCTGGTTGAAGTGGCTGAAACGCCGAGGTGGGCCGTCGTGCCCATTTTGCTGGCGTCTGGGATTGCTTCAACGGCTGGAAATGCCTTATCCGCACCCATCCTCAAGTTTATCGGACGCGATCAAACCATCCTGTTGGGTATGGTCTCTACCGCACTTTGCTTCGTTCTGCTTTGGATCCTGCCCCAAATGCTTTGGTTTTCGCTTTCCGCCCTCGTGCTCATGGGGCTGGGGTGGTCCTTGTGTTTGGCACCGCTGCAGGCCCGCCTGATCGCTACTTCAGGCCCCCGTGCTCAGCTGGCTCTGGCGCTTAATGCTTCCGCGTTCTTTGGTGGCCAGGGGCTGGGGGCCGTGGGTGGAGGTGCAGTTTATGAAACATTCGGCCCAATAATATTGCCGTTGTTCTCACTTCTGATTCTGGGGCTTTCCGCCCTCATTTTCTTCCTCGGAAAAGACATCCCAGCTGCTCCGAATGAAGATCCAGTTTAACCGCAGATTTGAATGGTTATGGTTGCCTAAAATCGAGTGCCAAACTGATATATTCATAACTGCCAATATGTCTCCAGATTGATTCGCAATATGCGCTTGGCGACATTATGCGCTCCCGTAAAATTCTTTAAATTTTTAAGTAATACTGAAGTTAAATTAATCCGGATTCGTAAGAGCAAAGTCTCCATAATTTTATCTCGGTTTAGGTAGAAATTATAAGAAAATAAGATTTTGGTATTAGATGAAAA
>JBMZBW010000004.1:0-56885 GCA_049612785.1 Alphaproteobacteria bacterium | reverse complement strand
CCGGATAGAGGCGTCACAGGGCGTGCTCGTCGCTGATTGGCAAGCAGGTGAAAACGCCGTTGAGCGCCTTTTTGTGCTCGCGGGCATGGAAGGGATCATTGGGGCCATGGCTCACGCTGAGACCAGAACCAATCCTATCGAGCTGCCAGCCGTATTTTTGGGTGGAAATCATGAGGACGGAGAGTTGGGCGTTTCGGTTCGACTTTCACCCTTGGTTGAAGGGCGGGTGCTGCTGCTGCTTCGCCCGTTGGAAGCTGCGGGTGTGGTGGACCAAACCTCCGTACAGCAGCATAACGATCTGGCTCTGCTTCGAGGACAGATGGAGCGGTCGAAATCCCAGGCGGAGCTGAACCTCGCTGCGCGCGAGCGGTTGTTTGATACCCTGCGTTGGGGCTTTCGAGCGCCGCTGTGTACCGTCGTTCAAGCTCTCCATGGGCAGGATGAGCTGGAATCTCTGGCGCAGGGCGCACTCAAGTCTGTCGATGATTGGCTGCAACTTCTGGCCTTGAAGTCGAAAATTGATGCAGAAGAGGTCCCCTTATCTGAGCCCATCGCGGTTCGGTCTCTGATGGCTCGCCTGAAAAGCTCATTCGAGGTTGAAATCAAGGTTCCAGAAAGTGAGATCGACGCGGTGAAGGGACGCTTGTTTGGGTCCGCTGAAGCCCTCGAAACTGCGATTTCAGGTTTGCTGCGCGCGGCCTATGGCGACCTTGTGCTGGCCTTTTCAGTGGAGAATTCCCGTGCTGTTTGGCGTTTGAGCGGGATCAAGAACATCGGCGCATTGCTCGAAGACTACCGGCTTGAACTCGCCCGGTCCGCAGCACTTTTCCTGGATGGCGCTGTTACCGTGAAAGACGAAATTGTGGAGTTGGCGCTCCCGCTCAAACCCTGATCAGGCTAGGTCGAGTTCGACAACCACGCGCAGGCCGCCGCTGGGTGCTTCGTGAAGCGTAATATCCGCTCCATGACGATCCATAACCTTCTTCACAATCGCCAGTCCCAGACCCGTCCCGCCGGTTTTGCGATTGCGGGAGTCCTCAAGGCGGACAAAGGGTTGGAAAACCGCATCACGCTGATCGGCGGGGATACCCGGTCCGTCATCGTCGATTATAACCCGCACGCGACCATCTTCAGTCCGTTCCGTCGCCACTCTCGACCTCAAGCCATACTTGGTTCCATTCTCGATCAGATTGAGAAAACCACGCTTGAGGGAGGTACGGTCGCCAATGATTGTCATGCGACCTCCGCTCTCAAAACTCGCTTCTTTGCCCTGATCTTCGAGGTTGTCGCAAATCGAGGTGAGCAAGGACGGCAGAGACAGTTTTTCAAAACCCACGTCATTTTGGTCTGACCGCGCAAAGGTGAGCATGTCGTCCAGAATAGCCGCCATCTCGTCAGCATCTTCCAGCGCTTTTGCTCGTTCGATTGGGTCTTCCAGTTTCTCCGACCGCATGCGCAGGCGAAACAGTCCGGTTCGGATATCGTGGGAAATGGCGGCAAGCATGGTCGTTCGCTCGGCCAGATAGTCTTTCACCCGCTGTTGCATGGCGTTGAGGGTAGCTGAAACGGCTCTGACTTCTGCAACACCGCGCTTCTCATCCAGCGGCGGCGCGTCGATATCGTCTGCGAGACGTAACGTGGCTTCTTTGAACTTTCCCAGTGGGTTACCCAGCCGATAAACCAGAATCATCGCGATTGTGATGATCGTCGACCCGATGACGAACAGGTAGAAAAGCTGCCGGAGCAAATCATCGCGCCTTTTGAATGGCTTACGCAAGACAAACGCCACCAGAGTCCCGTCTGAAAGCAGCACTTCCAGCCCGTCAACCTCCGGCCCCGGGCGTTGCAATCCCGCAAGGATCGAAACCACCTCCATGGCACCGGGACCACGCGACGTATCTTGGTTGAAGGCATTTTGCGTCAGGAAGCGGAATGTCAGCATGGACGCCTGAAAATTGTCCCGTGACGGTTCGGTCGCATTGGGTTGCAGGGCAACATCAAAATAGTTGGATGTGACCGCCCGCAGAACTTCTGGCCGCAAAGGACTTGGCGTGCGTTCGAGCACTTCGGCAACGGCCATGGCCTGATCCGCAAACGGGGGGCCTTTGCTGACTTCCTCGCCATAGGTCTGCACGATCAGATACCCGCCGACCGAGATCACAATCGACCAACTCACGCCGATAACAACCAGCAGAAACGCACGGGCAAGGTCGAGCGGTGTGTTGTTTTCAAGCAGCTGTCGAAGCACCGATTTCTAGCCAATCTCAGCGGAGAAAATGTAACCTTTACCGCGAACGGTTTTGATGAACTGCGGGTTCTTGGGGTCGTCTTCGATCTTTTGCCGCAGGCGAGAAATGGTGATGTCGATGGATCGGTCGAAAACGTCTGCTTGCCGTCCTTTGGTAATGTCCAACAGCAAGTCGCGCGTCATCAGCCGGTTCGGGCGGTCAATCAGGGCGGCCAACAGGTCAAACTCACCAGAGGTCAGATCAACCAGCACATCATCAGGGTCGCGAAGTTCACGCCGGACAACATCGAGCTTCCAGCCCTCAAAGCTGGCCACGCGTTTTCTGTCTTCGGACTGAGTGGCGATCATACCCTGACGCCGCAGGGTCGCTTTGATGCGGGCCACCAGTTCACGCGGGGAAAACGGCTTGGTCAGATAGTCATCCGCGCCCATTTCCAGACCAATGATGCGGTCGGCTTCGTGGGTCATGGCCGTCAGCATGATGATTGGAATATTCGAGTCAGCCCGCAATTCACGGCAGATCGTCAGGCCGTCTTCACCGGGCAGCATGAGGTCCAGAACCACAAGGTCGATGGTCTGGTGCTCCAGAATTGTTCTGAGATCCCGGCCTGTTGATGCCGTGGACACTTCAAAGCCTGAACTGCGCAAATTTTGCTCGAGCAAGCTCCGGATTTCCGGATCGTCGTCAAGAATAGCGATATGGTTTGCGTCGCTCATTGCGTCCTCCGCCGTTTAAGGTGATGAGCTAAAAGTACCTAATTTCGCCCTTTGTACCATGAGGCTGAAACACTTTGAAACAAACCGAGCGTCCCTGTTTCAAAAATTTGGGCATTCTGACAAACATCAGCGGCGCTAATCGCCTATATTCAACTCACACAAACGAACACCACAAAGTTTCTCAGCCGCTCTCCACACCTCCCCTCAAGGAGCGGCAAGGGAAAACTGGCAAAGGAGTAAAACCCATGCTGAAGGCAATGGCCCAAGCACTGAACAAGCGCCCATCAATCCGCACGACCGTGCTGCCACTGGCGATTTCGCTGGTGGCGCAGGTTGCGGCTCTGATCGTGCCGATGAACGCTCAGGCCGCAGGAAACACTTTTGCCATCGCAACACGCTATGGCGAAATCGTGTGCACCTCTCAGCTGGCTGAAGACCGCAAGGGCCTCGACGTCCGCTGCGTGGCCAAGAATGGTCAGATGGTGTCCGCCTATCGTCAGGCCCCTGATGGCAGCATCACGGTCCTGCTCGAAGAGGGCAAGGCAGGTCAGGCTGTCACCAAGGCTATTTTGAATTCGCAGGGCAAAGGCTAGCGCGCCGCCTTTCTCCCCACCAACCCCAAAATCAGGAATTTCCCCAGTTGCCAGACGGAAGTTGGCAAGCGGTTCGCCTGTGCAGCATGGGGAAATCAGAGGGGTGATGTAACTTTCCCCTGCACCACATCACCCCTCGCACCTCGCATTGGTCAAGGTTTTTCGGCCTTAGGTGCGATGAATCCATGTCATCTTGACGCGGAAATCCCTCCGCCCATTGAATCGCACGGACCTGACACTTACTTCTGCTTGACGGGAAATTTTGGGGTGTGACGAGACTCAAGTCGTCTTCGCAAGGTTTCTTCTACCGATAAGGCCGGTTTGTCGCGTGGTTTCTCCGTACATTATCGACGTTTGACAGATGAAACTGGCCCTGAAGTCGACTCAACCATTAACAGGCGGCGAAAGTCGTTCCATATTGGCTTTAATCACACGTGAACACCAACACGGATCAGGACCCCATGTCGCTGGACATTTTTGCTTCAGACCCACCTTCCACACCACCGGGTAAGGGAGACGAACCGAACGCCCCCGGCGGCGCGACGGTACTTGAAGCTAAACCCATCACAAAGAAACCCAGCATGTACAAAGTACTGTTGCTGAACGACGATTACACACCGATGGAATTCGTTGTCGACGTGCTGGAACGGTTTTTCAACATGGACGCCCAAGCCGCGACCCAGGTCATGCTGCATGTGCACCAGCAAGGCGTTGGCGTTTGTGGCGTCTATACCTTCGAAGTTGCCGAAACCAAGGTGACGCAGGTGGTAGACTATGCGCGGAAACACCAACATCCTTTGCAGTGCACATTGGAAAAAGACGACTAAGAGTTAGGATAGCTGATGCTCTCAACAGAGCTTGAAGAAACCCTCCGCCGCGCATTGGCCGCGGCAGCCGAACTGAACCACGAATTCTGCACGCTTGAGCATTTGCTTCTGGCGCTGATTTCCGACCCGGATGCGGAAAAAGTCATGCGCGCGTGCGACGTCGACGTCGAAGAACTGACGGATGCCGTTAAAACCTTTCTCGCAAACGAGCTTGATGATCTGGTCCGCGATGATGGTGTTGACCCTCGTCCGACCATGTCCTTCCAGCGCGCGTTCGAGCGAGCCATTCTTCATGTTCAGGGATCAGGGCGAGGGCAGGCGACGGGTGCAAATGTCCTGATTTCCCTGTTTCAGGAACGGGAAAGCTTCGCCGTTTATTTCCTTCAGGAACGCGGTATGTCCCGGCTTGATGCGGTGCAGTTCGTCTCTCACGGCATCGCCAAAAACAAGGATCTATCCGAAACCCGCAGCATTCGTGGCGCGGATGATGAGGATATGGAAGGTGCGGGAGAGCCTGGAACCAAAGCGCTGGAACAATACTGCCGGAACCTGAACGAGCGCGCCAGAGAGGGTAAAATTGACCCGCTGATCGGACGCGATCTGGAGGTCGAGCGGACCATTCAGGTACTCTGTCGCCGCACCAAGAATAACCCACTCTACGTTGGTGACCCCGGCGTCGGCAAAACTGCGATTGCAGAAGGTCTTGCCAAAAAGGTTGTGGACGGCGAAGTGCCGGAAGTTCTGCAAGACGCCACGATCTTTTCCCTGGATATGGGCGCTCTGCTCGCCGGTACGCGCTACCGGGGTGATTTTGAGGAGCGGTTGAAAGCCGTGATCGACGAGATCAACGCCTTTGACGGTGCGATCTTGTTCATCGACGAAATTCACACGGTGATCGGGGCTGGTGCAACCTCTGGCGGAGCCATGGATGCGTCAAACCTGTTGAAGCCAGCCTTAGCTGCGGGTGAATTGCGGACCATCGGTTCGACCACCTACAAGGAATACCGTTCCTACTTTGAAAAGGACCGGGCGCTGGTGCGGCGTTTCCAGAAAATCGACGTCAACGAGCCTTCGGTCGAGGATGCGGTCAAGATCCTACGCGGTCTGAAGCCGAGCTACGAAGAACACCACGGCATTCGCTACACAAACGAAGCGATCCGCACCGCAGTGGAACTGTCGAACCGCTACATCGGGGATCGGAAGCTGCCGGACAAAGCCATTGACGTGTTGGATGAAGCGGGTGCTGCCACCAAGCTTGCTGCGCCGTCTAAGCGCAAGAAGACTGTTGGCGTAAAGGAGATCGAAGCCATCGTCTCGAAAATCGCCCGGATCCCGCCGAAGACCGTCAACAAGGACGATAAGGAAATGCTCAAAACACTTGAGCGTGACCTGAAGCGCCTGGTTTACGGGCAGGACGACGCGATTGATGCGCTTTCCACGGCGATGAAGCTGTCGCGGGCTGGACTGCGTGAACCGGAAAAGCCCATTGGTGCATTCTTGTTCTCCGGCCCTACGGGTGTTGGTAAGACCGAAGTTGCCAAGCAATTGGCGCACACCATGGGTGTCGAACTGATCCGATTTGACATGTCGGAATATATGGAGCGTCACACCGTTTCGCGGCTGATCGGCGCACCGCCGGGCTACGTCGGTTTTGATCAGGGCGGCTTGCTCACGGATGCGGTTGACCAGCAGCCGCACTGCGTCTTGCTGATGGATGAAATCGAGAAGGCGCATCCGGATCTGTTTAACATCCTGCTGCAGGTCATGGATCACGGCAAACTGACGGATGCAAACGGCAAGTCTGTGAACTTCAGAAACGTCGTCATCATCATGACCACCAATGCCGGGGCCTCGGAAATGTCAAAGGCGGCCATCGGTTTTGGGTCTTCCGTGAAGGAAGGCGAGGACACTGAAGCAATCAAGCGACTGTTCACGCCGGAATTCCGCAACCGTCTGGATGCCGTTATTCCATTCGCAGCGCTGGGCAAAGAGACCATTGGTCGTGTGGTTGAAAAGTTCATCCTGCAGCTGGAAAATCAGCTTTCTGATCGTTCCGTGACCATCCGTCTGACGGAAACGGCACGGACTGAGCTGGGTGAGCAGGGTTATGACCGTCTGATGGGCGCGCGGCCTCTGGCGCGGGTCATTCAGGACAAGATCAAGAAGCTTCTTGCCGATGAATTGCTCTTCGGTCGGTTGCAGAATGGTGGTTCTGTGCTTATTGATTGGAATGGTAGTGAATTCGTTTTCGAATTCCCGTCTGCGGCGATTGAAGAAGTGGCCAAACTGCCTGCTCCTGAAGATGAAGACAGCGGAGAGTCCGTGAAGTAACGCGAGCATACTTCCCGACACGCGCAGTCCTCAGGGACATTTAAGCGGCCACGAGAAATCTGTTTTCGTGGCCGTTTGCTTTTGTGAAAGGGCGGTAACATGCTGTGGCGATTGGCTTTTTCAGCGGTGGCTTTGGTCTTTGGCTTGTCTTTGGGCGCGGGGCTCACCCGATACATGGTCCAACCCGAGCTGGATCGCCTACGCAATCAGATTGAAATGCAGGCTATCGCCCACACCGAGGCAGAAGCACTTTGGCATGTTCATCAAATGAGCTCCTGCAGTCTCGCCTTGCCGCCGATGCAAGGGCTGAAAATCTTCTTCAAGAACTGGTAGACTGGAAAAGTCAGGCCGAGACAGAGGCGAATGCCAGGATCGAGGCCCGCAATCAGCTCGCTACCTGCCACAACGATTTCTCGATGGCGCTAGAGAGTGTCGAGCAACTCCGAAGCAAGCTGGACAAAATAGATAAAATTTGTACTAATGGGACTTCAGAGTAACGTCACTGAGCCATTCCAGACAGGAGACCACCACCATGGCTGAACGTAAATCCGATTACGCTGAATTCTGGCCCTATTACCTTCAGGAGCACGGCAAATCCAATACCCGCGTCCTTCATTTCATCGGAACGGGCGGGGCGATCATCTTTGCCTTTAACTTTCTGCTGAACCTGCACTGGCCGTCGCTGATATTGGCCGTGGTTTGCGGCTACTTTTTCGCCTGGCTCGGTCATTTCCTGATCGAGAAAAACCGCCCGGCAACCTTTACGCACCCGATCTGGTCGCTCATCAGCGACTTCCGCATGTTCTTCTTGTGGCTTGGTCGCGGTCTTGATGATGAGCTGGCCCGTGCCGCCGTGTCCGACGATGCGGCTGCGGCTGAGGCTGGTGAAGCGGGATCATCCTCTGAAGCTTGAGCGCTTCATTTATCGGCTTTGCGGTAGGGGTTATCGTGCTCCAGCATGCCCGCGATCTGGTGTCCAATTTGCTCTCGCTCATGCCTGACGAAGTTGGCAACCGGACTTCTTAGCGCTGGATCCGCGATCCAGTGCAGCGAGTAAGTCGCACTCGGTAAATAGCCACGCTGAACCTTGTGCGACCCTTGCGCGCCTGCCTCGACCCGCTGCAATCCATGGCGGATGGCATAGTCTATCGCCTGATAGTAGCACGCCTCAAAATGCAGGAATTTGTGGTCCTCAGAACACCCCCAGTTGCGGCCATAGAGCGTATCACCGCCGCGCAGGTTCAATGCACCCGCAACCGGCTGACCGTGCTCAAAGCACATGACCATCACGACATCATCCGGGCAGCGCTCGCCCAAGAGTGAAAAGAACGAGCGCGTTAAATAGGCCTGACCCCATTTTCGGTCTGAAGTGTTTCGGTAGAAGTCAAAAAAGGCGTCCCACAGGGCTTCCGTCATATCGTGACCGGAGAGGACGCGGATATCGACATCCAGCTCTGCGACTTCCCGGCGTTCCTTTTTCACCGCTTTACGTTTTCGGCTATTCAGCTCACCAAGAAAGTCGTCGAAGCTGCGGTAATCTCGGTTCTCCCAATGGTATTGGAGCCCCAGTCTTTGCTCATAGTGTTCCAGTTCCCCAAGGGCATCGAATTCTGACTTATTGGGGAAGGTGACGTGCAGACTTGAAAGCCTCAGCTGCTGCGCGACAGAGATGATCGCATCGCCCAGAATTTTGTGCGTCTCGCTGTCTGAAGCGTCGCCCAGCAGTAATCTTGGTCCCGTGGCCGGGGTAAAAGGAACACAGACCTGAGCTTTGGGATAATAACGACCACCCGCGCGCTCGTAAGCATCGGCCCAACCCCAGTCGAAAACATACTCGCCGTAAGAGTGGCTTTTGACATAGAGCGGTACAGCGCCCAGAACTGCGCTTGTCTCCGTATCTTCGAGAATAACGTGTTGCGCCGCCCAGCCAGATTCCGCTGTCGCTGAACCACTATCTTCCAGCGCAGACAAAAAACCGTGTTTTACGAAAGGGTTAGACTGACCTGCGCAGGCGTCCCAGGCTTCGGGTGCAATCTCGGAAAGACTGCCAATTGTCCGAATTTGCAGTCGCGCTTCAGGGTCGGTCATGGGGTTGGACGAATCCTCAAATTGGGCTGGCGTATTCAGAAAATAACCTGTGCTTTTGTGTCACGATAGCAAGGCAAAAAAACAGGCAAAAATGCCTCAGTTCTTTGCTTTCGCAGGCGCTGGCGCGGGGGTTTTGTCCTTGAAGCAGCACCAGTCGACGACGGGACAGCGCCAGCACTCCGGCTTTCGTGCCTTGCACAGGTATCGACCGTGCAGGATCAACCAGTGGTGAGCGTGGTTCTTGAAATCATCGGGAACCCGTTTGTTCAGTCCGTCTTCAACCTGATCGGGGTTGTTGCCTGCGGCGATACCCATGCGGTTGGAAACGCGGAAAACGTGGGTATCGACTGCGATGGTGGGATGCCCCCAATACATTTGCAGGACGACGTTCGCCGTTTTTCGACCCACTCCGGGCAGGCTTTCGAGCGCTGCGCGATCCTCTGGTACTTCGCCCCCAAAATCATCAACCAGAATCCGCGCCGCTTTCATGACGTTGGCGGCCTTGGCGTTATACAGACCGATGGTCTTGATGTGCTCCTTTAGGGCATCTTCGCCCAGATCCAGCATTTGTTGCGGCGTCTGGACCTTGGCAAACAAAGCCTTTGTCGCGGCGTTGACAGACACGTCGGTTGCTTGCGCGGATAGAGCGACTGCGACCACCAGCGTATAGGCGTTCACGTAGTCAAGTTCGCCCTTAGGCTCTGGCTCAATCCCTTGAAATACCTCGAATATTGCCCGAATTTGTTCAGGCTTCAGCACCCGCTGACGCGGTGTGACAGCAGGCGCTGAATTTGGGAGCGTCATCTAGGCAACTTCCACGATGGCTTCGATTTCCACAGCAACGCCAAGCGGCAGAGCAGCCGCAGAAACAGCCGCACGGGAATGCCGACCCTTGTCGCCAAAGACATCAACCATGAGGTCCGACGCGCCGTTGATGACTTTTGGCTGATCTGTGAAGTCTGCGGTCGAGTTTACAAAACCGGTCAGCTTCACAACCTGCACAACGCGATCAAGGTCGCCCTCCAGTGCTTTTTGCACCTGAGCGATGATGGCTAACCCACAGAGCCGCGCGGCAGCAGCGCCTTCCTCTACGCTGGTATTCTCACCCAATTTGCCGACAACCGGTTTGCCGTCTGCGAGCGAAACCTGACCGGACACAAACAGCAGATTCCCCGAGCGGGTGACAGGGACGTAATTGGCGACAGGGGCGGTTGCGGGCGGCAGAGTAATATTCAGTTCGCCAAGGCGTGCATCGATCGTTCCGGACATGGTCGAGTCCCTTTCGGTGTGAGGATGAGTTGTTTGGAGAGTGGTAATGCGGTCGGCCCCATTGCGCAAAAAAAAAGGAGACGCGAATGTCCGCGTCTCCAGTCGGCTGCAAGAAGAGCTATCAAACAATCAGAGGCGCACACTGAAAACTGCGCAACACCAAAGACAGGATTTAACCCGCAACAGGGATGCCAAGTTATGCGATTCAACAAAAAAATTATGCGACTTTTTTGTAGGTAACTGAAATCACGGATTTCTTTTTTGGCTGATCAAAATTGCTCTAAAATTCGTGTTTGACGGAGTAAATATGTATTCTCAAAAAAAGATAGGTTCGAAATTCCCATATTGGGACAAGTGAGCGGCAACCTCGGTGCGGCTTGCAAATCACAACTACGCTCTAAGTGGCTTGTCACGCCGAAACAGCCGCTTTAGCAAGTCAACGGATCTGCGAAATATCGACGCTCACTGGCTGATTCGCGCCTGAATCGATGTCCCGTTGGGGAGACTCGAGCGCGCCTGTGGGGGATTTGAATGGGATGGTCGGTTCACCGCCGCTTTCCCAATGTGAAAGGACGAAGGAATGGCTCGGAATAAAATTGCACTCGTTGGTGCCGGCAATATCGGCGGTACGCTTGCTTTGCTTGCTGGGATGAAAGATTTGGGCGACGTGGTTCTGCTCGATCTGGCCGATGGCGTCGCAAAGGGTAAGGCGCTGGACATTGCTGAAGCTGCACCAGTGGAAGGTTTCGACGCAAACATGACCGGCACGGCAGATTACTCTGACATTGCTGGCGCAGATGTTGTCATCGTTACGGCAGGTGTTGCGCGGAAGCCGGGCATGAGCCGCGATGATCTGCTGGGCATCAACGTAAAAGTTATGAACGCGGTCGGCGCAGGCATCAAAGAGCATGCACCAAATGCCTTTGTCATCTGTATCACCAACCCGCTGGATGCGATGGTCAAGGTGCTTCAGGAAGCGTCGGGTTGCCCGGCGCACAAGGTAGTTGGCATGGCCGGTGTCCTGGACAGCGCGCGCTTCCGTCACTTCCTGGCAGACGAAATGAATGTCTCCGTTGAAGACGTCTCCGCCTTTGTTCTGGGTGGCCACGGCGACACCATGGTTCCTGTGGTCAACTACACCACGGTCGCAGGTATTGATCTGCCGACCCTGATCAAAATGGGCTGGATCACGCAGGACCGCGTTGACGCTATTGTTGACCGGACCCGCAAGGGAGGCGGTGAAATCGTCGCTCTGCTGGGTACGGGTTCAGCATTCTACGCGCCAGCTTCGTCAGCGATTTCCATGGCTGAGTCTTACCTGAAAGACAAAAAGAGACTCTTGCCTTGCGCCGCCAAGCTCAACGGCCAATATGGAGTGGACGATATGTACGTTGGTGTTCCTGTGATCATCGGTGCAGAGGGTGTCGAGCGCATCGTCGAATTGCCGCTGACGGATCAGGAGACAGAAATGTTCAACGCATCCGTTGATGCAGTGAAGGGCCTGAACGACGCCGTAGCCGCCCTCGGCTAGAGCCGTTTAACAGGTTAGCATTTTCGGAAAGCAGCGTGTGCTTCAGTGATGAAGTGACGCTGCTTTTCGTTTTTCAGATCCTTGACTGATCGCGGTAAGCACAGCCAAGGAACAAGCATGACCGCTTCTGCTGTCGTCCTATTCGCTCACCCTGCCGAAGAAGGCTCTCGGACTGGTGCAATGATGGCGCGCCGGATTGAGACCAAGACCGACATTCAGGTTCGGCGTCTCTATGACCTTTATCCCGAATTCCACGTTCACGTTCAGCGTGAGAAGGAGATTTGGGAGGCAGCAGACGTTATCGTCCTGCAGCACCCCTTCCATTGGTACTCGTGCCCCGCTTTGCTGAGGGAATACCTCGACGTGGTCTTGGAGCACGGTTGGGCTTACGGCGAGAATGGTTCTGCCCTCAAAGGAAAATCGCTTCAGTCCGTCATCACAACAGGCGGTGCAGAAAGCGCCTATTCCGCCTCCGGTCACAACAAATTCACCATGCCCGAACTGCTTCGCCCTTTTGAGGCGACGGCCAATCTGTGCGGGATGATCTATGAGCCGCCCTTGGTTCTGCACAACGCCAATCACGTTTCCGACGAGGCCAGAGAAGCCTTTTTCGACACCTATGAAAATCGTCTGTCGTCCCTGCTGGCTCGGCACTCTGCTGTTGCTGGAAAGGTCGCCTGATGACTTCTTCGTTCCTTTTTCTCGCTACGTTATTCCTTGCGGCTGCTGTAATCGCCGTACCGATCTCGCAGAGGCTCGGGCTTGGGTCTGTCCTGGGCTATTTGATTGCGGGGGTCATCATCGCGCCGATCTTGGGCTGGCTTGGCGTGGATGCCGTCTCGATCTCCCATATCGCCGAGTTTGGTGTTGTGATGATGCTGTTTTTGGTCGGGCTGGAGCTTGAACCAGCAAAGCTGTGGCGGCTGCGCGTTCCGATCCTTGGGGTTGGTGGGGCGCAGGTTGGCATTACCGCGCTGGTCATGACTGTCGCGGGTATGGCCTTTGGTCTGGACTGGAAAATGGGACTGGCATTGGGGCTGGCCCTGGCGCTGTCATCGACGGCCATTGTGCTGCAAACACTTAATGAAAAGAATGAGTTAGGCACACCCGCCGGACAGAATTCTTTCTCCGTACTGCTGTTTCAAGATATCGCTGTTATCCCGATTTTGGCAGCTCTGCCGTTTCTGGCGCATGCTGGAGGGTTTCATTCGGAAACCGCCAAAGGGGGCGATCATGGGCACGACGATCATCACGGCGCATCGACGGACTCCCTGTTTGACCTGACGGCTCTGTTGCCCGCGTGGGGGCAAGCGGTGGTGTCTATTGCCGTGATTGCCGGGATCATTATTGGCGGGCGGTATCTGCTGCGCCCCGTATTCCGGACTGTCGCACGGACGCGAATCAGGGAGCTCTTTACGGCTGTCGCCTTGCTCATCGTGGTGGGCATCGCTTTCCTGATGGGTGCAATCGGGTTGTCAGCGGCGCTGGGGACGTTCATCGCTGGTGTGGTTCTGGCCGATAGTGAGTACCGTCACGAGTTGGAAGGCGACATTGAACCGTTCAAAGGGCTGTTGCTGGGCCTGTTCTTCATCACGGTTGGTGCTCAGATCAATTTCAACATTCTGCTCGCCGAACCCCTGACCATCGTCGGGTTGCTGGTCGGGCTGGTGGTCCTGAAAGCCGCAATCATCTTTGCGCTGGGTACGTTGATCC
The DNA here is from genome assembly GCA_049612785.1 of Alphaproteobacteria bacterium. Taxonomy (GTDB): domain Bacteria; phylum Pseudomonadota; class Alphaproteobacteria; order UBA7985; family UBA7985; genus UBA7985. Next base: position 43,568 of record JBMZBW010000004.1, on the reverse strand, counting down.
GGCTCGACATTGGAAGCCGCATTACCTTTGCACTGTTGCTGGCACAGGGCGGAGAATTCGCCTTTGTGCTCTTTGGCTTCATGATCAGTGAAGAGGTGCTGCCGCGCAGCATCACGGACCGTTTCACCTTGGTTGTGGCGCTGTCCATGGTGGTTACGCCGCTGTTGGTCATGCTGAACGAATTGGTCATCCAGCCAAGGCTACGCGCCGGTCAAGCGCAGCGCGATGAAGACGTGCCGGACGAAGAACACGCCGTCATCATCGCCGGTTTGGGGCGGGTAGGGAGTATCATCACCCGGTTTCTGCTGAGCCAGGGGATCAAGGCAACCGTGCTCGATTACAACCCGGATCAGGTTGAGTTCATGCGGCGCTTTGGCCTCAAGTCTTTCTATGGCGATGCATCCCGTCTTGATCTGCTGGAAAGCGCTGGGGCGGGCAAAGCTCGCTTGCTGATTGTTGCGGTTGATGAGCCGCAAAAGGCGCAGCAAATCGTCGAAATGGCTCGGCACAATTACCCGCAGCTGAAAATTGTCGCGCGGGCGCGGGGTCGGCAGGATGCACTGCCGCTCTTTCGCGCGGGTGCTGACGACGTTGTCCGTGAGACGTTTGACGGCGCCATGCAGATGTCCCGTCATGCGCTGGAGCAACTGGGGACCAAACCCTACGCCGCTCGACGAGCCGCCAATAACTTCCGCGCCTATGACCGCGAGTTGATCGATCGACAGGCAACAATGGATTTTGAGAACATGGAAGAAGCCGAACGGGTTCGGATCATCAGGGCGGCGCATGAGGAGTTGGAAAGCCTATTCGTTCAGGACACGACGACGGGCAAGGCCGCACTCCATGATACTTGGGTGAAAAACCCCAATGCGGAAGAACGCTAGAGCCTTGGTCACGAACGCTAACGAGCTTCCCTAAGCCCCGTTAAACAACTGACCCGTATTCGTTTGGCGCGTTACCGATAAGCACTGTGCGCGCATTGACCCATGCCGCCTCGGGCGTAATGTGCATGCGACTTCGGCTGCTCAAGACGCGACGCCTGCGCGCAGGTGTTTTTGGCTTGAGATTGTCCCACCACCGAGGACAAAAAACCAAACGATAGGGAGCCTTCCTTTCCATGAATATCCATGAGTATCAGGGCAAAGAGCTGCTGAAAAAGTACGGTGTTGCCGTCCTTGACGGCGGTGTTGCCTTTACGCCCGACGAGGCTGTCGCCGCGGCGGAAAAGCTTGGTGGTCCAATCTATGTTGTGAAATCGCAGATTCACGCAGGTGGACGCGGCGCAGGCCACTTCCAGAATGACCCACAGCGGGAAACCGGTGGCGGCGTTCGGGTGGTGAAGTCTGTAGCAGACGTGAAGGCCGCAGCTGATTTCATGCTGGGTAATACTCTGGTGACCAAGCAGACGGGGCCAGATGGAAAAGAAGTAAAGCGCCTGTATGTCGAAGACGGCTGCGATATTGCGCGGGAGCTGTATCTGTCCTTCCTCGTCGACCGAGCGACCTCACGCATTACCATCGTCGCATCGACTGAGGGTGGTATGGACATCGAGACGGTGGCCGAAGAAACGCCTGAGAAAATCATGCAGGTGGATATTGACCCGGCAACCGGTATTCAGGGCCACCACGCCCGGTCCATCGCCTTTGGCCTCGGGCTTGAAGGGGCGCAGATCAAGTCTGCGACCAAGTTCCTGTTTGCCATGTACAAGGCCTTCACTGAGCTGGATTGTGCAATGGTTGAGGTCAATCCGCTGGTGGTCACGGGTGCCGGTGAAATGGTCGCTCTGGACGCCAAAGTCGGTTTTGATGACAACGCGCTCTTCCGTCACAAAGACGTTGAGGCGCTGCGGGACGAAGACGAAGAAGACGCCTCTGAGCTGGAAGCCGCTCAGTGGGATCTGAACTACGTCAAACTCGATGGTGAAATTGGCTGTATGGTCAATGGTGCCGGCCTTGCGATGGCAACAATGGACATCATCAAGCTCTATGGTTCCGAGCCTGCGAACTTCCTGGATGTGGGTGGCGGTGCGACGGAAGAGCGTGTGACGGCTGCGTTCAAGATCATCCTGTCAGACCCAAATGTTAAGGGCATTCTGGTCAACATTTTCGGCGGCATCATGAAGTGCGACATCATCGCGAGCGGTGTGGTTGCTGCTGCGCGTGAAACCAGCCTTTCCGTTCCTTTGGTGGTTCGACTGGAAGGGACAAACGTGGAAAAGGGCAAGGAAATCATGGCGAATTCCGGCCTGACCATTATCCCGGCTGACAACCTCGCCGATGCTGCTGACAAGATTACCAAAGCCGTGAAGGAGGCTGCGTAACATGGCCGTTCTCGTTGACAAAAATACGCGCGTCATCACGCAAGGCTTTACCGGCTCACAGGGGACTTTCCACTCTGAGCAGGCTTTGGCTTACGGCACAAAAGTTGTTGGCGGTGTTACGCCGGGGAAGGGGGGGCAACAGCACCTTGACCTGCCGGTGTTCAACACGGTGGCTGAGGCCAAGCACGCAACAGAAGCCAATGCGTCCGTAATCTACGTTCCTCCACCCTTCGCTGCGGATTCCATTTTGGAAGCGATTGAAGCGGAAATTGAGCTGGTGGTGTGCATTACCGAAGGCATTCCGGTGCTGGATATGGTGAAGGTGAAGCGGGCACTGTCCGGTTCCAAAACGCGGCTCATCGGTCCGAACTGTCCGGGTGTGATTACACCAGACGAGTGTAAGATTGGCATCATGCCGGGGCACATTCACCGCCGTGGCAAGATCGGGATTGTGTCGCGCTCTGGTACGCTGACCTACGAAGCGGTTGCGCAAACCACCGCGGCTGGCCTTGGTCAATCGACCTGTATCGGCATTGGCGGTGATCCGGTTAACGGTACCAACTTCATTGATTGTCTTGAGCTGTTCCTGCAGGACGATGAAACAGCCGGGATTATCATGATTGGTGAGATTGGCGGTTCTGCTGAGGAAGAGGCGGCAGAATTCTACGCCTCTCAAAAGGTTCAAAAGCCAATTGTCGGCTTTATTGCCGGTGTTTCCGCGCCTCCGGGCAAGCGCATGGGCCACGCAGGGGCGATTATTGCCGGTGGCAAGGGTGATGCTGGTTCGAAGATCGAAGCCATGAAATCGGCGGGTTACGTGGTTTCCGACAGCCCGGCAGGACTGGGCGAGGCCATGATCAAGGCGCTGGGATAAACGTCCTAATTCCCTGATAAAAAACAAAAAAAGAGGCGGCATCCTTGGGGGGATAGCCGCCTTTTTAAGGTAAAGAGAAGCGTAGGCTCCTGCGAAAAGGGATCAGAATTTTCGCATTAGCCTTCCTGATTGAGTGCGTGCTCCAATACTGACTGGAAGAACGCAGCCCGACCGCCTTGAGGGGGCATTTGTGCCATCACTGCAATCGTCAGATCGTATTCTGGAACGTTGAGGATGGTTTGGCCTCCAAAGCCGATGGATCCGTAACCCGCGACGAGTTTGCCGTTCAGCGGGAATTTCACGAACCATGTACCAAAACCGTAACCCCAGTCTTCGGACATGAGCCGGGATTCGGTGCGTTTGAAGAAGCGGCCTTTTCCAGCCACTGGGCCTTGCATCTCTGCAAGGAATTCGGGGTCCACCTGATGCTGGATATCGGTCGCAAGGAAGCGGCCCAAGCGCCACATGTCGCGAGACGTCATGTACAGGCCGTAACCTGCGCGCGCCTGCCGTTCTTCTTCAGAAACAGACCACTGAGCAGCCAGCTCAGAGCGCATGGGGAACCAAACTTCATTGGTGATAATCCGCTCGATTGGCGCGTCGTAAACAACTTCCAGAGCCTCGGCCATGATTTGCGCTGTCAGGGAGCTGTACTGAAACTCCTCACCCGGTTGCAGCGCTTCATTGAATTCTGGCTGGTGGACGAGATCAGAGAAATCATCGTCAGTGAACAGTCGTGCGGTTTGAGAAACCGGAGAAAAAGGCGTCTCGCGGTATTTGATATTGGGTGTCATGGTCAGCAGGTGCCGCCATGTGAGCCCGGAACCACCGTATTCGGGCAAATGCAGCGAGATATATTCGTCTGGCGACTGGATCTTTCCGTCTTTTATCGCAGCGCCCACAGCCGTTGAGATCATGGTCGTGCTGATGCCGTGCATGTTCCACAGCGTCGTTTCATCGTGATCGCCGGAGTAGGCTTCGAACACAACGTCATCGCCTTTGGAAACGATGAGTGCCCGAACGTTGTTGTCCCAGAGGAACTCGGTCATGCCTTTGGTTGTTGCCACAGCAGGCTGACCGAAGGGCCGTTCAACCGTGGAAGCAGCCAGTTCGACATAGTCGCCTTCGCCATGGAAGCCGTGACCCTTGAGAAGCCGCTGTGAAGCAACTTCACCATTTTCCATGGCTTCGCAGCCGATCAGAAAGGTTGCAGAGGCCACGGCAAGCAAAGCCGGACCCTTCTTCAGAAAACGTCGCATCGCGTCGTCCCTCAAATCCCAGTGAGACGTATTGTCAAATACCCAAGTGTCCGTTGCAGAATGCAAAACCCGTCAAACACGAGTTCGTCCGCTGCACGCTGTTCAGACTTACAAATTTGCACCCATAAGCTGCTAACTCGGGGATTAAGTCCATGATTTGACGTGTTTTTATGGTGTGAATTCGCGTAAGTAGGCGTTATTACGACGGATAGCGGTAGCATCTCGCATAATGCGATATTGGAGTCGGGAATCGATTCCTTGGAGTCCTTCAAGTGAAAACTCCATGGAATGTGCAAGCCATGCAAGTTCGGCCTTGCAGTGGTCGCAGATACGGCAGGAAGGGGCGCTTTTAATTCTTCTCATAGAGGCGTACATCTAAGGGCACAGAAACTTTGTGCTTATTTGCAGTCAGCTTATTTCGGCTGGTCCGCAACATTGTAGAGACAGGAAACCAATGGCACCGCTGGATCAGGCTGGTGACGCAGCCTCATACGACGACCCCCTCTCCGCGCTGACGGGCGTTAACGCTTCTTATATCGCAGAACTGTTTGCCCTTTATTCGCAAAACCCCGAAGCCGTTGACTCCAACTGGCAGGAATTTTTTGCAGCTTTGAGCGAAGATGAAGCCGCCTTGTTTGGCGATTTCAACGGTCCAAGCTGGAAAGCCCGCAGCACCCGCATCGTCGGCGCGTTAAGCGCTGAAGAAGAAGCCGAGCGCGCTGCAGCAGCCAAGAAAAAAGGCCAAGCTGCCGGCAGTTTGGATCAGGAAGCGGCAAAGCGCGCCACTCAGGATTCTGTTGCGGCTCTGATGATGATCCGCGCCTATCGAATTCGCGGGCACTTGAAGGCTGATCTGGATCCTTTGGGCCTAAAAAAGCAGGAAGAGCACGAAGAGCTAGACCCCGCGACTTACGGCTTTACCCCGGCGGACATGGACCGCGAAGTCTACATCAACAACGTGTTGGGGATTGGCGAATACGCTACGGTGCAGCAGATCCTTGATCGCTGTCGCGCGACCTACTGCGGGAAAATTGGTGTTGAGTTCATGCACATCACGGACCCCGTGCAGAAAGCATGGGTTCAAGAGCGCATCGAGGGCATCGAAAACAAGACTGATTTCACCGAGATGGGTAAAAAGGCGATCCTGGAACGTCTGACCCACGCCGAAGGTTTTGAGAACTTCCTCGACAAGAAATTCCCAGGCACCAAGCGCTTCGGCCTTGATGGTGGTGAATCCATGATTCCGGCTCTGGAGCAGATCCTCAAGCGTGGATCTCAGCTGGGCCTGAAAGAAGTTGTGCTTGGCATGCCGCACCGCGGTCGTTTGAACGTGCTTGCCAATTTCATGAACAAGCCTTACCGCGCGATTTTGAATGAATTCCTCGGCGGTTTTGCCTTCCCTGATGACATCAATGCTTCGGGTGACGTGAAATACCACCTCGGCTCTTCGGCTGATCGGGAATTCGATGGGGAGACGGTACACCTGTCGCTGAATCCTAACCCGTCGCACCTGGAAGCTGTGAATCCCGTGGTTGTGGGAAAAACCCGCGCCAAGCAGGACCAGCATGGGGACACCGAACGGACCAAGGTGATGCCTATTCTCCTGCACGGGGATGCAGCCTTTGCCGGGCAAGGACTGGTGCCAGAAGTGCTGGACCTGACCGGGTTGAAGGGATACCGCACCGGCGGCGTCATCAACTTCATCGTCAACAACCAGATCGGCTTTACCACCAACCCGGTCAACGCTCGGCCTGGCCCGTACTGTACCGACATCGCCAAGGCAATCGAGGCACCAATTTTCCACGTCAATGGCGATGACCCCGAAGCCGTCGTTCACGTTGCGCGGATTGCTACTGAGTTCCGGCAGGAATTCAAACAGGACGTTGTCATCGACATGTTCTGTTACCGCCGCTTTGGTCACAACGAAGGCGACGAGCCGGCGTTCACCCAGCCGCTGATGTACAAGCAGATCAAGCAGCAGGTTCCCACGCGGAAACTCTACGCCGATAAGCTCGCAGCTGAAAACGTGGTCTCTGCTGCTGAATCACAACAAATGCACGACGCGTTCCAAAGCCTCATGGCTGAAGAATTCGAAGCGGCTCAGTCCTATAAGCCCAACAGTGCAGATTGGTTGGGTGGGTCATGGCAGGGGCTGAAGCGCGCTGAAGACGGTCCACGACGCGGCAAAACTGGTCTTTCGGTCGAACAATGGATGGTTCTTGCCGAGCAACTTCCGTCCATGCCCTCAGATTTTGTACCCAACAAGAAAGTTGTCCGCCTGATGGACAACAAGCGTGAGATGTTTGAGAGCGGCGAGGGCTTTGACTGGGCGACGGCTGAAGCCATGGCCTTTGGCTCCCTGCTCATGGAAGGCGCGCCGATCCGGTTCTCGGGTCAGGATGTGCGCCGAGGGACGTTCACCCAACGTCACGCGGTTCTGACGGATCAGGAGACCGAAGCAACCCACACGCCACTGATGACACTGACGGAAGATCAGGCGCGATTGGAAATCATCGACTCACCGCTGTCTGAAGCGGGCGTTCTGGGCTTTGAGTACGGTTATTCCTACACCGAACCTAAGGCGCTGACGCTGTGGGAAGCGCAGTTCGGCGACTTTTCCAATGGTGCTCAGATCATCATTGACCAGTTCATTTCTTCAGCTGAAGCCAAGTGGCTCCGGATGTCCGGCCTGGTGATGTTGCTGCCTCACGGCTACGAGGGGCAGGGTCCAGAGCACTCGTCGGCACGGCTGGAGCGTTACCTGCAGATGTGTGGAGAAGACAACTGGCAGGTGGCGAACTGTACGACCCCGGCCAACTATTTCCACATCTTGCGTCGCCAGTTGCGTCGTGATTTCCGGAAGCCGTTGGTCCTCATGACGCCAAAATCGCTGCTGCGGCACAAGCGGTGTGTTTCTTCTAAAGCCGACTTCATGAACGGCTCCACGTTCCACCGCGTATTGCTCGAAGACCGCTCCATGAACATGGATGTCCGCAAAGATGCCAAGCGCGTCGTTCTTTGCACCGGTAAGGTCTATTACGACCTGCTTGAAGAGCGCGAGCAGCGGGGTTTGGAGCATGTCCATCTGGTTCGTATTGAACAGCTCTATCCCTTCCCGAGTATCGCACTCGCTGAAGAAATGGAGAGTTTCAAGCATTGTGAGTTCGTCTGGTGTCAGGAAGAGCCCAAGAACATGGGCGCTTGGACGCACGTTGACCCCTACATCGAAGAAGTACTGGAACAGGTTGGTGCACCAGCAGGCCGGGCGGGATACGCCGGGCGTGCGGCTGCGGCGTCTCCTGCCACGGGTTCTGGCTCACTGCATAAAAAACAACAGGCGGCCTTGGTCGAAGCGGCTTTGGTTGGTCCGGTAAAGCGACGCTAGTCGCGCACTGATAAGGTAAAGGAAAACAGCGAATGGCTGTAGAAATCGTCGTCCCTGTTCTGGGCGAATCTGTAACCGAAGCGACTGTCGCACAATGGCTGAAAAAGCCGGGCGAAGCCGTTGCGCAGGATGAGCCTCTGGTGGAACTGGAAACCGACAAAGTGACACTGGAAGTGGGCGCGCCTGCGAATGGGGTTGTTGCTTCTGTGTCAGCCGAAGAAGGTGCGACCGTCGAAGTTGGCGCTATTCTCGGAATGATGGAAGAGGGCGCTGCGCCTGCAGCAGCCGCTACCCCTGCGCCAGTGGAGGCTGCACCTGCGCCCGCGCCGGCACCAGCCGCAGCCCCGGTTGCACCGGCACCGAAGCCCGTTGCGGCTTCTCCGGCTGCGCGGGTCATGCCTGCAGAAGCGCTGAAAGCAGCTAAGACTGGTTCTTGGCCGGAAGGTCACGTTTCTGGCGCTGTCGCAACCAAGTCCACAGGGCTGACGCCAACCGATCAGCTGCCTCCGCGTCAGCCGGGTGGCGAGGAAGAAGTCGTGCGGATGTCACGCCTTCGTCAAACCATCGCACGCAGGTTGAAGGAAGCGCAGGACACGGCGGCGATGCTGACCACGTTCAACGATGTTGATATGTCTGCGGTCATGAACCTGCGCAAAGCGCATCAGGACGCGTTTGTGAAGAAATACGGCATCAAGCTTGGCTTCATGTCGTTCTTTGCCAAGGCTTGTGTGGCGGCGTTGCAAGAGCTTCCAGCCGTTAACGCTGAGATCTATGGCACGGACATCATTTACAAGAATTACTACAACATTGGTGTTGCTGTCGGGACTGAGAACGGGCTGGTTGTGCCTGTGGTTCGGGATGCTGACAAACTGGGATTTGCCGATATCGAGACCACCATTGCGGACTTTGGAAAGCGCGCAAGGGATGGCAAGCTGTCTATGGCGGAAATGTCGGGTGGTACCTTCACCATCTCTAACGGCGGCATCTATGGCTCCATGCTGTCCACCCCAATTCTGAACCAGCCGCAGAGCGCTATTCTGGGGATGCACCGAATTGAAGACCGGCCCGTCGCGGTCAACGGTGAAGTGGTTATTCGCCCAATGATGTACTTGGCGCTGTCCTACGACCACCGGATCATTGATGGGCGCGAAGCCGTGACTTTCCTGGTCAAGGTCAAGGAAAACATCGAAGACCCAAGCCGCATGCTATTCGGGGTCTAAGGCCGAAATCGTCGAGATGACGCATTTAAAAAAGGGAGCTTCCGGCTCCCTTTTTTTGTGAAAAATCAGTCTATGACCGACAGGGCATGTGCAAGGTCGGTTTTCAGGTCCTCAACGTCTTCAAGACCGACACTCAAACGGATCAAACAGTTCGAGATCCCAATTTCCCACCGCTCTTCTTCGGTCAGAACGCGGTGTGTCGTCGTGGCGGGATGGGTCACGAGGGACTTGCTGTCGCCGAGATTGTTGGAAATGCGGATCAGGCGCAGCGCGTTCAGCACCTTGAAGGCAGCGGTTTTGCCACCCTTAACCTGAAAGGCCACGAGCGTTCCACCATTACGCATTTGTCTTTCGGCGATCTCACGGTGTGGGTGGCTTTGGAGACCGGGGTAAGACACGCGGTGGATGGCATCGTGACCTTCCAGGTATTCGGAGAGGGCCAGTGCGTTGCTGGCCATGCGGGATACTCGCAGATCAAGCGTTTCAAGCGCCTTGGCGAGGTTCCACGCGTTAAAGGGCGATAGAGACGGACCTGTGTGGCGGACAAAGTACTGCAAGTGGTCCTTGTAAAAGGCCTCAGAGCAGCAAATCGCTCCGCCCATGCAACGGCCTTGTCCGTCGATGTGCTTGGTCGCCGAATAGGTGATGACATCAGCGCCCAAAGGTGCTGCGCGCTGGACCACCGGTGAAGCGAAGGCGTTATCGACAACAAAGGTGATGCCTGCAGCCTTGGCAATCTTGCCCACGCCCGCAACGTCAACCAGCGCGAGCGTTGGGTTCGCGGGTGTTTCGCAGAAGAAAACCTTGGTCCGTTGGGTGATCGCAGCCTCCCAAGCGGTCAAATCCGTACCGTCAACCAACGTGTAGGTGATCCCATAACGAGGAAGCAGTTGGGTAATGACTTGCAGGCAGGAACCAAACAAGGCCTTGGACGCGACGATGTGATCACCGGCTTGCAGCTGGCAGGCGAGGGCAGCGTGCATCGCCGCCATCCCGCTTGAAACCGCGACGCAGACTTCTGTTCCTTCCAAAGCCGCCAGACGGTTTTCAAACAGGCTTACCGTCGGATTGCCGTAGCGCGAATAGATGTAGCCATCGTCTTCCCCTTTGAACCGCGCCTCAGCCTGTTCAGCGCTGTCGTAGACGTAGCCTGAGGTCAGATACAGGGCTTCAGCCGTCTCGCCAAAGCCCGAGCGCTCAAGCCCCTGATGGACAAGTTGAGACTGGACCGACCACTGAGGCGTTTGTTCTTCGGAATTCATTACGAGCAGCATGTAAGTCACACGGGAAAAAGATTAGCGTCTCAATTTGATGACGGGTTTGCAGATGGTTTCCTAATAAATTCGGTTTTTTCAGCCAAGATTTTGAATATCACCGGAATTTCAGTATAAAGTTTAAAAAACAGCTGATTGAAAAGAACGCTAATGCAGTTCGATGAAACAGATCGAAAAATTCTCCGGCTGATTCAGGTCGATGCGACGCTTCCTTTGGAAGAAATCGCGCGTCAGATTGGTTCAACGAAGTCTCCGGTCTGGAATCGGATCAAAAAACTAAAATCAGCAGGCGTAATTGATCGTGAAGTTGCTATCCTGAATGGTGACAGCATTGGCCTGACTGAAACGTTTTTCATTGCGATTCGAACGGATCAGCACACAAGCGATTGGCTTGGACGATTTACCGAGATCGTTAATGAGATGCCGGAAATTCTGGAGTGCCATCGTCTGGCCGGGGATGTCGATTACATCATGAAAGTGCGCGTGGCGAGCACGCGGGACTTTGACCTGTTTTACAAAAGATTTATTGGCCGAATTAACCTGTTCAACGTGACCTCCAGCCTATCGATGGAAATCATCAAGGAAACCACGGCGCTCAAAATCTAAGGTCTGCGCCGTGGTCTCAGTGGCTGGCATCAACCCCCGGTGAAGGGGTTGAAGAAGATGAAGGTGACCAGCACGAACAGAGGCATCAGGATCCCCACGGACCACGCCATGTATCCGAAGAACGACGGCATCTTGATCCCGCGGTCTTCTGCAATGGAGCGCACCATGAAGTTTGGCGCGTTACCGATGTAGGTCACGGCCCCCATGAACACGGCACCAGCGGAAATCGCCAGCAGGGTTTGGCTGAGCTCGCCCATCAACTGTTCCGGGTCACCCCCGGCTGTGTTGAAGAATACCAGATAGGTCGGCGCGTTATCGAGGAAGCTGGATAGGATGCCCGTCGCCCAGAAGTAGGCGGCGTTGAAAGGTGTTCCGTCTGGCTGGGTAACGCCCGCGATAACCCACCCCAAAGCACCTTCGGTACCTGCGCGCAGGATTGAAAGAGCGGGGATGATGGTCATGAAGATACCAGCAAACAAGGTCGCAACTTCGATGATCGGGAACCATGTAAAGCCGTTCAAGCGTCGGCTTTCGTTCACCGTCAGAAGCAACGACAAGCCGGCCAGTGCAACCAGGCCGACATCGCGGACCAGGTTGGCGACCTTGATGTCCACGTCGTAAACCATGAAGTAGGCCTTGGTGCCGAATGGCGCTGGCAGGTCTGCAGCGAAACCGGAGTAGAGAACGAAGGCGACGACACCGGCCAGCAGCAGCAGGTTAATGCTACCCTCCAACCCCAGTTTTTCGCCCTCTTTGCCGGTTTCAATATTGTTCATCGGCACGATTTCGTCTTCGCGACGGCTCAGAACCGTGTCGACCACGAAGTAGAGTGCCAAGAGCAAAATCGACAGCATCAGCATGGGCAGGAACATTGCCTGGGTCGGCCAGAAGAAGCTGACGCCTTTCAGGAAGCCCAGGAACAGCGGCGGGTCACCCAGTGGCGACAGCGAGCCGCCGATGTTGGCGACCAGAAAGATGAAGAAAACGATGGTGTGGACGCGGTGCTTCCGGTGATCATTGGCCCGACACAGGGGGCGGATGAGCAGCATCGCCGCGCCAGTCGTCCCCATGAAGGACGCCAGAACAGTACCAAGGGCAAGAATGCCCGTATTCAATACTGGCGTACCAACCAGCGAGCCTTTGATCCGTACACCACCAGAGACGGTAAACAACGCAAACAGGAGAATGATAAACGGCAGGTATTCGTGCATGAACGTTTCCCACGCGAGGAAGGAGACGGTCGGAAAGCCGTAGACGAACAGGCAAGGAACAAGAAAACACAGCGCCCAAAACGCGCTGATCTTGCCAAAATGGTGGTGCCAAATTCTTGGCAGGAACAGCGGCATGAACGCAATCGACAGCAAAATGCCGGCAAACGGCAGAACCCACAGCAGGTTGAGTTCCTTACCGGGCAGGTGATGCCCGCCACCCCCAGCCCCGGCGCCAAAGGCGTTCCCGGCTGTGGCCAGTCCCGCGAACAGTAAGAGTGCAATGATGCCAAGCAGACGGTTCAGCGGGGCGAAGTGGCCGGTCATGGGTTTTCCTGATGATCGAATGAGAGTGTTGATGAGGAATTAGGGTGAAGATGGCTCGGGCGCAACCGCTGTCCAGCAGCCATTCCGATGAATCTCCACACCCGGGAAATTTATCTTGTAAGCCATGGTCTCTGAACCTTTGATCCAGTAGCCCAGATAGAACTTGGGCAGATTCAGAAGCTTGAGGTGTTCCACGGTATCCAGAATGCAAAACGTGCCAAGCGAGCGACGCGTTTCGTCAGGGCAGAAGAACGAATAAACAGCAGACAATCCATCTTCCATGGCGTCAAACAGCATGCAGGCCTTCAAAACCCCTTCGCTGTCCCGCCATTCCAGCAGACCGGTATCCACCGTCGATTGGTCGATCATCATGCGCAGATCATCCGGCGTCATCAGCGCCATTTCCGAAACACCGTGGCGCGCACGGATGTAGCGGTCGAAAAGCTCCCAATGTTCCGGGGTGCATTCGTTGACGTGCACCGAACGGGTCAGGTCATTGTTGCGTTTGATGATCTTGCGTTGCGTTCGCGATGGCGTGTGAGAGGCAACGTCGATCCGAGCCGACATGCAGGCGTTACAGGATGGGCATGCCGGGCGGTAGGCGATCTCGTGACTGCGACGGAATCCCGACCAGCTGAGCGCATCAAAGGCTTCGTCATCGCCATGATCCAGTGCGGTAATCAACTTCCGCTCGGTCCGGTTTGGCAGATAGGGGCAAGGCGCCGGTGCGGTCATGTAGAAGACACGCTCAATCTGCGACCAGTCATGGCGAAGGAAAGTTTGGTTTTCATTCGACATAGACTAGAGGAGTGACCCCTTGTTCCAATAAGGTCAAGGCTGGGCTGATATTAGTCGGGTTAATTGCCAACCTTCGCAGGGGCCACTACAACAATTCTACGTGAATTGGCGCTGGAGAGGCGCTGAGAGGTTTTTAGCTGAGATATTCAGGGGAGGACGTCCGGAATCATGGGCGCTGACAAAAAGTTCGATAAATCGAAATTACCAAGCCGCCACACAACCATGGGGCCAGAGCGTGCGCCGCACCGCTCTTACCTGCACGCCATGGGTCTGGGTGACGATGAAATCGCACAGCCACTTATCGGCGTTGCAACCACGTGGAACGAGGCTGCGCCTTGTAACATCTCCTTGTCGCGTCAGGCACAGGTGGTAAAGCGCGGCGTTGAGCATGCGCACGGCACGCCCCGTGAGTTCACGACGATCACCGTAACCGACGGGATCGCCATGGGTCACGAAGGGATGAAGTCCTCGCTGGTTTCGCGTGAGGTCATTGCAGACTCCGTCGAGCTGACCATGCGCGGTCACTGTTACGATGGTCTGGTTGGTCTCGCAGGGTGCGACAAATCGCTGCCCGGAATGATGATGGCGATGGTGCGTTTGAACGTGCCGTCTGTGTTCCTCTACGGTGGCTCGATTCTGCCCGGTACGTTCAAGGGCCGTGATGTAACGGTTCAGGACTTGTTCGAAGCGGTCGGTCAGCATGCTGTTGGCGAAATGTCTGACGAAGATCTGCACCTGCTGGAATGTATGGCTTGTCCTTCTGCGGGTTCATGTGGCGCACAGTTCACGGCCAACACCATGGCGTGTGTATCTGAAGCCATTGGTCTGGCTCTGCCGCATTCCGCCGGCGCGCCGGCCCCTTACGAGATCCGCGATACCTATGCCCACAAGTCGGGTGAAGCGGTGATGAAGCTGATCGAAATGAATCTGCGCCCGCGTGATGTTGTGACCCGCAAGTCGCTCGAAAACGCGGCGCGCGTGGTTGCGGCGACCGGTGGTTCGACCAACGCCGGTCTTCACTTGCCAGCCATTGCGCACGAGTGCGGAATCGATTTTGACCTGCACGATGTCTGCGACATTTTCCGCGATACCCCTTACATCGCCGATCTGAAGCCCGGCGGTAAGTACGTGGCGAAAGACCTTTTCGAGATCGGTGGCGTTCCGATTGTGATCAAGGCGCTGATCGAAGGTGGCTACATCCACACGGACTGTATCACCGCGACGGGCAAAACCATCGGTGAGAACCACGAAGCGGTGCAGTTCCCCGAGGGCAACAAGATCGTCTACCCGGTTTCACAAGCCCTCACCCCGACCGGCGGCGTTGTCGGTCTGCGCGGGAACCTCGCACCCGAGGGCGCAATCGTGAAGGTTGCTGGTATGGAAAAGCAGAGCTTCACCGGCCCGGCACGCGTGTTCGAGTGTGAAGAAGATTGCTTCGCAGCGGTTCAAAAGGGCGACTATCAGGATGGCGAAGTTCTGGTCATTCGCAATGAAGGGCCAAAGGGTGGTCCGGGCATGCGCGAGATGCTGTCCACGACCGCAGCAATCTACGGCCAGGGACGCGGTGACAAGGTGGCGCTGATCACCGATGGCCGCTTCTCCGGCGCGACCCGTGGCTTCTGTGTTGGTCACGTTGGCCCGGAAGCGGCTGTGGGTGGTCCCATTGGCTTGCTCAAGAATGGTGATATGATCTCCATCGATGCCGTCTCCGGTTCCATGACCGTTGATGTTTCGGATGAAGAAATGGAGCGTCGCCGGTCCGAGTGGCAGCCGCGTTCTCACAACTACAACTCTGGTGCAATCTGGCGCTACGCTCAGACCGTTGGCTCGGCTGAGAAAGGTGCGGTTTGTCATCCGGGGGGCAAAGGCGAAACCCACGTTTACGCTGATATTTAACAGAACGAGAGACGAGCAGGGCCAACCCGGTACCGTGTGGCCCTGCTCCATCAACTATGAAACAGATTCTGAAATCCTTGTTTGGGTCCAAACGCCAGCAAGGTTCTGAGATGGGCGCAGTCTTTGCAGACATCGCCACGACGATCCGCGACGAAGACGAGCCTTTTACCGAAGGCGAAGAAGCGGACGCTGAAGAAATCGAGACCTACGCGCCTTTCGTGCTGGAAACCACCGAGACGGAAGGCGGGGCCTTGTCCTACCGCATTACTTCTGGGCCTGAGATGCTGGAAAGCGATGGCTACCTGCAGTCTCGTGATGGGCGCGGGGGCGGGACGTCGTGGACCGAGCTGGTGCGCGGTGCGCTGCACCTGTCCGGGCAGGCAGAAGTCCTCAACGACCTGTGCTTCATGTCCACGGACGAGCAGTTTATCGCTGAAACGCTAAACGCCGCAGACGCAGGCGCGGTTGCCGCGGTCGCGCAGGCCATGCACTGGGACCGCGCGATGATGGATGCGGCGCTGGATTGGGCGCAGAAGCAGGGGTTCTGGGTCTAAGCCCAAACCCCGTTTTCAATCAAATCCCAGCAATCAGACTATTGGGATCGGCCTTCAGCCGGTCATACATCCGGCCTGCGCGCTGTTCGATGGCTTCGCAGGCGTCGAGGATCAGATCTTCGCGGAAACGCTTTCCGATGATCTGGATCGGAACAGGCATACCGTCGGCAAAATGAGACGCTATGTTGCCCGCTGGCAGGCCGAGGAAGTTCATCGAGTAGACGTAAACCGCTGAACCAATCAGATCGAGCATCCCTTCGAGGTCTTCTGCGTCGCGGTTCCACGGCTGAGTCGAGACGGGCATGAACGGGGTGAGGACCAGCGGGTATTTCTCTAAGAACAGCAGGTAATCGCGCACGTGCTTTGATCGCCGCCCCAGACCTTGCATGAGTTCATCGCCCTCGTAGACGGTGAAATAGTCGAAGTAGCTGTCAAAAATCTTATTGACCGTTGCGCTGCCATACTCGCGGACTGCTGGTGTCAGGTGGGCCAGCAAATCACCAAAGAAGCAGCCCTCTGCGTCTTTGATCATTTCATCAAAGTTTGGCAGTTCGACCTCTTCGAGGACGTAACCTGCGTCTTTGAGAGCATCCATGGCTGCATCAAGGGCGGCGGCGGTTTCCGGTGACATGTCCCGACGCGGCATATGGCGGGTGAACCCAACCTTCTTTGGCCCGTCCAGCGCAGGTCCGTCAAACGGGACCGGCGCCATCCACGGGTCATGGGCGTTGTATTGCGTCAAGGCGCGCATGCCCATGCGAACGTCTTCCACGTCACGGGTGATCACGCCCTGCACGGACATGAGCTGCGCCAGAATGGACCGCTCTGCGGGGGCGGAAGGGTTGAAGGCAGGCACGCGCCCCAAACCGGGCTTGACCGTCGCCGCGCCAACAGCAGCAGCGGGGTAGCGCAAAGAGCCGGCGATGTCATTGCCATGTGCCAATGCACCCATGCCGCCCATAACCGCAGACGATGCTCCGCCCGAAGAACCACCCGACGTCGCCCAGTCGTTCCAGGGGTTGAAGGTACGACCGTGCAGGTCGTTCACCGTGGTTGCTCGCATGGAGAATTCCGGCGTGTTGGTGCGGCCAATAATCACCGCACCTGCGGCTTCGAGGTTCTGCACCACCGGGGAGTCGCCCGGTGCGATCATATCCTTGAACGCCACCACCCCGTTGGTGTTGGCCCAGCCCTTCTGGTCGATGTTGACTTTGACTGTGACGGGAACGCCATGCATTTCCCCGCGCCCATCCTTTTGCGCATCCAGCTTTTTGGCGCGTTCCAAGGCTGGTTCGCTCAGGTCTTGAACCACCGCATTGAGCTTTGGATTTGTTGCATGCATGCGGTCGATACTGGCTTGTGCGGCATCGACGCAGGATAGTTCGCCCTTACGGATCAGCGCTGCGGTTTCAGTTCCGGAAAGTTCCCAAAGTTCAGTCACGGTATCGGCCTCCCACCATCTTGTAGAGCGTCAGCAAATCACAGTTTTTGTCGGGAGTCTTGGTCCTAAACGCCGGAACAGCGCGGCTGGGTCAGGAAAACTCGGCCCAAACCGGGGTATGGTCGGAGGCTTTTTCCTTCGGGCGCGGGGTTCGATCGATCCCGGCACCGGTCAAGCGGTCAGCGGCTTGCGGGGATGCAAGGATGAAATCGATCCGCCAGCCGTGGTCTTTATCGTAGGCCCCGCGCTGATAATCCCAGTACGAAAACTGCCCCGGTCGTTCATCAAACACCCGGAAAGTGTCGGTCAGACCCATGTTCAGCAGGGTAAAGAGGCGATCCTTGCTTTCAGGTCGCCCCAGCGCGTCATCTTTCATCGCCGTCGGGCTGTAAACGTCAGCGTCGGTCGGGATGACATTGTAATCCCCGCACAGGACAAAGGGTTGTTCCGTAGCCAGCAGGTCCTGCGCACGGGCGATGAGGCGATCCATCCATGCGAGCTTGTAGTCAAATTTCGGGCCCGGTGCCGGGTTGCCGTTCGGAAGATACAGTCCGCCGATAATGAAACCGTCACGGGTCTCGACTTCGATGTAGCGCGCTTGCTCGTCTTCAGCGTCGCCGGGCAAGGCGCGAAGACGGGTTTCTACCGGCTCCCGCGAAAGCACCGCAACGCCGTTGTAGCTCTTCTGGCCCACAATGCTGGCGTGGTAGCCCGCCGCTTCGATGTCGGCAAAGGGGAAGTTCTCGTCCTGCGCCTTGATTTCCTGCAGGCAAACGATGTCCGGTTTGAACGCGTCGAGCCATTCAGTGATGTTGGCAAGCCGAGCGCGGATGGAGTTGACGTTAAAGCTGGCGACTTTCACGCGATCAAAACACGCTGAATGACGTGCCACAGCCGCAAGAAGCGGTGGCGTTTGGATTGTTGATCTTGAAAGCCGCGCCAATCAGCTCTTCGACAAAATCGACTTCAGCGCCTTCCATGAACTCCATGGACGTTTCATCCACCAGCAGCTTTACGCCGTCGGTTTCAAAGATACTGTCATCGCCATGGACGGTGTCGTCAAAGTCGATTTTGTACTGGAACCCAGAGCATCCTCCGCCCAAAACGGAGACGCGGAGATTCAATGCTTCATTGCCCTCCATCTCGCGCAATGTTTTCACGCGAGCGGCGGCTGAGGCGGTGAGGATGACAGTCGCGCTGTCTTCTGGTCTATCCAAAGGCATAGATTGAGAGTAGGGAGTGCCTGCGCATCCTTCAAGTGAGAACTCCGCAGATTGGGGTCAAATCGCCATGTCTACCCTTGCTTTATACGCCGTTGACCCGACCACGACCCGTGGCCGCGTCCATCGGGAGCCGGGAAGCGACGGTGGAGAGCGTGCTCCGCACCAGCGCGATCGGGATCGAATCATCCACAGTCGGGCCTTTCGCAAGCTGCTTTACAAGACTCAAGTCTTTGTCAGCGATGAGAATGATACGCTGCGTACGCGGCTGACGCACTCCATGGAGGTCGCGCAGATCACGCGCGACATGTGCAGGGCGTTGTCACTGAATGAAGACCTGGGGGAGACAGTGGCGCTGGCTCACGATTTGGGGCACAGCCCCTTTGGTCATACGGGTGAGGATGCGCTGTCGGATTGTCTGAACGAGCGGGGGTTGCCGTCGTTTAATCACAACCTTCACACCGCCAAGATCGTTACAGTGTTGGAACGGCGCTATGCGGCTTATGACGGGCTGAACCTGTGTTGGGAAACGCTGGAAGGCATCGCCAAGCACAACGGGCCGATCTATGGCGATCTGGCTCGGGACATGGATGGGCTGTTTGCCGGGTTTGATTTGGAACTGCACACCCACGCCAGCGCCGAAGCGCAGGTCGCCGCGCTTTCTGACGATATCGCCTACAACACGCACGATGTGGATGATGGTTTGCGGGCGGGATTGCTGGACTTTGCCGCGCTCAAAGATATTGCCCTGCCTGCCCGCGCGCTCAAAGAAATCGATGAAGCCTACCCCGGACTGCCCGGTGACAAACGGGCTTTTGAAGTGGCGCGGCGGATGATTTCTGAGCTGATCGGCGATGTTCTGGCCCATAGCCGGACGTTGCTGGAGGACTTAAAGGCCCGTTCACCGGAAGAAATTCGCGCGCACGAGAGGCCCGTTATCGCCTTTTCCCCGGCCATTTACGAAGACCTGCAAGAGCTGCGCGCTTTTCTGTTCGCCAACCTATACCGACACCCGCAGGTCAACCGCCGCCGTCACAAAACGACGAAGATCATCAAAGACCTGTTCGACCTCTATGATTCCCGGCCAAACCTGCTGCTGAGCGAGAAGGGAATGGCAGAGGCGATGGATGACCCGGTTGTTCGGGCTGGCATCGTCACAGACACTATTGCATCCATGACCGACAAAGCGGCAATTGAAGAGCATCGGCGGCAGTTCGATCTCTATGCCATTGACTGACACCCACCAAAGGCCACGCGTCCCATGAACCTGTTTGCCAACCTCGAAGCCCGGTTGAAAACCCATCTTGCCCGTATGGTCGCGGATGGCCGACTGCCGGAGGGTCTGCCGATTGATCGGATTACGGTCGAGCCACCGCGCGACGCGAGCCACGGGGATTTTGCCACAAATGCAGCCATGGTTCTGGCGAAGCCGGCAAAGACCAACCCCCGCGCTTTGGCAGAGGATCTGGTTTCTGAGATTGCAGGCTGGGATGAAATCGACAGCGCGGAAATCGCTGGTCCCGGCTTCATCAACATGCGCGCCAAAGACGCCGCGTGGCATGGCTTGTTGCAGGGGATCCTGAACGGTGGCGATGCCTTTGGCGATTCTGCGCTGGGGCAGGGTAAGCCCGTGAATGTCGAGTACGTCTCCGCCAACCCAACCGGACCGCTGCACCTGGGCCATGCGCGAGGGGCGGTTGTGGGCGACGTCATGGCGGCTTTGCTGGCCAAAGTCGGGTTTGACGTCACACGGGAATATTACATTAACGATGCCGGAGCGCAGGTCGACGTTCTGGGTCGGACCGCTTACGCGCGCTATCGCGAAGTCATGGGCGAGACGATCACGCTGGAAGAGGGGCAGTACCCCGGCGAGTACATGATCGACATTGCCAAAGCCATCGCAGAGCGCGACGGCGACAAGTGGATGACGGCCAGTGAAGAGCAGTGGCTGCCCGAGTTCCGCGCCTTCGCCATCGATTACAACATGAACGAGGTCCGGCGGACCTTGTCGGACATGGCGATAGACCAGCTCTATGTCAGTGAACGCGGGATTGTGGAAACCGGCGGCGTTGAACGCGCCATCGAAAAACTGACCGAACTGGGTCTGATGTACCGCGGGGTTCTGGAGCCACCGAAAGGCAAGAAGCCGGACGACTGGGAAGAACGCGAGCAGTTGCTGTTCCGCTCGACCGAATTCGGTGACGACGTGGACCGCCCGTTGCAAAAGTCCGACGGCTCTTACACCTATTTCGCCAATGACATCGCGTACCACTACGACAAGCACGTTCGCGGCTTTGCGGAGCAGATCGACGTCTGGGGCGAGGATCACAAGGGCTACATCAAGCGCATGCAGTCTGCGGTTGCCGGTGTGACGGACAAGCAAGCCGCGCTGGAAGTGATCATCTGTAACATCGTCAAGGTGTTCAAGAACGGTGAGCCGGTGAAGCTGTCAAAGCGGGCCGGTAACATCGTGACGCTAGAAAGCATGGTTTCCGAAATTGGCGCTTCGGCCTTACGGTTCATTATGCTGACCCGGCGTAACAACGAAGTCCTTGAGTTTGATATCGCAGAGGTAACTTCCGCGACTAAGGACAATCCCGTTTTCTATGTTCAGTACGCACATGCACGTATTTCCAGTGCATTACGGAAAGCAGTTGAGGTCTTTACGGATTCGCGAATCGATGATAAATCGTTATGCGATGCTGAATTGACTCATCTGCGGACACGCGAAGAACAGCGACTTATATCGGTCGTTGCGCAGTTCCCACGTATCGTTGAGAGCGCTGCTCTCGCTCGGGAACCTCATCGTGTGGCGTTTTATTTGAGTGACCTTGCCGGAGCCATTCATGGGCTTTGGGCCGCAGGGAATGTTGATCCAGCGCAAAGAATTATTGTCGATGACGATCTGCCGCTCACGCAAGCACGCCTTGCGCTTATTAGAGCGGCTCAGATTACATTAGCGACCGGGTTGCGCTTGTTGGGTGTGGTGCCGGTCGAGGAGCTGCGCCGTAATGAGCAAGAGCTATTTTGAACGCCGTATTTTTGGTGAGAGTGATCAAGCCGAAAACGATCAGAACAATGCCCCTTCGCTGGGGTCGCTGAAATCCGAAGGGTCAGGCGCGCCATCGCAGCCTTATCGCTTTGGTGCCAGCCGCCGGGTGTCCCGGCCCGTTATCTCCGCCCCTGTTTCTGAGCAAGTCCCGTCTCAGGCTGAAGCCGACGAGCATGCTTGGGAAGCCTCCAGCGAGTTGCGCGCCCGGTTGGGCATGCACGCCAAACCTTCGGCGGCGGCTGAAGCGTCCTCGCAGTGGGAGGCGCAGACCGCTGAACCCATTGATTTTGAGCAACGCGCCGCTGAGCAAGAGCGTCTGATGGACGATCTGACCGGCTATCATTCCGCAGACGACCCTTATCCGCTGGGTGCACCGCAACCAAGCATGATGGAAGAAGAAGCATCTTTCGGTTTTCACGGTGTCGCGACCGAGCCGGAACCGTCCATGGAGGCTGCGCCCGTCGCTACGACAGGGACGCATGCGGTTGGTCAGTTTGCAGCCCCGGAAAGCGCTGTTACCGAACCCCGCATGGCTCATGCTTCTGCAGTTGGTCTGGGTGGGCGCGTGAACTTGAGTGATCCGCGTGCTGGTACGTCGGTGCAGCCGGATCATTATGTTTCGGCAGAGAGCCCTCAGCCCGCTTCGGCTGCCGCTGCGAAGCGCACGACGGCGCACAATCCCCTGGCGCGAGCCGCAATCCACCGGGAGCAGCAGAGCACGACCTCAGCGCCTCGCAAGCCTGCGCCAATCCGCAAGGAAACACGGGGCACTTCCGCCCTTCCACCTCGCGCACCACAGCGCAAGCGGAAGAAGAGTGGCGGTGCGCTGCTATTTATTCGCAATGGATTGATGGCTGTCGTCATGCTGCTGGGCTTGGGCCTGCTGATGTCTGTCAGTTATGCCGCTTTCAAGGGGTTGGGCCAGTCTGTTCCTGAAGACGTTGCCGTCCTTCTTGCGCCGGACGAGCCCATCAAACTGCGTCCTGACGATGCAGGTATTGACCCCAACGTTGCTGCGGGTCGTATGTTCGAGGCGGATTTGACCGTTCTGAGCAACCCACGCGGCGTGTTGGAGCCCTCTGACGACCGCTATGCCCGCGACGCGAGCGATGCACCGACCATGACCATGAACTTTGGCGGACAATCCCTGATCGTTGCAGAGATCGATACGGCGCAGCCGCCGGTCGTTCTCGATCCGATTAATGAACTGGCGCCCAATGACAACGCGACCGTCGCTGCTATTCCAGTGGCTGCGACTGAAAGTGTGACTGAATTGCAGGCTATCCCCGCAGTGGAAGAGCCTCTGGCAGACGCCTCTCCTTTAGCCAACGGCTTAATCGACGTGATCCCAAAGACGCGGGGTAGTGTTCCGACGAGCTATCAGGGCTTCGCTATGACCATTCAGGCCAGCGCGGAAACAACCGTAGCCAATACGACCACAGCTGAGCCATCCCTGACGACACCTGTTGTCGGACAGCGTGGCAGCACGACGCAAACGGCGACTCTCGACCCGGCTTCTGGCTTGCCGACCACGCCTCAATCGCCGGGCTTGAGCGGTGCAGCCGTTATCACGCCTTTCGGGATCCAGCTGGCTTCTTTGCGGACCGAACAGCAAGCCAAAGTGTTGTGGGAGCGGTTGCAGGATAAGTATCCTGAGCTTCTCGGTGGTCTTTCGAGTCGCATCGTGAAGTTTGATTCCACCTCTCGCGGCATCTTCTATCGCCTGCAAGCCGGGCCAATGCCCACGAAAATCACGGCTGTGGACTTCTGCGTAAAGCTTAAGGTCGCGGGTCAGGAGTGCTTTTTCGTCCGCGGCTAGGGCCGTTGGGCGAAAATACTCATCAAGGCTGGGGAACCTCGACTTATCCCCAGCCGCTTGAATTCCAAATGCCGTAGCTTTCGCTTATGAAAAGGGCATGGATAATTCGTCGCATAATGGTGAAGACAAGCCCGATTTCGAAGACGACGGCGGCGCGCCGCGTTCGAAGGACGGACTGTTTCTCCGGCTCGAAGGGTACGAGGGGCCAATAGACCTGCTTCTCGACCTGGCCAGAGACCAGAAAGTCGACCTGTCTCAAATCTCCATTCTTGCCCTCGTAGATCAGTATCTGCGCTTCATGCATATGGCAAAGAAGCGCCGCTTGGATCTGGCAGCTGAATACCTCGTGATGGCCGCTTGGCTGGTTTACCTGAAATCCAAAATCCTGCTGCCTTCGACGGCGGAGGAGGCGATTGCCGCTGCTGAGTCTGCTGAAGCGATTGCCTTTCGCTTGCAACGCCTCGCGGCCATGCAAAAGGCGGCTGAAGACGTCTTCAACCTGCCTCAACGGGGCGAGCAAAGGTTTGAGCGTGGGCCAGCTTTCAAGGTCAAAAGCCGCGTGGAAACCCGGTTGGATGTCGAGCTCTACCACCTTTTGCGGGCCTATGCGCTGGTCCAGAACCGGCACACAGCCGTTGATCGAGCGGTTCGCAAAATCCCAGTTTATTCGCTGGAAGAGGCCGTCAAGAACCTGTCTCGTCTGGTGGGACGACCGATCCCGAGTTGGCGAACTTTATCGTCTTTCATGCCAATCAACATCAGTTCGCCCAGCAAACGACGGTCGGCAAAGGCGTCTTTCTTTGCCGCAAGCCTCGAGCTTGCCCGTCGTGGTGAAATCACACTGCGCCAGGAAGGTGCCTTCGGTGACATTTACTTGAAAACGCCCGAAGACCGGGAATTTGCGAAGGAAGATATGGTCGAATGGGAGAGCAGTGAATGAGCGATTTCAATACCTTAAGGCTGATTGAAGCGCTGTTGTTTGCGTCCAAGGATCCTGTACCCACCACCGTTCTGGCTGCACAAATCCCCGAAGACGAAGACATCGCAGAAATCCTTGAAACCCTGCAGTCGCACTATTCCAACCGCGGGATCGTGCTGGAAAATGCCGGGAACACCTGGGCCTTTCGCACGGCTTCTGACCTCGCCGGTGATCTGGCCATACAGCGGGTCGCGAGCCGTCGGTTGAGCCGCGCTGCGATGGAGACCATGGCGATCATTGCCTATCACCAGCCGGTGACTCGCGCTGAGATCGAAGACATCCGAGGCGTGGCCGTGGCCAAGGGAACTGTGGATACGCTGCTAGAGGCGGGATGGATCAAGCCTCGCGGTCGAAAACAGACACCGGGACGCCCGCTTATGTGGGGCACGACAGACGCCTTTCTGGATCACTTTGGCCTTTCGACGGTCAAGGAACTGCCCGGCATGGACGAACTCAAGGCCGCAGGTTTGCTCGACAAACGCGAAGGCCTCGCTTCTCTCCCAACATCTGAGGAAGACAACGACGATGAAACCGAAACCGAGCTGGAAATGGAAGACGGCGAAGAAACGGGCGATGCAGGCACGTCGGCGGACGTCATCCAACTGGATCAAGCCCGCTGACAAGCGCGCTGGCCAGTAAGGTCTTTTGCGCGAATTGAGTTGTTCAAACGCGACTTCATTGCTAGTCCAAGAGTAGTATTGATGGTGTAGTCGATCCGGTCCCAAAGGGGCTGTTGCGGTCGTAAAGTGAATAACAAGCCGTGAAGCTGTTGCGCGTTCGGGGTTGGTGTACCATATCAATCCAAATTGTCTGGCCCGCGCGCGGCAAGGCGGCATAAATCCAATTTCGGAGGAATTCTCATGGGTCTTGGTGGTCTCGGTAATCCGATTGTACTTATTATCCTGCTGGCTATCGTGTTGCTGGTGTTTGGCGGTCGTGGCCGCATCACAAACCTGATGGGCGACATGGCCAAGGGCATCAACGCGTTTCGCTCCGGTCTGAAAGACGACAAAAAGGGCGAAGAGGGCGAGGGCGAAGCTTCGGCCAAGACCATCGACCACGATGAGTCGAGCGAAACGGTCAAGTCTGAGACCGGCAGCAAAGAAAACGCTTAAGACGGCTTAGGGCGACGCTTTGATCGCCCTTTGCCCTGAACGCGAGGATTCGCTGTGTTTGGGTTGGGAATGACCGAAATGATCGTGATCGGCGGCATTGCGCTGCTGGTCGTTGGTCCCAAAGACTTGCCAAAGGTCTTCAAGGGCATTGCTTCGGTCATGAAGCAGATCCGAAAATTGACGCGTGAGTTTCAGGGTGTCGTCAACGACATGATCCGCGAAAGCGACCTCGATGATCTGCGTAAAGAGGCTCAGGACCTGCGCAAGAGCATCGACCCGACCTCAGAAATCCGCGAAGCGATGAAGGAAGTCGAAGACGAGGTGCGTGATACCTCAGACGCCGTAAATGACAAAAATATTTGGAAGTCTGATTCGGCTGAAGCAGACAAAAAGCCAGTTGCCGAAGGATCCGCCACCCCTGCACCAGCAGCAGCGGCAAAGGTCGCTGAGCCGGCTAAGTCTGAGGCATCGTCCTAACCCATGAGCGACGACAAAAAGCCCGGCGGCATTTCGCGCGCTGCCTCACAGATCAAGGCTGTCTTCCGCAGAAAGTCCGGTGAAGCCGCCACAAGTTCAGAAGCGGCGGCAAAAACACCGAAATACCACTACACAGATCCGGATGATTCCTCGATTGGGACAGAAGCTGACCCGAGCCAAGCGCCGCTGATGGAGCATCTCAAAGAGCTGCGTCAGCGATTGTTTGTGTTCGTTGGGGTGTTTTTCGCGCTGACCATCGGCGCGTTTTTCCTGGCTAAGCCGATCTATCTGTTTTTGGCTCGCCCGATTATCGCGGTGTTTGAGCGAAACGGTCTGCCGACGGTATTCATCGTTACCAGCCCGTTCGAAAAGTTCTTTGCTGACTTTACGCTGGCGCTGTTTGTCGGCTTTACGCTGACTTTGCCTGTGCTGCTGTATCAGGTTTGGCGCTTTATCGCTCCGGGCTTGTACAACAATGAAAAGGGCGCGATGCGGCCTTTCCTGATTTCCTCTCCGGTCCTTTACCTGGTTGGTATTTCCTTCGTCTATTTCGTTGTCATGCCAATGGCGTTCAATTTCCTCATTGGCTATGCGCTGGACGGTGGTGAGTTCAATCTTTCCAAGAATGCCAGCGAGTTCAATACAGTGCTGGAAACCTTCCGTGCGGCGTCCGAGACGTTCTTTGCTATGAATCCGGCAGAGGTCGCGAAGGAAGAGTTTATTCAGGCAGGGGAGGCGTACCGGTCTGCGCTCCGCGACATGGCCCAGTTGCGCCCCCTGGACAAGGTGAGCATCGACCCTCAGACCAAGATCGCCGACTACCTGCGCGATTCCATGCGTATGTTGATCGGTGGTGGGCTTGGGTTCCAATTGCCGGTGGCTTTGACCCTCATGATCCGCGCCGGTCTGGTTTCTACGGATTTCCTCAAGCGGAACCGCAAGTTTGCGGTGCTGATCCTGTTTATCCTTTCTGGCGTCCTGACCCCGCCCGACATCATTTCCCAGGCTATGCTGGGTGGTCCGATGTACCTGCTGTATGAGGTGGCTATCCTGATTGGCGGACGCATCGAAAAGCATCAGCGGGCCATGAACCCCTATTGGGACGGTGGCGAGCCGGAAATGGAAGAAGCTGATGAAGCCGAAGAAAACTCCATTGGCGGTGATCAGCCGGGACCGGATATGGATGATGAGGAATTGTTTGCCCCGGTGGACGATGAGTCGCCACGCATCCTGAAATCCACCCCTGCGCCTTCGGGCGATGAAGGCTTCGTCAAACCCGATCCGGATGACGACTAAACCGGCCAGACCCGTACCCTGACAATTGGACACACCAGATCATCCCCACCAAAGTGGGGATGACGGTTGAAAGCTGTGTCTTGGGCTTCTATTTTGGTAATAGCACCAAGACGGTCCGATTCACCAAAATGATCGAAGCGATCAAACGCCAATGAAGCTGTCGCGCCTTACAGACTATGCTGTGATCTTGCTGACCAAGCTTTCGTTTGGTGACGGCGAGCCGGCTTCGGCTGCACGGCTTTCGGAGGAGCTGATGCTCCCCCAGCCAACGGTTTCAAAGCTGTTGAAAATGCTGACGAAAGCCGAGTTGGTGTCATCGCAGCGAGGGGCAACGGGCGGTTATGCCCTGACCCGCTCAGCTGAAGCCATCAGCATAGGTGACGTCATTGCCGCGATTGAAGGGCCAGTTGCCCTCACAGCGTGCATCGACGACAGCGAAGAAGACGTCTGTGGCGTGCAGTCATTTTGCGGAATGCGCGGGAATTGGGTGCTGGTCAACGCCGCCGTCAATGATGCCTTGAACAAGGTGAAATTGTCGGAAATGGCGCCAGCTTGGATGAATATGTTTGGGCCGGTCGAACCGGTCAGTGAGAAGGCATAGCGGACTATGGTTGCAGAAGCAGAAACCATCGAAAAAGTCTCGGCGCTTGCGGAGAAATATAAGTACGGCTTTGTCACGGACATCGAAGCTGAGTCGGCACCTAAAGGGCTGAACGAAGATATTGTGCGGTTCATCTCGGCAAAGAAGAACGAGCCGGAATGGTTGCTGGAGTGGCGGCTGAAAGCCTACCGCTACTGGCTGGATATGGAAGCGCCGGATTGGGCTAAGCTGAATATCCCACCCATCGACTATCAGGATGCGTACTACTACTCCGCTCCAAAGTCGGCGGAAAGCCGCCCTGAGACCATCGACGACGTCGATCCTGCGCTGATCGAGACGTACAACAAGCTCGGCATCCCTTTGCACGAACAGGAAATGCTCGCTGGCGTGCAGAAGCGGTCTGTGGCTGTGGACGTGGTGTTTGACTCGGTTTCCGTGGCGACGACCTTCCGCGACAAGCTCGCTGAAGCCGGGGTCATCTTCATGCCGATTTCGGAAGCCGTCGAAAAGCATCCGGAGCTGGTTCAGAAGTACATGGGGTCTGTCGTACCGCACACAGACAACTACTTCGCAGCGCTCAACTCGGCGGTATTTACGGATGGATCGTTCGTTTATGTCCCTGAGGGCGTGACCTGTCCCATGGAACTGTCCACCTACTTCCGCATCAATGCGGAGAATACGGGTCAGTTCGAGCGGACGCTTATCGTGGTCGAAGACCGGGCCTATGTCTCCTACCTCGAAGGGTGCACAGCCCCGCAGCGGGATGAAAACCAGTTGCACGCAGCGGTGGTTGAGCTGGTTGCCATGGAAGACGCGGAAATCAAATATTCCACGGTCCAGAACTGGTATCCGGGCGATGAGAACGGTAAGGGCGGTATCTACAACTTCGTGACCAAGCGTGCGAAGTGCCAGGGCGCGCGGTCCAAAGTGTCTTGGACGCAGGTTGAAACGGGCTCAGCGATCACGTGGAAGTACCCATCCTGCGTGTTGCTGGGTGAGGAAAGCCAGGGTGAGTTCTACTCTGTTGCCATCACCAATAATCTGCAGCAGGCGGATACGGGAACCAAGATGGTGCACGTGGGCAAAAACTCCCGCTCCCGAATCATCGCCAAGGGCATTTCCGCAGGTCGCTCGGACCAGACCTATCGCGGTCTGGTGAAGTCGACACGGACCGCCAAAGGCGCGCGGAACTTTACGCAGTGTGACAGTCTGCTGATCGGCGACCGCTGCGGCGCGCATACGGTGCCGTACATCGAAGCGGGTAACGCTTCGACCATGTTTGAGCACGAAGCGACGACGTCCAAGGTGTCTGATGACCAGCTGTTCTACTGCCGTCAGCGGGGCATGGATGAGGAAGAGGCTCTGGCTTTGATCGTCAACGGCTTCGTGAAGGACGTGCTGCAAGAGCTGCCTATGGAGTTTGCGGTCGAAGCGCAAAAGCTCGTGGCGATTTCATTGGAAGGCTCGGTTGGATGACCTTGCTGTCCGTCAACATCAACAAGATTGCCCTGCTGCGGAATTCACGCGGCACCGGGACGCCGGATTTGGTGGAAGGCGCAAAGCTGGCCATCGCGGGTGGAGCGCAGGGGATTACCGTGCATCCGCGCGAGGATCAGCGTCACATCACGCTGGATGACGTGATTGCGGTTTCAAAGCTGCCCGAGATCCAGTCAGGCGCGATTGAGTTCAATGTTGAAGGCGACATGCGGGATGATCTGTTCAACATGGTGCGTGTGCTCAAGCCGACGCAGTTCACCGTCGTACCGGTTATCGCGGGTGAGGTGACGTCTTCGCGCGGGTGGCGTGCTTACGACGATCACGATCAGCTTGAATACTGGGCGGCCGAAATGCGCGAGGCGGGCATTCGAACAGCGGTGTTTGTTGACCCTGACCCGGTGTCGGTTGAGTTGGCGGCGGCGTGTACGATTGAAGCGGTCGAAATCTACACTGGCGACTATGCAGCAGGGCACGAGCGCGGCGACTACGCGCAGGCGCTCGATGCGATCGAAGAGGCGGCGCAGACAGCCAGAAAGCTGGGTCTGCGCCTGAACGGTGGTCACGATCTGACCATCCGCAACTTGGGGCCTTTGTGCGCTCGGGTTGCTTTTGACGAATTTTCCATCGGTCATCACATCGCGAGCGATGCCCTTTTCCGGGGGTTTTCGGACGCGGTGTCTGACTTCAAATCAGCAGTTCCTGAAGGGGTCTGAACAAACCTATGTTGGACATCAAAGGCCTTCAAGCCGGTCTCGAAGACGGCACTGAAATCCTCAAAGGCATCAACCTGAGCATTGGCGCGGGTGAAGTGCATGCGATCATGGGGCCAAATGGCTCGGGCAAGTCCACGACGGCGAATATCCTGTCGGGAAAGCCGGGCTACGAGGTTACGGCAGGTAGCGCGACGCTGGACGGCGAAGATCTGTTCGAGATGGAGCCCGAAGAACGCGCGCACGCTGGACTGTTTCAAGCCTTCCAATACCCCGTTGAAATTCCGGGCGTACAGGCTTCGACGTTCCTGCAAACCGCCGTTAACGCCAAGCGCAAGGTCAAAGGACTGCCCGAGCTGGATGCTTTAGCCTTTGTTCGGGAGTTGCGGGCCAAAGCCAAGCAGTTGGGCATCGGCAACGACATGCTCAAACGTGCGGTGAACGTTGGCTTCTCAGGCGGTGAGAAAAAGCGGTTTGAGACCCTTCAGATGGCTTTGCTGGAACCAAAGCTTGCGGTTCTGGACGAAACGGACTCCGGCCTGGACGTTGATGCGCTGCGCGTGGTGGCAGAGGGTGTGAATGCCCTTCGTGCGCCAGACCGCTCCTTCCTCGTCATTACGCACTACCAGCGTTTGCTGGACTACATCGTGCCGGACTACGTGCACATTCTCAGCGATGGCAAAATCGTTAAATCAGGCGACAAGTCGCTGGCGCTTGAGGTCGAGCAAACAGGTTACGCGGAGTTTGAAGCGGCATGACGGACGTCTTTGGCGCAGAATTTCTGGATCGGTTGCACAGCGCCGGTGCCGTTAAGAATCAGGCACCGTTCGAAGCGCTTCGGACCCACGGATTCCCAAATCGCCGGGTTGAAGCCTGGCGCTATACGGATCTGGCGAGCCAACTGGCTCAAACCCTGACGCCTGCTGGTTTACGGATCAATCAGGAGCAGAGCGGTCTGTTCGGCCCCAACCCCTCGGTCGAGGCGGTCGATGGTGATGCCCTGAGCCTTTTGAACGCAGCTGTGGGCGGCGAAGGTTTCCTGTTTGACGTTCCTGCGGGAGCAAAGCTCAAGCCGGTGTTCGCGCGTTTTGGCCCCATGGTCGGCAGTGCGCTGGTCAACGCGACCAACCGCATCACCGTGGGCGAGGGCGCACAGGCGGTTCTGGTCGAGCGCTGGGGCCAGACCGATGACAGCTGGATGAACAGCGATACGGCCATTGACGTGGCGGACGGTGGTCATCTGACGCGCGTTATTTTGGTCGAAGACGGCGGGCACGGCACACAGACACACCGGACGTTCACCGCTCTGGGTGAAAATGCGCGCTATGATGCCTTGGTGGTGACGCTGGGCGGTGGTTTGCACCGGATTGAACAGCACGTCGATATCAACAAACCCGGCGCGCACGCAGGTCTTTCGGCGATTGTCTTGAAGAAAGGCAAGGAGCACAGCGATTTCGTGACCAACGTCCGTCATCTGGCTGAAGACACCACGTCGGATCAGCAAGTGCGGACGGTTGTGGATGACGAAGCAACAGCCGTGTTTCAGGGTGGGATCAAAGTGGCTCAGGACAGCCAGCGGATCGAAGGTGACCAGCTTTCCCGCGCTTTGATGCTGTCGGACCGGGCACAGGCTTTCACTAAGCCAGAGCTGGAAATTTACGCAGACGATGTAAAGTGCAGCCACGGTGCGACCGTCGGCGATTTGGACGAAGATGCGCTGTTCTACATGCGGGCGCGGGGCGTTGACGAAGCGGCGGCGCGGGCGTTGCTGATTCTCGCGTTTGCGCGTGAGCCATTTGAAGCACTGGAACTGCCGGAAGCCGTGGAAACCATGCTGGATGGCAAAATTCAGGAATGGCTGGGCGTGGCTGGGCGCTTTGAAGAGTTGGATCTCTAATGGAATACGACGTTGCAGCGATACGCTCACAGTTTCCAACGCTGGAGCGCAAGGTTTACGGTGACAAGCCACTGATCTTTCTGGACTCAGCAGCTTCGGCACAAAAGCCCTTGGCTGTGACGGACGCCATGAACGATTTCATGGCAACAACTTACTCCAACGTCCACCGCGGTATCCATGCGCTCTCACAGGAAGCGACGGATGCTTTTGAGGCTGTTCGGACCAAGGTCGCAGCGTTCATGAATGCCGACGAACGGGAAGTGGTTTTCACCAAAAACACCACGGAAGGGATCAACCTGGTCGCGCAGTCCTGGGGGCGGAAAAACCTGTCTGCTGGTGACGAAATCCTTGTGACTGAGTTGGAGCATCACGCGAACATTGTGCCCTGGCAACTGATCGCGGAAGAAACGGGCGCAGTCGTCAAAGCCGTTCGAATCCACGATGACGGTTCGCTGGATATGGACGATTTTCACGCCAAGCTCAGTGATCGGACCAAGATGGTTGCGGTTGCTTATGTTTCCAACGTGCTGGGCACGGTTTTACCGGTTGATGACATCATTGCTGCGGCCCATGCCAAGGGTGCGCTGGTGCTGCTCGATGCCTCGCAAGCCGTGACGCACAAGCGCGTTGACGTGAAGGCGCTGGATGTCGATTTCCTCGCCTGGACCGGACACAAGCTCTATGGGCCAACCGGTATTGGCGTGCTGTTCGGCAAATACGAGCATCTGGACGCGATGCCGCCGTTTCTGGGCGGTGGTGATATGATTGATACCGTCAGCTTTGACGGTACAACCTTCCGCGAGCCGCCCTTCCGCTTCGAAGCCGGAACGCCGGCTATCGTCGAAACCATTGGCTTGGGCGCAGCGATTGATTGGGTCGAAGCGGTAGGCATCGATAACATTGCAGCCCATGAAGCGGACCTGCTCGATTACGCCATGGACCAACTCGGCGCGGCCAATGACGTGCAGATTTTTGGAACGACGCCCAGCAAGGTGTCTGTTCTGGCGTTCCTGCTTGGGGACCATCACGCACACGATGTCGGTACGATCTTGGATCGGACCGGTGTGGCTTTGCGGGTCGGTCAGCATTGCGCAGAACCGCTTCACAAGCGGTTAGGCGTGCATTCGACCGCACGCGCGTCCTTTGCCGCCTATAACTCTAAAGCCGACGTGGACGGTTTGGTCTATGGCCTGTCCGTTTGTCGAGAGTTGCTGGGGTAATGGACGCCCAAACCCGTGAGTTGTTCGAGAGCAGTTTGCTTTCGCTGGCCAAGGAACGGGCACGGGAAGGGCGACTGACAGACCCCACAGCCTCTGGGACTGCCAAGAATCCTTTTTGCGGCGATGAAATAACAATTGATGTTGAACTGGTTGACGGCCTGCTGTCGTCGCTTGGGTACGAGGCCAAAGCCTGCAGTCTGTGCGTGGCGTCTGCCGAACTCCTGAGCCAATGGGTCGAGAAGGGCGGAAGCGTCAGCGCGTTGGCTGACTTGTCTGAAACGGTCAAATTGGCGTTGCAGGGCGAAGCGGCACCGGATGGTTTCGACGCTCTTGCCTCGGTCGCGCCTTTTCGTGCACGACACAAATGCGTAACTTTGCCTTTTGATGCAGTGCTCAAGGCAGTGAAAGACGGCGAGACGTGATGAACGACGGGAAAACCCTGGCGGACTTCATGCCCAATCCGGGTGTGACCATGGACCCGGCCAAAGGTGTGCGGGTGCGGCGTGAAGGAACGACCTTTGTGGCTGAGGCTGGTCGCAGCCTGGCTCCCGGCGCGTCGCTCGCGACAGAAGACGCGATGATTGAAGCCA
This sequence comes from Alphaproteobacteria bacterium, assembly GCA_049612785.1. GTDB lineage: Bacteria > Pseudomonadota > Alphaproteobacteria > UBA7985 > UBA7985 > UBA7985. Next base: position 9,933 of record JBMZBW010000004.1, on the reverse strand, counting down.
TGCAAACCGTCCATGATCCTGAAATCCCAATCAATATCTACGATCTTGGTTTGATTTACCGGCTCGACCAAAATGCAGAGACCGGGGATGTTGATGTCGATATGACCCTGACCGCGCCCGGCTGCCCGGTGGCAGGTGAGATGCCGGGGCACGTTGCTGCGGCTCTGGCGGGTGTTGAGGGGGTTGGCCTGGCCACAGTGCGGCTGGTTTGGGAGCCGGCTTGGACGCCGGATCGTGCCAGCGAAGACGCCCAACTCGTGCTGGGGCTTTAGGTGAGGCTTTGCGCAACGCCGTATTCGTGCCTATATTTGAAGCCTGATAACCGAACGAATTGAGTTTCCGCCATGATGCAGAACGTTCTGAACCTGACTGACAAAGCCGCTGATCGCGTGAAGTCATTAATCGCCAAATCCGACGATGATGCGGTGCAGGGGCTGCGCGTGGGCGTTAAGAAGGGCGGCTGTTCCGGGATGGAATACTTCGTGGAGTATGCATCTGAGAAATCCGCCATGGAGGAAGAAGTGCAGGATAAAGGGGTTCGCATCTTCATCGAACCGGCTGCTTTCATGTTCCTGCTTGGTTCAACCATGGATTACCATGAAGACCGGTTGTCGTCGGGGTTCACTTTTGAGAACCCCAACGAAAAAGCCCGGTGTGGCTGTGGTCAGTCAGTCGCTTTCTGACTTTCTGCCAACTGAAGGGCCGCCAGCAGCTTATCCAGATCCGTTTCCAGCGTATTCAACTGCTTGTTGATGGTCGGCAATTGCTGAACAAGGCGCGCGCGCTGAGCAATCGCATCACTGTCGGATGAGCTAGAGCTTTTCTGGATGAACTTCGCTACCGTGTCCTGACGGCGGCGGACCTTTTCAATCTTCCGTGCCGTGAGTTCAAGACGTTTAGCGAGCATGTTAATGGTCGCGGTATTGACCTCGATGGCTTCGGCTAGCTTCGCTTCAATGGCAATAATTTCCTGCCTCAGCAAATCTGCCTGCACCTTCTGGCTCGCTACCTGCAAGTGGTAGGAGTCCAGCTGCTCTTTAAACTTGGCACAGCTGGCGGAAGTAAATTTTTGGGCCGAACAGAGACGCTCGTACTTCTGGTTCTGCGCGGCGAGGACGGCGACGTTACGAGCGATTTGCTCATCGTAAGCGATGCTTGTTTCGCTCAGTCGCAGGTGCTCCGCCTTGAGCGCTTTGGGGTTAGCGGTCGCGGTGGTGGTTGTGCCCAATGAGACACAGAATGAAACAACCAAGAACGTGATAAGTCTTTTCATTTCTCTCGTTCCAACAGAATGACTAATATATCTTTCTTACAAAGATAGGCACAAATCGGGCCGTTTCTCGGCTCCTACCCTAATTCCATGCCTTTTTTTTAATTCCTCTCAAAATAGTAATATAGATGCGCGTATTCTTGGGCGTTCATCGCATTTTCGACGTCTTTGCAAACATTCTCGCTAGCTTTTGCGATAAATCGGCCTGTCGCCAGCTTCGTCGCTTTTGGGCTTGCTCCTGCGGCCAAATGAACATATTCGCAAGCCGCTTCTAGACTATTTCCATTCTGCTTTAGGCTCGTTTGCGCTTTGCAGTTTCGCATAGAAATCGAACATGACAGAAAATACGCCCTCAGCAGCGGCTCAGACTGCTCGTCTCGTTTTCACACCATCCGGTAAGCGTGGTGATTTCCCCGTTGGCACGCCTGTTTTGCAGGCGGCTCGAAAGCTGGGCGTCGATATCGATAGTCTCTGCGGCGGTAACGGCATGTGTGGGCGTTGTCAGATAACGTTGGGTGAGGGCGAATTTGCCAAGCATGGCATCACGTCTTCTGCGACCCACGCATCTGAGCCCAATGCGGTTGAGACGCGCTATGCCACCAAACGGAACATGAAAGCAGACCGACGGCTTTCCTGTCAGACGCTGCTGACCGGCGATCTGGTCGTGGATGTTCCACCAGACGCGCAGGTTCATAAGCAGGTTGTGCGTAAATCTGCTGATGATCGCGTGATTGCCATTGATCCAACGGTACGCCTGCACTTTATCACGGTGCGCGAGCCGGACATGCACGAACCAAGCTCCGACCTTGGCCGGATCCATGAAGCATTGGAGCAGCAATGGGACCTAAAGAACCTCACGACTGATTTCAGCATCATGCGGACGATGCAGCCGATTTTGCGCAAGGGTAAATGGCAGGTCACGGCAGCAGTCCGCGATGGGCAGGAGTTGATCGCCCTTTGGCCCGGACTCAAAGAACAAGTGTTTGGCCTTGCTGTCGATTTGGGCTCCACGACCATTGCTGCGCATTTGTGTGATCTCGCAACCGGTGAGGTGCTGGCCTCCAGCGGTTTGATGAATCCTCAGATCCGGTTTGGCGAAGACGTGATGTCTCGGGTTTCGTACTCAATGATGAACCCCGGCGGCGACAAGGAAATGACCCAAACGGTGCGCGAAGCGCTCAATGACCTTGCCGAGGCGACCACCAAAGAAGCGGGCGCGGACGTCACCGATATTCTGGATATTGCGCTGGTGTCCAATCCGATCATGCATCACTTGCTGTTGGGCATGGACCCTGTGGAGCTGGGCGGTGCGCCGTTTGCGCTTGCGACGGACTTTGGCACCCGGTTGAAAGCGCGGGAGCTGGATTTGAACTTCCATCCCGGTGCGCTGGCCTATGTCCTTCCCTGTATCGCCGGGCACGTTGGCGCGGATACCGCTGGCGTCGCCTTGGCCGAGCGGCCTGATCTGAGTGAAAAGCTGACCTTTATCGTGGACGTGGGCACCAATGCTGAAATGCTGCTGGGGGATCGGACACGGGTTCTGGCAGCGTCTTCGCCAACAGGTCCGGCCTTTGAGGGCGCTCAGATTTCCAGCGGTCAGCGGGCAGCACCGGGCGCGATTGAGCGCGTGAAAATCGACCGCGATACCTTGGAACCGGCTTTCAAGATCATTGGCTCCGATTTGTGGTCAGACGAAGAAGGCTTCGGCGAAGCGGCTGAGAAAACCGGGATTACCGGGATTTGTGGTTCAGGGATCATCGAAGCGCTGTCCGAGATGTTCCTCGCCGGCCTGATGAACGAAGACGGCATGATCGACGGCAACAAGCAGGCGCAGACCCCGCGCATTGTCGCCGATGGCCGGACTTTCGCCTATTCCCTGTTCGACGCCAGTGCGGATGATGGGCCGACGATCACGGTGACGCAAAACGACGTCCGGGCGATCCAGATGGCAAAGGCGGCGTTGTATGCGGGATATCGCCTGCTCAAGGACAAGCTGGAAGCCGATGGTGATTTGCGTCCGGTGGAGAAGGTTTACCTCGCCGGTGCCTTTGGTTCGCACATCGATGTGAAACACGCGATGGTTCTGGGGATGATCCCGGATTGTGATCTCGCGCACGTGGCTTCGGTTGGTAACGCGGCTGGAACCGGGGCGCGTATTGCCCTGCTCAATGCTCAGGCTCGGCAGGAAATTGAACAGGTGGTCCGAGATGTCGAGAAGATCGAAACTGCGGTCGAGCCTATGTTCCAGCAACATTTTGTTGAGGCCATGGCCATCCCTCATAAGACCGCTGATTTCCTCAACCTCGCCACTGTCGTTCAGCTGCCTGCGAAAATGGCGGCTGTTGCGGCAGGTGAAGAGGGGGGAGGCCGCCGGAGAGGGGGCCGCCGGCGTCGCGGCGACTAGGCCGATCCTTCCTCGTCTTTTGCCTTGAAACGGGGAAACAGTCGGCACAACGTCAGTTCAATGGCGAAGTAGAGCGCAAGCTCAACCGCAACAAATCCTGCAAGCCAGATCGAAAGGTTCCAGCCTTTGATCAGCGGCAGGGCAAAAGTTGCGAGTCTGCCGATACCCAGGGAGCCGAGAAACCATCCACCAATGGTTAAAAGCCGCAAGAACCGACCCGGTTTCTGCTGCAATGGCAGACCAAACCGGCACAGGAAGGTGCGCGTCGCCTCCATCGCGCCCCACATCAAGCCGCCAAGAATGGCCAAGGAAACCAGCTGGGCTGGCATCCAGAGCAGTGGTGTGGTCGTCACGTTACCGGGCAGGCCAAAGGTGGTTGTCCAGAGGAAACCCAGAGCCAGCAAGATCAAGGCAATGACAGGGCTGAATATGATGTTCAGCACCACGCGGACACCTAAAAACCTGAAGAAGCGACCCACGTTTAAGAGCGCTTCTTTTGCGGTTAAGCGTGTCGGTTCAGCGGGGGTTTCATCCGCTTGTTTGACGGTCTCAGTCGTATCGGTCTCATTCATCTGAACGAGTTTGGCAGAGAATTTTCTGGTGTTCGAGAAATTTTGTGCGAACCGACTGTAAAGATGGGGTGACAAGGCAGATCAAAATAGCCATTTAGCTTGCAGGCGGTGTGCACTCTGGCATTTCGTTGTTCGAGGAGCATGCACTGCATGGCATTGGGCTTTCAATCCCTTTACGACAGAGCTGAACGGGCCGCGGGGTCACGGTCTGCGCTTTGGCTTTTGGGTGGTGTGAGTTTCGCCGAGAGCGCCTTTTTGCCAATCCCTGTCGATGCCGTTTCCATACCCATCATGCTGTCAGCAAAGCGACGCATTCCGACGGTGATTCTCATCGGAACCCTAACCAGCGTCTTGGGTGGTTTGTTTGGGTATCTGCTGGGGTGGGGCTTCTATGATGTGCTGGCCAAGCCGATGCTACAGGCGCTGGGTGTCGCTGGTGAAGTGCAGGGTTTCACGGACCAGATGCAAGCGAACCAGGCTGCGGGCGCGTGGTTGATCTTTTTGGGTGCCGTAACGCCGATCCCGTTCAAGGTTGTGTGCATTGGCGCGGGGCTGATCAAATTTAACCTGACCGTGTTCCTCGCAGCCGCCCTTGCAGGTCGCGTGCTGCGGTTTTTGGTTTTTGGAATGCTGTTTTGGTATTTCGGTGAACCGGCACGACGATTGATCAAAAGCAACGGCGGGTGGATAACGCTGTTGCTTCTGTTTGTGCTCTTGGGCGGTTTTGTAGCGGCAGGCTACCTGCTCTAAGCCGCTTCTTCTTCGTAGTTTGTTTCTTCGTCGTGATCGAAACCCAGATCGCCCGGATCTACGGTGCCGGAACGTTCCTGACGCGGCGTTTTGCCAAAGAAATCGCGATAGCATTTCGAGAAGTGCGACGCCGAGACAAAACCGCAAGCCAAAGCAACGTCGATGACAGGCATTGGCGTTTGCAGCAGCAGCAAGCGGGATTTGTTCAAACGGAGTTCGAGGTAATAGCGCGCCGGTGAGCGGTTCATGTATTTGCGGAACAGGCGCTCGAGCTGGCGAGTGGAGAGGCAAGCCATTTCTGCCAGCTCGCCACGGGTCAGCGGTTCTTCGAGGTTTTCTTCCATCGCCTTGATCGCGGCGAGAAGTTTTGGGTGACGCACACCCAAGCGCGCCGGCAGTGCCACGCGCTGCTGATCGCGATGATCGCGGATCCGCTCGTGCAACAGTTGATCGGCAACGGCGGCGGCCAATTCGTGCCCGTGCTGCAAAGCCACAAGATTGAGCATCAGATCCAACGCGGCAGTTCCACCGGAGCAAGAGTAGCGCTTGCGGTCGATTTCGAAGACTTCGGTGGTCACTTCGATGTTGGGGAACAGCTCAGTAAAGGCTGCGAGGTTTTCCCAGTGAATGGTGCAGGTATGGCCATCCAGAAGCCCGGATTTGGCAAGAATAAAGGCCCCGGTGCAAATCGCGCCGATTTCCAAACCCTGAGAAGCGGCCTTGCGCAGAAAAGGGATAACCAGCGTGGTATCGACCTTGTGCACGTCCAGACCAGAACAAATGGTCACAGACACGCAGTCCAGCGCCGTTTCCAGCGATCCATCGACAGGAAGCGTGATGCCATTTGAACAGGTCACACCCTGACCCGTATCCGACACGAGCACCCATTCATAGAGTTGTTTGTTACTCAGCCGGTTCGCCATTCTCAGCGTCTCGACAGCACTGGCAAAAGCCATCATCGAGAATTGATCCGTAAGGATGAAACCCAGTTTTTGTGGGTAATCTGTAGGGCGAGAACCAAACATTTACGGCCAAGTCTCCACAAGAGGCGCGAACAGCTTGATGGCTGTCGGAAAACAGCTAATCGGTTTGAGCTTTGCTTTGAAATAAATCACCGCGCAAGGGCAAAATGGCAGATGACGAGAATAATTAAAAAGAAACCCCTGTAGCGTGTAACACCCGTTTCACCAGAGCCGCGTTTGAGGGCCATGTGTACGAGGTGCGACACCTTTGCGACACTGCGGCGCGGGCAGGCATGTTTGCGACGCCTTCTAACGGTTGTAGATTAAGAGTTAGGCGCAAGCCATCCTCAGAAAACCCAACCTTCATCGTGGACACCACAATGACCGCTCAACCTGCAAAGAAGCAGCGTTTCAATGCCTTGGCCTTGTTCCGCAACGCGTTGTCGTATCATCAGAATTGGGAACAGCAGTGGCGCAGCCCGGAACCCCTGGATGCCTATGACGTCATTATTGTTGGCGGCGGCGGTCACGGTCTGGCGACGGCTTACTATTTGGCCAAGGAACACGGCATCACGAACATCGCGGTGTTGGAAAAAGGCTGGATTGGCGGCGGCAACACGGGGCGGAATACGACCATCGTGCGTTCCAACTACCTGTGGGACGAATCTGCGGCCATGTATGAGCACGCGATGAAGCTGTGGGAGGGCCTGACCCAAGAGCTGAACTATAACGTCATGTTCAGCCAGCGCGGTGTCCTCAACCTTGCGCACAACCTGACGGATGTGAGGGATACGCAGCGCCGGGTTAACGCGAACCGGCTCAACGGCATTGATTCGATTTACCTGGATGCTGCTGGCGTGAAAAAGGTGGTGCCGGGCATCGATTTGCGCGGCGGTGGACGCTATCCGGTGTTGGGCGCGTCTTACCAGCCGCGCGGCGGCACCGCGCGTCACGACGCCGTTGCCTGGGGCTATGCCCGAAAGTGCGATGAAATGGGCGTGCACATCATCCAGAACTGTAAGGTCACGGGCTTCGACATCGAAGGCGGCGTGGTCAAAGGGGTTCAGACCACGAAGGGCCGTATTGGGGCCAAGAAAGTGGGTCTGGTGCCGGCGGGTCACTCCTCGGTCCTGGCATCCATGGCTGGCTTCCGTTTGCCAGTGGAAAGCCACCCGCTGCAGGCGCTGGTCTCTGAGCCGATCAAACCCACCATCCACAACGTCGTAATGTCCAACGCGGTCCACGCCTATATTTCTCAGTCCGACAAAGGCGAGCTGGTTATTGGCGCGGGCGTTGACCAGTACATCTCCTACGGCCAGCGCGGTTCGCAGCATTTGGCAGAAGAAACGCTGATCGCGATCTGTGAGCTGTTCCCGCAGTACAAGCGCATGAAGATGCTGCGCCAGTGGGGTGGCATTGTTGATGTCTGCCCGGATGCAAGCCCGATCCTGACGTCCACGCCCGTTGGCAACATGTACCTGAACTGCGGCTGGGGCACCGGCGGCTTCAAGGCGACACCGGGCTCGGGCCATGCCTTTGCTGCGCATATCGCCAAGGGCGAACCGACCGAATTGACTGCACCGTTTGCGCTGTCGCGCTTTGAGACGGGCTTCCTGATTGACGAGCACGGCGCTGCCGCTGTTGCGCACTAAGACGAGACGACATCCATGTTATTGATCCGTTGCCCGTACTGCGAAGAAGAACGCCCCGAAGTGGAATTCTCCTTCGCGCATCAAGCCCACAAGCCGCGCCCCGAAGCCGCTGGCGAGACCCTCGACGACCACAACTGGGCGCGATGGGTCTACTACCAGAAAAACATCAAAGGCGTGGCGCATGAGCGTTGGAACCACGCTGCGGGCTGTCGCAAGTTCTTTAACGCTGCGCGCGATACCGTGTCCTCGGAAATCCTGGGGACCTATAAGTCCGGTGAGACACCGCCCGTTCCCGAAAGCCGGGTAGAGGGCGAAGAACTCTCCTTTGACTACGAACACGGGGAGGCCGGGGCATGAGTCAGACCTACCGTCTTCCAAGCGGGGGCCGCATTGACCGGTCTGAGCCGCTGAGCTTCACTTTCGATGGCCAGACTTACACAGGCTATCGCGGCGATACGGTCGCATCGGCTTTGCTGGCCAATGGTGTGCATCTGGTCGGGCGTTCGTTCAAATATCACCGGCCACGCGGCATTGTTTCCGCTGGCGTGGAAGAGCCTAACGCCCTGATCGACTGCAACATCACCGATGGTGAAAAGGGTACGCGCGAAGCGAACAATCGCGCGACCTTTACTGAATTGCGTCAGGGCTTGACCACAAAATCAGTCAACGCCTTTCCGAACCTGAATTTCGATATTGGCGCGATCAACTCTGTGATGGCGCGTTTCATCCCGGCGGGCTTTTACTACAAGTCCTTCTTGGTCAGTACGACCATGTGGCACCGACTGATCGAGCCGGTGATCCGGCGCGCCGCAGGTTTGGGAGAGACCGACGAGGTTGCTGATAAATCGCGCTATGATGGCCATTTCCAGCATGCCGATATTGTCATTGTCGGCGCGGGTCCAACGGGTCTGCAGGCGGCACGAACCGCCGCGAAATCCGGCGCGCGCGTTATTGTTGTCGAGCAGGATACGGAGTGCGGTGGTTCGCTGCTGCGAGATCCGGTTGAGATCGACGGCATGGATGCGGATCTATGGGTAGCGACGGTCGAGGCTGAATTGGCTGCCGCACCGAATGTTCGGCTGATGACCCGTACCACGCTGTCCGGTATTTTTGATCACAACATGCTGACAGCGCTGGAGCGTGTGACCGATCATCTCGATGAGCCTGAGTTGACGGACGAGCACCGCCCGCGCATGCGCTGGCATCGTATCCGGACCAAGCAAATCGTGCTGGCAACCGGCGCTTTCGAACGCCCGCTGGTGTTCCGAAACAACGACCTGCCCGGCATTATGTTCGCCAGTGCTGTCGAGACCTACCTGCAGCGCTATGGCGTGAAGGTTGGCAACACGGGTGTATTCCTGGTCAACAACGACATGGCGCTTTCTGCGGCGATCAAGGCCAAGGAAGCAGGTGTCGACGTGACCGTCGTGGACGTGCGCTCGGAAAGCACGGGCCCGAACACGGAAAAGCTGCTGGCGATGGGTGTCAGCTTCTACACCAATCACACACTGGTTGAGGCCAAGGGCTCAAAGCGCGTCACAGCGGCGGTTATCGCCCCGATGAGCGGCGACGGTTCTGCGATTGCGGGTGAGCTGACGACCCTTCCTTGTGACTTCATCGGTTCGTCCAGTGGCTATAACCCGATTGTCCATCTGCACTGCCAGTCCGGTGCAAAGCTGGACTTTGACCCAACCACCGCCTGTTTTGTGCCCGGCGCGCCTGTTGGTGCGACGCCAACCCTTTCGGCTGGCGCGGCAAAGGGTCTCTTCAGCCTCAATGATGCACTGGTCAGCGGGGCGGATGCAGCGCTTGAGGCGATGCAGGCCGTCGGTGTTGGCGCATCGGAAAAGGCCCTCGTTTCGGCCAGCGAAGAAGCCCATCCGGGCAATCTGCACATCCGTCACTTGTGGCTGCTGCCATCGGACAAGCCGACCAGCAAGGGCGGCAAGTTCTGGGTCGATTTCCAGAACGATGTAACGGCTGCTGACCTGCAGTTGGCCGTGCGCGAGAATTTCCGCTCTGTCGAACACATCAAGCGCTACACGACGCTGGGTATGGCGACGGATCAGGGTAAGACGTCCAACATCAATGCGTTGGGTATTCTCTCTGACGTGCTGGGCGTGACCATTCCTGAGATCGGCACGACGACCTTCCGTCCGCCTTACACCCCGACAACCTTTGGCGCGATTGCCGGGCGGGAACCGGGGGATTTCCTCGACGTTGCACGGGTTACGCCTATGCACGACTGGCACGTAAACAACGGCGCTTTGTTTGAGGATGTCGGTCAGTGGAAGCGCGCCTGGTACTACCCGCGCGGTGGCGA
>JBMZBW010000003.1:0-59661 GCA_049612785.1 Alphaproteobacteria bacterium | reverse complement strand
GCTCGATTACCCAGATGCGTCAGTCAGCCGCGATGCGTGGTTTGCTGTCAAAGTCCGACGGTACCATCATCGAAACGCCGATCATCTCGAACTTTAAAGAAGGTTTGACGGCGCTGGAGTACTTCAACTCCGCCAACGGTGCTCGTAAGGGTCTGACAGATACAGCATTGAAGACGGCGAACTCCGGTTACCTGACCCGTCGTCTGGTGGACGTGGCTCAGGATGCTGTGATTATCGAAGATGACTGTGGCACCACCAATGGTCTGGCCAAGCGCGCCTTTGTTGAGGGTGGCGACGTCAAGGTATCCTTGGGCGAGCAGATCCTTGGTCGTACGGCAATCGGTGATATCACCGTGCCGGCAACGGGCGAAGTGCTGGTGCACGATGGTGAAATGGTTGTCGAAGCCGATGTTCACGCCATTGATAACTCCAAGATCGACGAAGTGGTCATCCGCTCTGTTTTGACCTGTGAGACACGGAACGGCATCTGCGCCAAGTGTTATGGCCGTGACCTTGCACGAGGTGAGGCGGTGAACATGGGTGAAGCGGTTGGTGTGATTGCCGCGCAGTCCATCGGTGAGCCAGGCACTCAGCTGACCATGCGTACGTTCCACATCGGTGGTGCGGCACAGGGTGGTTCTGAACAGTCCACCATCGAAGCGCCAGTTGATGCGAAAGTCGTCATCCGCAACCCGAACGTTGTAACCGACCGTGATGGCCGTCTGGTTGTTATGGGCCGGAATACGGAGCTGTCTCTTGTTGATGATGACGGTCGCGAGCGCGCGAACTTCCGTCTGGTCTACGGTTCCCGTATCACCGTGAAGGAAGGCCACATGGTCCGCGCTGGTGACAAGATGGCAGAGTGGGATCCGTACACCGTTCCAATCATCACGGAGAAGCCGGGTAAGGTGAACTTCATGGAGCTTGTCGAAGGCATCTCCATGAAAGAAGTCACCGACGAAACCACGGGTATTTCCAGCCGCGTTGTAACCGACTGGAAGCAGCAGCCGCGCGGTGAAAACCTGCGTCCGCGCGTAACCCTGCGTGACGAAGACGGTGAGGTGATCCAGCTGAGCAATGGTATGGAAGCGCGTTACTTCCTGTCCGTTGACGCTATTCTTTCGGTTGAGCCGGGTCAGGAAGTGAAGGCGGGTGACGTACTTGCCCGTATTCCAAAGGAAGGCTCCAAGACCCGCGATATTACCGGTGGTCTGCCACGAGTGGCGGAACTCTTCGAAGCGCGTCGCCCAAAGGACCACGCTGTCATCGCTGAAATCGATGGTCGCGTGGAATTCGGTCGCGACTACAAGGCCAAGCGCCGCGTGGTGATCCGTCCGGAAGAAGAGGGCGCGGATCCGGCTGAATACATGATCCCGAAGGGTAAGCATCTGGCTGTCCAGGAAGGCGACTTTATTCGCAAAGGCGACTTGCTGCTCGAAGGTAACCCGGTGCCACACGATATCCTTGAGGTATTGGGCATTGAAGCCTTGGCAAACTACCTGATCAACGAGATTCAGGACGTTTACCGACTGCAGGGCGTGAAGATTAACGACAAGCATATCGAGGTGATGGTTCGCCAGATGCTGCAGAAAGTGGAAATCGTCGATCCGGGCGAAACCACACTGCTGGCCGGTGAGCAGATCGATCGCGAAGAGTTCGAAGAAGAAAACGAAAAGGCAATGCGGGAGAGCCTCAAGCTCGCAAGCGCAAAGCCGGTTCTGCTGGGTATCACCAAAGCGTCCCTGCAGACCCGTTCCTTCATCTCCGCTGCGTCGTTCCAGGAAACCACGCGTGTCCTGACCGAGGCTGCTGTTTCGGGCAAGATGGATGGTCTTTCTGGCCTGAAGGAAAACGTGATCGTGGGTCGTCTGATCCCGGCGGGTACAGGGGCTTACGTTAACCGTATGCGCCAGGTCGCCAAGGAAAAGGATCGCGAGATGGAAGCACTCGATGCGGCCAAGCGGGCTAAGGGCCGTGGCCCAGATCTGTCCTTCGGTGACAGCGAGCAGCCTGCGCTGCCGGGTGATCTATCCTTTGGTGACGCTCCGGTAGAAGAACCGCAGCCAGAGCGTCGGCCTATGTCGATCACAGAAGAGCTGCTGCCGGGAACCGGCGATCAGCCTGACTACTAGGACTGTCTAAAGCCAGCTCCCACGCAAACCGCGGGGAGCTTGCCCATGAAAAAAGCCTCCTCGCGAAAGCAAGGAGGCTTTTTCACGTCTGTAGCTGAGTTTAGGGGATCAAGTCGCTACAAACGTGAATGCCGAAGTGATGAGTAGCGCGCCGCCAAGAACGTAACCGGCATCAATCCAGATCAGGTTCTTTCCCCGCATACCGTAGAGCGTCGAAAGCAGGGTAGAGAGCAAAGCGAAGGCAACCCACATACCGATTACGGCCTGAAACGGGTTCGACCCCGCTGCAACGGCCATAGGGAGCAAGTGAACCTGCAACACAAAGGAAGCAACCAGCCACATGGCAAAGGTCAAGCCATAGGTAAGCATCATTCGTCCGCTCATCCCGCTGCTTGAGCCGCCGCCGATATCGTCTCGAGTTAACCGGGCGGCTTTCATCCAGGGGCCGGCAAGAACCATGTACCAGACAACCCCAAGCGCATAGGCCGCAATGCCACCAACCAAAATCGAAACAATCGGCATAACTTCTGAACCTCGACTAAGAAATTATCGCATAATGTATACAGAAGTATTGTTACGCGATCAAATTGTACCTTTGGTCACGGAGTATCGCTGTGCTGATGGGGTGGGTTTGTATCCCAGCTTTTTATGCCGCGCGCTCTTCGATCAGGATGAGCGCCAATAAGCCGATGGCCAAAATAATGATGGCCCGCAGGCTGAAAAAGGGCGTTTCATCCCATATGCCAGCCCGCGCCAAAGCATCGGTCATCAGCAACACAAACAAGGCGTTGAGCGCCAACAGGCACGCCCCCGTTATTTTGATCAGGGTGAACCGCTGTCCGTCGATGCTCAGCGCCAGAGGCAGCATCAGAAGACCCAGACCGATGAGCACGATGGGATATGCCAGCCGGTAGGCCACGTCCTCTCCCCAAACGCGATCAGCGAGAGGGGCAAGCGCGGGGACGACTGGTTTCGGGGACAGGACGAGGGTGTCGAAGGTCCGCACATTCCCTTGCATGGCAAGCCACCCCGCAGACAAGCGGATGGTACCGTCACGATCCGTCAGGTCGTCTTGAATGCCTCGGAGTACGTTGTCCTGACCATTGAGCAAGGTGAGTTGATTCCCCGCGTCTACAATCTGCGTGTTCGCAAGTGTCCATTCCACGCCTTCGCCCGTAACAAACACTTGGTCGTTATGATGAACGGTCGGTACATCTACCGGTTGTGACCATGGCCATAATGGACCGATCATTAACAGTCCCAAGACCAATCCAAATAAGGCGGTTGAAACTGCAAATGGCCAGGCGGACGACCCAGCAGTTCGCCAGATTCTAATGTCACCACTCAGGTTTAAACGCGAGAAGGTGGCCAGCACAGACAGCATAAACACGGTTGGCAAGAGGGCCAACCATAGCCCGGGAAGAGGCTCCAAAAGGCGATTGAGCCGCTCAAACCATCTATCGGGTGTGGCGAGAATGTCTTCACTTATACCCGATATTAGCATTATTGCCGTAAAAACTAGTGTCAAAAGGCCGAAATATCTTGTAAGGGACCAAATGACGCGTGTTTGTTGCACGATTTCTTCCTTAGGTAATGATCTGAGGAGAGGTTTCTGAAGCCCGCTGATGGTTCGGCAGTTTCCTTCTGCACGTGGTTGGCCGAGCCCGTAGCTTACGCTGTGGGATGAGTTTTCTCTATGGAAACCATCCAACTCACTGGTGACAGAAGAAAAAACGCGTGTTAAAGGATAAAAAGAAAGAATTAAACACAAATCCTAAACTAATTAGGAATAACGTAATGAAATACGTGTTTAATTAGCATTTGAGCCCTAAAGCTCACAGTAAGGGAAAGCAAGATGGTACAAGCTCGACGCCGCGAAGAAGGACTTGATGAAACGGATCGCATGATTGTTGCCGAGCTTCAGGAAAATGCGCGGATTTCAAATGTGGAGTTGGCAAAGCGTGTAAATCTATCTCCCACACCGTGTTATGAGCGTGTTCGTAAGCTGGAAAGAACAGGTGTGGTGCTGGGCTATCACGCACGCGTCGACCGTGCGGTTCTCGGCTATCGGCAGACCGCTTACGCCACGATCATGGTAAAGGGCGAGGATAAGGCTGACCTCGGGGATCTGATTACCCGGCTCTCGAGCAATCAACAGGTTCTGGAGATTGCTGAAATTGCCGGTCAGCCTAAACTTCGCATGAAGGTATTGGGCCAATCTGTCGGGGCTATTTCAGATCTGCTGAAAACCCAGCTTTCGAGCCATCCAGCCGTGGGAAGCTACGAGACCGAATTTGTCGCCAATGCGCACATCGATCGTCTTTGATCGATGCCGCGTTAAAGCGCCGCTTGTCTCGCCGACTTGGGGCGCTTACCTCTGGGTCCTGACAACTGTTTGAAGGGACCTCGTATCATGGCTGAAAAAGATGCGATTTTTGCTGCTGGATGCTTTTGGAGCATCGAAGATACCTTCCGCAAAATGCCTGGCGTGAAAGACGCGATCAGTGGCTACACGGGGGGAACGACCGTAAATCCCACTTATCAACAGGTCTGCACGGGAGCGACAGGCCACGCCGAAGCCGTGCGTGTGGTTTTTGATGATGAGAAAATCGATTACGGCACGCTGTTGAATGCCTTTTTTGAGATGCATGATCCAACTCAGGTGAACCGCCAGGGGCCGGATATCGGAACGCAGTATCGCTCGGGTGTTTTCTATCGAGATGACGCACAGCGCGAAGCGGCGGAAGCGGCCAAAGAGTCGGTTGCATCCATGCGAGGCAGTGTGGCGACTGAGGTGACAGAGGCCTCAGAATTCTACCCTGCAGAAGACTATCATCAGCGATACTTTGAAAAGCGCGGCTTTAGCCATTAAAGGTGATGCCAATTGGCGCGTTGCCTGAGTTTACAGAAAGCTGAATGTCCATGACCGAAGAAACCGCAGTCGATCCAAACGCCCAGCAGGAGCAGCAGCGTCTGTTCCCCGATGCTCCAACGGACGAACCCGTTTGGACCGTGGCGCATACTGTCATGGGGCAAACCATTTCTTTTGACGTCTGGCGCACGCTGATCAAGACGGAAATGGTCGACCAGTGCGATATTAAGTCGAACCACCGGAAGGCCATTTTGCGCAAGACTGAGAAAACCCTGCAGCGTGGGGTCAAAATGGGTCTTGGTAAGCTGAACGAAGCGCAGATGGAGCAGATGCGTTGGAATGCGTTCATCATCCTCGTCGATAAGGCTTTGGGGAATAACCACCTCAAGGTCCGAGCGGATGACTCCTTGTGTGATGGTCTGATTGATGAAGCTGAAGGTTTCAAAGCGGCCTAATCGAAAAAAGCGGCCATGACGGACGCGGGAACCCTGCAGGTAACCCGTGACAGCTTTCTGGGCGGTGCACTGGAAGTGCTGCAACCGCGCGCGGGCTATCGGGCTGGAATGGACGCAGTTTTGCTTGGCGCTTCGGTTCCGGCGGAGGCAGATCAGCATGTGCTGGATGTTGGTTGCGGTATTGGCACTGCCGGGCTCTGTCTGGCCAGACGGGTGCCGGGCGTTCAGGTGACCGGGATTGAACTGCAGCCTGAGATCCATGGTCTCGCGGTTCAAAATGCTTTGAACAATGGTCTGCATGATCGAGTGCAATACGTCTGTGGTGATGTCATGGACAAGGGGCAGATCTTGCCCGCGCGTTGCTTTGATCATGTCATAAGCAACCCTCCCTATATCGCGGAAACAAGCGGTCGTCGGTCATTCCGGGAGCAGGCAGATTTGTCCAAAAGGGAGTCTGACGTCGAACTGACCGAATGGATCGAGGCCATGCTCTATTGGGTCAAGGAACGCGGTTTTGTCACCATCATTCATCGTGCGGATCGCTTGCACGAAATCATCCATCTGCTCCATCCGCGCGTTGGCGCTCTGAAAGTCTGTCCTGTTTGGCCCAAAAGGGGGCGAAACGCGAACCGGGTGGTGGTACAGGGGCGACGTGAAGCAAAGGCAGGGCTGACCCTTCTTCCGGGTATTGTCGTGCGTGACGATCAAGATAGAGTGACCCCGGAAATGGAAGAGGTCCAACGCCTCGGTCGCGGCTTGGTTTTCTAGCCGGACTGGGCGTATAACACCCGCGGAACCTTTGGAGTCGCTATTCATGAACGCACTGCGCCAGCTCGCGTTGCTGTCTTTTTTGGCCCTTGGCTTGTTTGGAATAACGCCAGCCTCGGCTCAGTTGGACTCGGATGAGCCGGCGAACAGCTTGTCGGGCCAACCATCGCTCACGCTGGCGCCTGCGACGACGTCCGGCGCCGGGGGCAACGCTTTCGTGATCGCAGCGGGACCGGCCAGTGGTCTGGCCTATGCCATGGCGGGGGCCATGTGTACGGCCTACAACGTGCTGGCTGATCCAGACTCACCGACCTGTTTGGTGCGGACGACAACGGGTTCTGAAGAAAATCTGGCGCTTATGGCTGACCGATTTGTGGACTTTGCCGTTGTTCAGTCGGATCGTCAGTATTTCGCTTACACCGGTCAGGCGGACTATGAAGGTGAAGATGCTATCGAAGATCTGCGCACCGTATTTTCCTTTGGGATTTTGCCCCTGCACGTCTTGTTGAGCCCTTCATCATCAGCGACCACACTGCAAGACCTTGAAAACGGCAGAGTAGGTTTGGGGCCAATCGGAAGTTCTCAAAGAACTCTAGCGCAGGCAGCACTTTTTGCCTCTGAAGTTGCGATATCCAAGATGCAGTACGTTGAGGATGGAAAGCTGCCAGACCAGATTGACGGGCTTTGCAACAATCGACTGGATGCCGTGATTTTTCCAACGGTTCTGCCCTCACAATGGGTCGAAGTCGCGCTGTGGGAGTGTGGGGCGAGGTTGGCGCCACTGGCGAGCGATGGAATTGAGGTTCTCGTCGACTCCAACCCATTTTTTGAACCCATCATCATCCCCGCGGACGCGTATAATATGAGCAATTCGGTCGATACCATCGGTTTGGCTGTGACATTGGTGACTCGTGAAGACGTGCCGCATGGAAGAGTTATTGAATTATTGCAATCAGCCTATTCAGACTTTGAATTCTTTAAGTCCATGCATCCGGCTCTGCAGCTGCTGACCAAAGAGTCCGCACTGCGCGCCGGATTGGTTGCACCTCAGCACCGTGGTTTGCAGCAATACATCGAGGTCCAAGCGCAATATAGCGATGTTGACACCCTTGACTGAGGGAATGTGCCGTTAGGCGCATAATTTCAGACGAATATTCTTTTGGCATTTGAGTTGCATTTCTTTAGGGCTGAAACCTAATGAGAGCATCTTGAGAGTGCCAAATTGATTCCGAACGCAAAGAAAACCCTTAGTAAACTCAGTCTGATAACATTTGTATGCTTTAGCTTATCTGCCTGTGGGTCTATTGACGCCGGCGATAGCAATCGCTTTTTCAAAAGATCGGTTCAGGTTTCTGACTCCGTTGAGGTTTCAGCCGAAAAGCGCGGCTTACCTTCTTTGGATCTGCAAATGGCTTGGCGAGAGCAAGCCATGGCGTCGAACCAGTCCTTCAATCCAAAGAGGCGACCCAGTCGTGTCCCTCCGGACTTTCGGCAAGAACCTTGGGGGCGTGAACTGCCGCTTATCTCACCGCAGGTAGACGCGGTTTTGACCAGCGATTTCGGGTGGCGCGGACTGGATAACCGCCGGGATTTTCACTCAGGTATTGATATTGCTGCCCCCGCAGGCACGGTGATTTACACCCCGATTTCAGGACAAGTGCTTTACGCCAAACACGCCGGTACAGACAGCGGCATCGTGATTTCGGACGGCGAACGCCAACATACATTTTGGCACACTCACCCTCGTTCTGATTTGAAGCAGGGCGATTGGATCAAGGCGGGTTACGCGGTTGGACATCTGGTGAATTGGGGGCAGCGGACGCACCTGCACTATTCGGTGCATCTGACGGGACCGTCGCAATCTCATCGAGCCCGCAATGACAGCAACGCGATTGACCCGCTGACACTGGTGCGGCGCTTACGTCAAACCGTGGTTCCCATTGATCGCGTGGAAATCAGCAGCCTGACGAGCGAGACTGTGCATCGTGCTGTACTGCTTCAGGCCGCTCAAGGCCCGTCAGTCTCTCGGGTAATTCGCAACCCGACCAAGACTGTGAGTTTGCCTGTGGCTGAGGGTCTGATCCCTGCTGATCCGTCCATGAAGCGTCACTTGAGCTACGAAGTTGACAGCATCCTGCCCGGGCGTCGTTAGAAGATTTTTCCGGGGTTCAGGGTTTGTTGGGGGTCAAGTGCAGCCTTTATCGTCTGCATCAGGCTCAATCCCACACCGTCAGCGGTTCTGGCGAGTTCGTCTTTCTTCAATTGGCCAATCCCATGCTCTGCGGAAATGGAGCCCTTCATTTCGCGAACAAGGTCGTGGAACGCCATATTGATCCGGCTCCAAGCGTCCAGAAAATCGGCCTCGGCTTGCGGATCACCAACAGCGTCCAGCGGTGCACAAAGATTGAAGTGGAGGTTTCCATCGCCAAGGTGACCAAAAGGTACCGGGCGAGCGCCTGGATATAACTCTTCGAGCAGCGCGGAGCCCCGTTCGATCAACTCTGCAACCCGATGCACTGGTACGGAGACGTCATGTTTGATCGAGGGGCCGGATTTGGCTTCGGCCTCGGGGATGGCTTCCCGAATGCGCCAGAACTGATCGGCTTGGTTCAGATTCTGCGCAACGATCCCATCGTAAAGGACCTCTTTACTCATGCCTTCTTGTAGCACGTAGTCCAGCGTATCGCGGATGGCTCCTGCTTCATCAAAAACACCAACCTCGATCAACAGTGACCAGGCAGGTAAAGGCGTCAACGGCGCAGTGGTGTCTGCGATATGGTTCAGGGTTTGCTCAAGCGCGATGGCGGGAATGATTTCGCCTGCAATAATCGCGTCACCCAGTCGCTCGCGCATCATGTTGAGCGCGTCCAGGCAGGCGGAGGGAGACTCACAGGCCAACCAAGCTGTCAGCCTGTCCTTCGGTCTGGGGAAAATCTTGAGAACAGCACGCGTGATGATCCCCAGCGTGCCTTCAGAACCAATAAACAGGTGTTTCAGGTCATAGCCCGTATTGTCTTTTCGCAGGCGGTTCATGCCATTCCAGATCCGCCCATCCGGGAGCACCACCTCTAAACCCAAAACCAGATCACGGGTGTTGCCGTACCGGATGACGTTGATTCCACCCGCATTGGTCGAAAGATTTCCACCAATCCGGCAGGATCCTTCAGCGCCGAGAGACAGGGGGAAAAGACGATCTGATTCTTCTGCCGCGACCTGCGCATCCCTCAAAATACAGCCCGCCTGCACGACCATTGTATTGCCGTCTGGTTCGACTTCTTCCACAGCGTTCATGCGGTCCAGAGACAGCACGATTTCGTTAGTTGGATCGATGGGTATAGATCCGCCGACCAATCCTGTATTCCCGCCCTGTGGTGTGATCGAAATACCGCGTGCCGCACATAACTTGACGACTTCAGAAACTTCCCGAGTGCTTGCCGGCCGGACAGCCGCAATAGCCCCACTCAAATACTTCCCGCGCCATTCCCGAGTATAGCGGTCAAGCGCTACGTCCTCGGTCACAACACCTTTCTCGCCCACGATTGCCTGAAGTTCAGCCAAAAAGTCGGCACTATCCATTTTATGTCCCTCGTCCTGCTGAAGCCCGGCGCAATCTGTCTTCGATTGCTGCGCCCAGTCCAGCTGCATCTATCGTTGACACGACGATAGCTGCTGCCCCGGCAGCGTCAAGACGATGCAGAGCCGCGAACAGGTTCGATGCGGCCTCAACGTCTGAACCACTGGGGCTCAAAATCTCGATGGCACAGGCAGCTTCGAAACCAGTGGGGTCACGCATGACCAATGCGGCCTGATCTGAAGTTGCGCTTTTCGCGTTCAAAATCAGTGGCGTGCTGGGTGCATAGTGCTGGGTCATCTGCCCCGGCGAGGCTTTCACAGCCGGGTCAACATCGAGCGTGAGTTCCTGCTCAAGGACGGCTTCGATATCTGCCCGAGCCAAAGCGCCCTCGCGAAGCAGTTTTGGCTGCGCTGAAGAAAGATCAACAACCGCACTTTCCAGACCAGCGGTGCAGGGGCCACCATCAAGAATCAAGGGAATGACATCGCCAAGACCTGAAACAACATGCTGGGCTGTCGTCGGAGACAAATGACCAGACGGGTTTGCGCTCGGCGCAACGATCCCGCCGGGAAATGCCCGCAGAAGCGACCGGAAACCCGCCGAAACACGAGGGACTCGCACAGCTTGTGTGGGCAGCCCGGCACCGGCCAGCGACGAAATAGGACAATCCTCGCAGCGATTGAGAACGAGAGTCAGAGGGCCGGGCCAGAAGGCATCAGCCAGCTTTCGCGCGCGTTCGTCCGCTTTCACGACAGCAAAGGCGCTCTCCGGGTCCGAAAAATGCGCGATCAACGGATTAAAGCTTGGGCGTCCCTTGGCTGCGTAAATGCCGGCTACAGCCTCGCCGTTGGTTGCGTCTGCACCCAGACCGTAAACGGTCTCTGTTGCGAAGGCCACGTGCTTACCGCTGCGCAACAGTTCACCAGCCAATTTCAGACTTTCTGGCGTTTCGGGCAACAACACGGCGGGACCTTTCCTGATCAGGTTTCAGCACTTGTTTTATCGGTGCACGTCGCCGGTCGCCAGCCTTGCCAGCGGGAGTGACCTATTCCGCCAGTATTGGGAAGCGTGCGTGTTTGACAACAAGGATCACTCGTCAGCGATAAGCCGCTTGCCGAAAACCATGACATCATCTTGCGCCAAATAATCGAGGTCAGAATAAAAATCACTGACCTCGATGTTATCCGTTCTCACCAAAAGGTTGATTTTTGGACACCCCAAAGCTTTGAGCTTTTCCTCAACGGCTTCAACGAGCGTTCTGCCATGGCCCATACCGCGAAAGTCCGGGCTCACTGCCAGGTAGTTCATCACGCCGCGATGACCGTCATATCCTCCCATAACGGTACCAATAATTTTATTATCGGCGAGGAGGACCAGAAAAAGTTCCTCACCAAAGCCAGCTTTTCTGTCGATATCCTTGTTCGGATCATTCCACGGGCGGGTCAGATTGCACTCTTGCCAAAGGCTTATGACCTGCTCCCGGTCTGCCTCCTCAAACGGGCGTAGGGCTGTCATAGCTTCGTGCCTCTGATCCCCATTTCATTCTACGGTGACAGACTTGGCCAGATTGCGCGGCTGATCAACGTCAGTCCCTTTGTGCACAGCCGTATGGTAAGCGAGAAGTTGGATTGGGATGGAGTAGAGCAAAGGCGCGACGAAGCTGTCGACCGTTGGCATGACGATCACCTCTTCTGCCACGCTGCCCAGCCGGTCAGCACCAATTTTGTCGGTGATCAGGATCAATCGACCACCCCGCGCCGCTACCTGTTCGACGTTTGAGGCTGTTTTCTCCAGCAGGGGGCCGGAAGGCGCGCATACCACAACAGGGACGGCATCATCGATCAGCGCAATGGGACCGTGCTTCATTTCACCGGCGGCATAGCCTTCTGCGTGGATGTAGGAGATTTCCTTGAGCTTCAGCGCTCCCTCTAAAGCGACCGGGAACATTGAGCCGCGACCGAGATAAAGGACGTCGCGCGCCTCGGCGATCTTGGCAGCGATTTTCTGAATGTCCGAATCATGGTTGAGAACATCAGCCATCAGAGCCGGAACTTGCACGAGCGCTTGGGAAAGGTGCGCTTCGGTTGCGGCATCGATGGTCCCGCGCTGCCGCCCAGCCCATAGCGCGAGGCCAGCGAGAACGGTGAGTTGTGTGGTGAAAGCCTTGGTGGACGCCACCCCGATTTCAGGTCCAGCCAGCGTTTGCAGCACCGCCTGTGATTCTCGCGCAATGGCGCTCTCGGCGACGTTTACGATGGCAAGCACCGGGTTATCCTGCTGGCGCGAATATCGAAGCGCCTCCAGCGTATCAATGGTCTCGCCGGACTGAGAAAGGACAATCGTTGCGCCGTTTTTCGGCATGGGCGCTTCGCGGTATCGGAACTCTGAAGCGATATCCAGTTCCACCGGGATCCGTGCTAGCTGTTCCAGCCAGTACTTGGCAACAAAACCGGCATAGAAAGCAGTGCCACAAGCGGTAATGGTCAGACGTTCAAGGGTGCGGAAATCAAGGTTAAGGCCCTCGAAATGAATGCGCTTTTCAACAGGGTTGAAGTGCGCATGCAGCGTGTCACCCACAACAGAAGGCTGCTCATGGATCTCTTTCTGCATGTAGTGGTGATAATTGCCTTTGCCGATCAGCGCGCCCGTCAGCTGACTTTTGACAATGGGCCGATCCACCAACTCATTCGCGGCGTTGTAGACCGTTGCGCCCTCGCGGGTCAGAACGCACCAGTCGCCATCTTCGATATAGCTCAAGGTGCTGGTGAGCGGGGCTAATGCAATGGCGTCGGACCCCAAATACATTTCGCCCTCACCATAGCCGATGGCCAAGGGCGAGCCCTTTCGCGCGCCGATCATCAGATTGTCGTGACCGGCAAAAAGGATCGCCAGCGCAAACGCACCTTGCAGGCGTGCAATCACCGATTTAACGGCCTCAACCGGTTCCAGCCCATCACTCAAGGCTGCGGATATCAGGTGAACAATGGTCTCTGTGTCCGTGTCGGAGGTCCACTCGATTCCTCGTGGTCGCAGCTCCTCGCGCAGGGCGTCAAAGTTCTCGATAATGCCGTTGTGGACGATGGCAACTTTGCCGTCGGAGTGCGGATGCGCGTTGGCGACGTTCGGCACCCCATGTGTGGCCCAGCGGGTGTGACCGATGCCGGACTGTCCGGCGAGCGGCGTGCTCCGGATTTCAGCGGCGAGGTTTTTCAGCTTGCCTTCTGCGCGGCGGCGCTCGATTTTTCCATCCACCAGAGTGGCAATGCCAGCGCTGTCGTAGCCCCGATACTCAAGACGCTTCAGGCCGTCGACAAGCTCATCTGCAACGCCTTCCGTGCCCAGGATTCCAATGATTCCACACATTAAGTGCTGTCCTTACTTTTGCTTAGTCTGGCGTGCTTTGATTGCGCGAAGCCGCTCTCGATAACGCTCTGCGGCGTTTTCCTTGAGTTTGGTGGTGCCGCGGGTTGTTACAATGGCGTTGGCTGGTACGTCGGCGGTGATGGTTGAACCGGCTCCGACCAATGCGCCGTCGCCAATACTCACCGGAGCGACAAGAGCAGCGTTAGAGCCGATGAAAGCACCCTTGCCTATGGTCGTGCGATGCTTGTTCACACCGTCATAATTGCAGGTGATGGTGCCTGCACCCAGGTTCGCCTGCTCACCAACTTCGGCATCGCCCACATAGGTCAGGTGGGGGGCCTTTGCGCCCCGTGCGAGGTGAGCTTTCTTGATTTCTACGAAATTGCCAACTTTCACGGTATCGCCGAGCACAGTGCCTTCGCGCAGTCTGGCCATGGGGCCGATGATGACCTCTTCACCAACCTGTGCGCCTTCAAAATAGGAACCTGCGCGCAAGCGGCAGCCCGTTCCCACCGTCACGCCCGGCCCGAAGAAGACGTTAGGCTCGATCACCGTATCCGCACCCACTTGTGTATCGAAACACAGGGTGACGGTTTCCGGCGCGATCATGGTTACACCATTGTCCATCAGTCTGGCGCGCAGTCTGCTCTGCAGAATGCCCTCTACGGCTGCCAGCTCCTGCCGGCTGTTGACCCCGGCCAAGAGGCTTTGATCGAACATCGAAGCTCGTGTGCTAAGGCCCTCTTTCCGCGCCAGCCCAACCACGTCGGTGATGTAGAACTCGCCGGCGGCGTTATCGTTTGTGGTTTTGGACAGCAGGTCAAACAACACCTTATTGCGCGCCAGCATCAGCCCGCCATTGCATAGTTTGATGTCCAGTTGCTCAGGAGTTGCGTCTTTAGCTTCGACGATTTCCAGCGGACGCCCTTGGTCATCGAGAACTATGCGTCCGTATCCGGCAGGTTGTTCGGTTTCAAACACGGTCAGGGCGACATCAGCCTGATCGGTCTGCGTTTCTTCAACCAGACGAGCCAGAGCTTCGGATGTTACCAACGGTGTATCGGCGTACAAAACCAGTGTGTAGCCATCAGCCTCGGACAGTGCACCGGCCGCTTGCATCACTGCATGCCCCGTCCCTAAACGCTCCCGCTGGACAGACCACGAAATGTCTTTGGACCAAGGAAAATCATCAATTTGGCCCTCAGACTCTGGGCCTACGACGACATGCAGGTTTTGGGGCGCAAGCTCGTTTGCTGCGGCTAACACCCATTCGACCAGCGTGCGTCCTGCCGCTGCGTGAAAGACCTTGGGCGTGGCGGATTTCATCCGTGTCCCTTTGCCTGCGGCAAGGATGATGATGTTCAAGGGATGAAGAAGAGCCATGGCTGAAACGATGCGCTGTACGATGGGGTATGGTTGGTTCTTAGGCTTGCTCGACGGCAGAATAAAGTTTGTATTTCAGAATAGATTTCCTTGCGACGGTTTCAGGTCTGGAGATTGCAAAGTTGGTGCAGTTTCCAAATTGACGGGACGAAGCAGGTCCGCGCTCTCGTTCCGGACCTGTCCGACGGCCCGATCGACGGCATGAAAACTGAAATCATCGCTCTGGTGGGACTGACACAGCGAAAGCAGCAAATCCGGTTCGGTGTGCGGGGAGAGCCAGGCATCCCATTCGTCTTCGCTGTCGAGGATGACCGGCATACGAGGGTGCAGCTCTCGCATGGTTTCGCTGGCTGCGGTCGTCAGCATGGAACACGACCCCAGCGCTGACCCATCCGCGGCCTGCCAGACCTCAAACAGTCCCCCCATGACCATGAGCCGCTCATCTGCAAAGTGGATGCGAAAGGGCTGTTTATAAGGTTTCGCCGCTCTCGTTTCCGTCTTCCATTCATAAAACCCACTGGTTGGGATCAGGCAGCGGCGGTGTCGGAATGCTGCACGGAAAGACGGTTTCTCCGCGACTGTTTCGCTGCGGGCATTGATCATGCGGGGGGCCATCGAAGTGTCTTTGGCCCACGAAGGCACAAGTCCCCAGTGGGCGAAATCAACAATCCGCCGTCCGCGGTTGGGCCCTTCCACTTCCAGCCGGATGATTGGAACCATCTGCGTCGGGGCGATGTTGAAGCGTGGGAGCATCGTTGACGCGGCTTCCCGGATCTCTTCGGGGATAATCGCGTCAAACACTTCCGCCACGGCTTCCAGAGGTCGGGTGATGTGATAGCGGCCACACACAGCAGATGGAATCCTCAGGGATAAAGGGTCGTAAGACCGCAGTGACTAGCACGTAGGTTAGATGAGCGCTGGAAATCAGCGCTTGCAAGGCGCAAATGTAGCACCGCAATGCGAGGAAGGGCGAGACATGACTTACGATTACGACCTGTTTGTCATTGGCGGTGGTTCCGGCGGCGTACGAGCAGCGCGCTTTACGGCTCCGCTTGGTTTCAAGGTTGGATTGGCAGAAGAATACCGCATGGGCGGCACTTGTGTGATCCGTGGATGTGTCCCGAAAAAGCTCTTGTCTTACGCTGCTCACGGATTTGAGGACGTCGCTGATTTGGCCGGCTATGGCTATGACGCGAAGATAAATTCATTCAGCTGGGAACAGCTGATTGCCGCCAAAGACAAAGAAATCAACCGGCTCGAAGGCGCCTATCAGAACACCTTGAACGGCGCTGGGGTTGAGTGGTTCAAAGCGCGCGCGTATCTGGCGGATGAGCACTCGGTTGTGTTGCGGGATACAGAAACCGGCGAAGAGAAAACCGTCACCGCCGACAAGATCCTGTTGGCCACGGGGGGCTATCCCACCATACCTGCGATCCCCGGTGCTGAACTCGCCATTACCTCGAACGAGGCTTTTCATCTCGAAACGCTGCCTGACCAGATTGTCGTTTATGGCGGCGGGTATATTGCCGTCGAGTTTGCCTGCATCTTTGCAGGGCTGGGTGTGAAAACGCACCTGATTTACCGGGGTGACCGGCCTTTGCGGGGCTTTGATGAAGACCTGCGAGAGTTCTTCCATGAGCAACTCGCCCACCACGAAAACCTGACTTTGCATATGGGTGAAACCATCACCTCTATGGCTAAAGCACCCAATGACTCCATCGACGTCACGCTTGGATCCGGAGCCGTTCTAGGGGTTGGAGCGGCCATGTTCGCAACGGGTCGCGCACCAAACACACCAAAGGATGTCTGCTTAAATGGGCAGGTCGAGGTCAACGACAAGGGTGCGGTGAAGATCGACGCATTCGGCCAGACCACGGTTCCGAATATCTATGCCGTGGGGGATGTCACGGACCGCGTCCAACTGACCCCGGTTGCTTTGCATGAGGCGATGGCCTTCGTAAAAACCGTGTTTCAGGACACGCCAACCAGCATGGACCACAGCAATATCGCAACGGCTGTTTTCTCGAACCCCGAAATCGCAACCTGTGGTCTGACAGAAGAGCAGGCACGCGCTCAACATGCGAACGTGGATATCTACCGTTCTTCATTCAGACCCATGAGAAATACCCTGTCCGGCAATCCCGGTCGGAGCTTCATGAAACTGGTTGTGGACCGCGATACGGATCGTGTTCTGGGTATGCACGTTGCAGGTCGGGATTCAGCGGAGATGATGCAGGGCTTCGCCGTTGCCCTGAAAATGGGTGCGACCAAAGCGGACTTTGATGCAACCGTCGGCATCCATCCGTCCAGCGCAGAAGAGCTTGTGACCATGCGCACACCGGTAAAACCGGCCTAAACAGCAAATTTTCTAAGGAAAATGCAATTCTAAGAACCATTTTCCGTCTTTGCCCTAGCGCCCAAATATACAGGGTCTATAAGGCCATCAATTCACTGTGTGGAGGAGAGGGCTGTGGGTTTTGATGCGGAAGTGGTTCGGAAGGCTGCTGAAGGTGGCTTTGAGACGCGCGGAACCGTTTTGCCGGATTGGATCGACTACAACGGTCACATGAATGTTGCCTACTACCTCGTAGCCTTCGATACCGGCCTCGATTTCTTTGTCGATGTTCTGAAGTTCGACGCGGAAGCCCGCAAGCGCACACAGATGACCACCATGACACTCGAAGGTCATATCCAGTACCTGGGCGAGCTTATGGAGGGTCAATCCTACCGTCTGCAAAACCAGCTCTACGACTATGACAGCAAGCGGATGCACGTGGCGCAAACCATGTACGGCATCAATGAAGACGGCAGCGAGTTCGTCTCAGCAACGATGGAGTGGATGTCCCTGTCCGTATCGCTTGAAACCCGCCGCTCCGCGCCTTTCAGGGACGAGGTGCTTGAGGCTTTTGCAGCCGTTTGGGACGTCCACAAGGATTGGGACAAACCGGCCTGGGTCAGTCGATCTATTGGTCTGCCCCCCGGGAAGTCTCTGGTTCGTCCTTAAATTGAGTCCATTCAAACCGTGAAGGCACTTCAGTAGTACCATGCCCGAACCCTCCACCCGAACCGCAGGTTCTCCACAACTGGCCTTCCGCCAGCGGGGTCTGCTGGTGGCGGCTTTGCTGGCGTTGGTCGTTGGTGGTCTGGTCGGACTCGCAGCGGTTGTTTTCCTTGAAGCCATATCGTGGGTGCAGCTTATAGCGCTGGGAACCCGTGAAGAAATGGTCATTTCCGGGCTGGTGGAACAACCATGGTGGCGGCGCCTGGCCGGTCCGCTGGTCGGCGGTATAATTGTTGGTGGATTGATGACCATCCTCTATCCGACGCTGCCGCGACCGCCTGGCGTTGCAAACGTGATCGCAGCCTCGGCCCTTCGACGTGGTCGAATGAGTTTCAGGGACGGGATAAAGGCTGCATCGCTCAATGCCATTTCCATTGGTTTCGGGGCTTCAGTTGGTCGAGAGGGGCCGATGGTGCACTGGGGTGCAACCATTGGCGCCTGGGGCGCACGCGCGCTCGGCCTTGATCCGAGAATACGACGGACCTTGCTGGCCTGCGGGGTTTCTGCGGCCGTTGCAGCATCGTTTAACGCGCCGCTTGCAGGTGTGTTTTTCGCGCTGGAAGTGGTTGTTGGACACTACGCCTTCTCGCTGTTTGCACCCTGCGTTCTGGCAGCTTTGGCCGCGACACTCGTTGGGCGCGCCATCAGAGGTGACGATCCAGCCTTTGTGATGCCGGAGATCGTGATGGCAGGCGCAGCAGACTTCCCCCTGTTCGGCCTGCTAGGCGGTGTCAGCGGTCTGGTGGCGGTTCTGTTTATCGTGCTGACATTCCGCATCGTGAGAGTAGCTGATCGGCTCAATCTGCCTTGGTGGTCCCGTCCCGCTGTTGCGGGTCTGATTGTTGGCCTTATCGCGATACAATTGCCGCAAGTTCTGGGGATCGGCTACGAAGCCACTCAACTGACCTTGGCCGGCGAGTACGGTCTGACGCTGCTCATCGCGGTTCTGATCGGTAAGATTGTTTGTGCGGCAGCCTGTCAGGGGTTGGGTTTTGGCGGTGGAGTATTCTCGCCCTCGCTGCTCATTGGTGCGGCTCTGGGTGCCAGTTTTGGCCAGCTTATGACGCTGTTTCCGTGGGCAACATCTGACCCGGCCGCCTATGCCATTGTCGGGATGGGAGCAACAGCCGCAGCCGTTCTGGGCGCGCCAATATCCACAGTACTGATGATATTCGAATTGACGGGGTCCTATCCTATGGCGGTCGGTTCCATGGTTGCTGTGGTCTTTGCCGTCGGCCTTGCCAGGGCGCTGACCGGACATTCTTTCTTCACCCGTCAGTTGCAGATGCTGGGTCTGGATATTCGCGACGGTAAAGACGTATCCTTGTTGCGCAACACGAGGGTTTCAGAGATTCTGGATACCGAGGTCGATACCGTACCGCCCAACATGCCAGCACCCGAAGCGCTGGAACGATTGATCGCCAGTCGTTGGGGGCGGGTTTTCGTGGTTTCTGATGCTGGAAAACTCGAAGGCTTCATCACGCTTGAAACCTCGCGCTCAGCACTGAAATCACCTGAGAACACCGCCGCTGACGTGGCTATGGATGCTCTGTCAGTGACAGCCAGTTGTGACCTGACAACCGCCATGAAGCGTTTCGTTGAAAAGGGCGAAGCGCACGTGCCCGTGGTCATGGATGAAGCCTCCAACAAGTTGATCGGCCTGATCCACGATTTCGATGTGTCCTACGCCTATCACCGCGCCATGCTGGTCGCCGAAGGGCAGGATGACCTGCCTGAAGACGCGCAATGGAGCCGGGATAAGTCGGACCAGCCGAAGGCTTAGTCTTCGAGCAGATAGCCCCCTTGCCGGCTCTCCAAAACCTCTTTGCCGACAATCTTCATGATGCTCTCTCCGGGGAACATCAATTTGCGCGTCCGTCTGGACAGGATGAAGCCGTCGGTGGTCGCGTACATGGGGGTGCGCGCCTTTGCCGGGTCTAATTCAGTGGGGTCGATGATATCGGCCACGTGTTGACCTTTGGTGACCGTATCGCCCACGGCAACCTTGTAGGTCAGAATTCCAGAAACGTCGGTTCGCAGCATTTCAGTCGCTTCCAGCGGCAGACCGGGAACCTCAATATCCGGCAGAGGCGTTGGCTCCATATTGATAAAGCCGCGGGAGCACAGCACGCTGAACAGGTGTTGGGCATCCTCTTCAGCAACATCGTCCTCCACATCAGCCCAGCCCGCGTATTCGAAGGTCGCAGCAGGGCAGGCGAGGGGAATGGGATAGCCGGGGAAGCGGGCTTTGAGACGGGTCCAGACCGTTGACAGGCATTCGTCGTAGGAGCCGCCTCCGCTGTCTGCTGCCGTCAATGCCACCATCGAGCGGCTGGCGCGGGCAATGTCTTCCCAATCCGGCCATTGCTCTGGAATAATGAACAGATGCCGACCGCTTTCGTCGTCACAGTGAATGTCGAACACGATATCGGCGTCGTGCGATAGCTGCAGGATTTCTTTCCTGAATTGGTCCAGTACGGTCCGGGGTTGGCGGGCGGCAACCGCCTCGCCCACGATGCGGCGAATGTTGGCCACGTTGGTGGCTTCGTCATCGCAAAGTACAGCTTCAATATCTGCAACCACTTGCGGCGGTAGCAGCTCCCAACCGCGATTATGGTTCTGGCCAGAGGCCATATCAAACCGACCAATATGGGTATCACCAAACAGCACTTGCGCCCCACCCAACGGGTTGGCCTGGGGCAGCACGACGATCTCCCCTTCGATCAAACCCGCTTCAGCCGCAGCCTGAAGCTTTGGCAGCATGTGATGAAGGATCAGCATGCCGGGCGTTTCGTCCGCATGCAGGGCCGCGTGCATGTAAGCTTTGGGCTTTCCCGGCTGGGCCGCGCCAAAGCGAAACACGCGCAGATTATAGGAAGTGCCTTGAAAATCGCCTTTAAGGGTACGGTTTTCGATGATGACGTTCTTCACAGACTGGTTTTCCCCATCAGATGTCCGCCGAGCAGCATTTCGAGCGCGTAATCTCGATAGCGACGAAGCCGACAATGTTCTACATTCGTCCCATGACTCAGGATTTATTTACATTAACCAATGACGGCCCTGCCACGCCAGACCAAAGGCGCGAAATCCCTCAGGGTTCTTTGCCGCCCTATATGCAGGGGCTGAACCCGCCGCAGCGTGAGGCCGTTGAGACCCTTGAAGGGCCTGTGCTGGTTTTGGCAGGGGCCGGAACCGGGAAAACGCGTGCGCTAACGACGCGGATTGCCCACTTGTTAATGACAGGAACCGCGCACCCACAGGAAGTGCTGGCCGTAACCTTCACCAACAAAGCCGCGGGAGAGATGCGGGAGCGGGTTGAAGGTCTGATCGGGCAACCAACGACAGGGTGGTGGCTTGGCACCTTTCACAGTCTCGCAGCGCGAATCCTACGTATTCATGCCAGCGTTCTGGGTGTCGAGAGCTTTACCCAGAACTTCACCATCTTGGACGACGACGATCAGTTGAGGCTGCTCAAGACCCTACTGGTGGACCACAACCTTGACCCCAAAGCCCACAGTCCTCGCGCGGTTTCAAACGCGATCAGCCGGTGGAAGGACCGCGGCTGGGTGCCGGAAAAGGTGCCTTTGGATGAAATTCCCAATGGGCTTTGCGAAGGGCAACTGGGGCGGATCTATGATGCCTACCAAAGCCGGTTGCTGGAACTCAACGCATGCGATTTTGGCGATCTGCTGCTGCACAACCTGACGATCTTCCGCACCAATTCTGCGATCCTCGAAACCTACCAGCACCGGTTCCGTTTTATTCTGGTGGATGAGTATCAGGATACCAACGTGGCGCAGTACCTGTGGCTGCGACTGTTGGCGGCAAAGTACCAGAACATCGCGTGCGTTGGGGACGATGACCAGTCGATTTATGGTTGGCGAGGGGCGGAGGTTGGAAACATCCTGCGCTTTGAAACCGACTACGAGAATGCCAAGACCATTCGGTTGGAGCAGAATTATCGCTCGACTGGGAACATACTGGCCGCAGCGTCTGCGCTGATTGCGCACAACAGTGAACGGCTGGGAAAAACGCTGTTCACGGATGACGCGCCGGGTTCAACCATACATGTCCGTGGCCTGCCCGATGGTAATGAGGAAGCGCGGTTCATCACCGATGAAGTCGAAGCGCTGCATCGGCAGGGGCGGGAGTACAAGGATTTTGCCATTCTGGTCCGTTCGTCATCCATGATGCGAGCCATTGAAGAACGGATGATCGACGTTGGTTTGCCCTATAAGGTTTTCGGGGGGCCGCGCTTTTATGAACGCAAGGAAATCCGCGACGCCATCGCCTATATGCGTTTGATCCGCCAGCCTGATGATGATTTGGCCTTTGAGCGGATCATCAACGTTCCCAAACGCGGGATCGGTCAAACGACGGTCGCCAAGGTACTCACCTACGCCCGGATGAACCGGATCAGCGCCATGCGCGCGATAGAGGTGATGATTGATACGGATGAGCTTCCGGCTGCGGCAAAAAAGAAGCTGGTGGCGTTTCAGCTGATGATCGGACAGTGGCGGGAACTGATGAATTCCATGCCCCACACCGAATTGGCGGAACAGGTGCTCGAAGACAGCGGCTATCGCGACATGTGGCGGAACGAGAAAACAGCAGATGCGCGGGGTCGGCTGGAGAACCTCGACGAACTCGTGGGCTCCATGGGCAACTTTGAGAATCTGGCGGGCTTTCTGGAGCATATCTCGCTGGTCCTCGACACCAATGCCGCTTCTGGGGGTGATGAGCTGTCTCTAATGACACTCCACGCAGCCAAGGGTATGGAGTTTCCGGTCGTGTTCCTGCCGGGCTGGGAAGACGGCGCTTTTCCGAATATGCGGGCGATGACGGAAAGCGGTGATAAGGGCCTCGAAGAAGAGCGCCGCCTTGCCTACGTCGGCATCACAAGGGCGCGGGAAGAGCTGTACATCATGTACGTCGGCAGCCGCTTTCTGAACGGTCAGTGGAACTATTCCAGACCCTCGCGATTTGTCGAAGAACTGCCCGATGATCTGTTGGACGTGGATGATATTTCGGGTGCAAGCGTGTTTGCAGGCGCCTCGGGTGCTGGCGGGCTTGGCTCGCTCTATGGCGGAGGGGCGACGGGTGCGCGGGATATCGGCGCTTTGCCACCCTTGGAATGGGCGGACAAACGGCAGTTCAGGGGGCAGGACAGCCCCGGCATGAACAGGCTGAAAGCCAACCTCGAAACCGTCAAACGCGGCAATCCCCCGGTTATCGACGGCACTTTCGATCCCGTTGGCTTTGCCAGCCGAAATGCCGACCATGGCTTTGTCACCGGTCAGAGGGTTTTTCATCGCAAGTTTGGCTACGGCATCATTTCGGCGGTCGAGGGCGAAAAACTTGTCATTGGCTTCGACGCTGCGGGTGAAAAACGTGTTATCGCATCTTTCGTCGTCGATGCTGCTGAAGCCAGTTAGGAACCCTTCATGGCCGAAACCTACCTTGTCTCCGTTTCCGTGCCGCGGGAGCAGGCGGAAACTTATGAAGCGCTGTTGAGCGGATTGCCGGGTGCCGTTGTTGGCCGGCGCGCGCCCATGATTGATACCGGTGTGGACTTGCGAAACAGCGATGAACTCGAAGTTCTCGCCTACCTCGATCTGCGTCCGGATGAAGAAGATATTCAGCCGCTGGTCGATCTGGCCGATCAGATCACGGGTCTGCAGAATACCCCGTTTTCCATCGAAACCCTTCCGGACATTGATTGGGTTGCAGAGAGCCAGTCTTCGCTGGTTGCCATCCACGCAGGGCGTTTTTTTCTGCGAGGCTCACACGACACAACGCGAGCGCCCGGCGGCGCTTTTGAGTTGGTGATTGATGCGCAAAATGCCTTTGGTACAGGGCATCATGAGACCACGCACGGATGCCTCGAAATGGTCTCCGAAATCGTGAAGACCAAAGGTCGGCGGCAGCTGAATATTCTCGATATGGGAACGGGATCCGGCGTGCTGGGGCTGGCCTGGTGCAAGGCGACCAAGCAGCCCTTGCTGGGGTCTGACATCGATCCTCAAGCGGTGAAAGTCGCTGATGTGAATGCGCGCCTGAACCGGGTAGGGGCCTATACAAGGTTTGTCCCCGCAGCAGGGATTGCCCACAGCGAAGTGCGCAAAAATGCGCGCTACGAGGTGGTCTTGGCGAATATTCTGTCAGGTCATCTGATCAACCTGGCCCCTAGCATCGCTTCGGTAACTGCGCCGGGCGGTCTGGTCGTGCTGGCCGGTTTGCTGCGGAAGCAGGAACAGCGGGTTTCACGAACGTTTCAGGCCCACGGATTTATTGGCGCCCATGTTATTCGCCGGGGGCCATGGTCGATCTTGCTCATGCAGAACCATCGTGCCTCTGCTCCGCGACAGTTAAATCGCCGGTGCCAGGATTGGTCCAAGTCCATCGACTTTCACTAGCCGTTCAGGAAGCTGACCCACTGATCCTCGTCCATGGTTTCCAGACCAAGTTCTGCGGCTTTTTTGGCCTTGGAGCCGGCGTCGAGACCAATAACGACCAGATCGGTTTTCTTGGAAACGGAACCAGAGACCTTCGCGCCCAAGGCTTCGGCCCGCGCTTTGGCCTCTGCGCGGGACATCTGCGTGAGAGTGCCGGTAAAGACCACGGTTTTCCCGGCTAACAGGGAGTCTGCGTCGATGGTTGGTGCCTGCACCGCCTCGACTGTGACCTGAGCCAGCAGTGTTTCAACGGCGGCGCGGTTATCGGGATTTGCAAAGAACCGCCGTGCTTCGCTGACGACCGAAGGGCCAATGCCATCAATGGCGAGCATCTCGGCATTTGCGGCTTCGTCATAGTCCACCAACCGATCAAACTGATGAAACAGGTTTTCGGCAGTTTCGTAATAGCGCGCAAGAACGCGGGCTGTATCAATTCCAATTTGTCGAATCCCGAGACCGAACATGAGTCGATCCAGCGGAATGGTTCGCCGGGCTTCGATGGCGGCCTTTAACTTGGCGGCAGAAGCCGGGCCCCATCCTTCGAGGTTGGCTATCTCTTCTTCGCGTTCACCAAGCAGAAAAATATCAGCAGGCGTTTTGACCCAGCCGAAACCGTAGAATTGCTCAACGTTTTTTGCGCCAAAACCATCGATGTCGAGGGCATCGCGAGAAATGAAGTGCTTGAGGCGTTCAACAACCTGCGCCGAGCACACCAAATCGCCGGAACAACGCCGCACGGCTTCGCCTTCAGGTCGGGAGGCTGGCGAGCCGCACACGGGGCATTCGTCGGGGAAGACAAACTTTGCGCTGTCGTCCGGTCGGCGGTCGAGCAGGACTTCAACAACCTGTGGAATGACATCGCCCGCACGCTGGATCACCACTGTATCACCCGCGCGGATATCCTTGCGGTCCAGTTCGTCTTCGTTATGCAGCGTCGCCCGCGAAACCACGACGCCGCCAACGGTCACGGGTTCCAGATTGGCAACAGGCGTCAAAGCACCGGTGCGGCCAACCTGCAGCGTAATTTCGTTGAGCAGGGTCACGGCCCGTTCTGCGGGGAACTTGTGCGCAATGGCCCATCGCGGGGAGCGGCTGACCTGCCCCATGCGAGCCTGATAGTCGAAGCGGTTAACCTTGTAGACCACTCCATCAATATCGTAGCCCAGATCAGCGCGGCGGGTCTCAATATCGTGGTAAAACGCGAGTACCTCTTCCGGTGAAGCACAGAGCCGGTTCAGCGGATTAGTGACAAAGCCCCACCGCTTGAGGTTTTCCAGCAGCTCCCAATGTGAGGTTCCTACGTCACCTGACACCTGGCCCAGAGAGTAAGCGAAGAAGCGTAACGGACGGGTTGCGGTTACCGAAGGGTCGAGCTGGCGCAGGCTGCCCGCAGCTGCGTTGCGCGGGTTGGCGAAGACCTTTTTGCCGTCAGCCTCCAGCGCTGCATTCATCGCGGTAAAGTCGCTCTTGGCCATATAGACCTCGCCCCGGACTTCCAGAACCTCAGGCACGTCGTCGCCCGATAGCTGCTTTGGTACGTCACCGATCACGGCCAAATTCGCGGTAATATTCTCGCCAACCGCGCCATCGCCGCGGGTTGCCCCAAGGGAGAATTTGCCGTTTTCGTAGGTAATTGCTGCCGACAGACCATCGATTTTTGGCTCACAAGTCAAATCGACAGGCGTCTCATCTGAGAGATTGAGAAACCGGCGCACCCGTCCAAAGAACTCCACGACATCTTCGTCAGTGAAGGCGTTGGAAAGCGAAAGCATGGGGCGGGCGTGGGTGACCTTATCAAAGCCGCCTGAAGGAGCGGCGCCAACGGTCTGGGTCGGGCTATCGTCGGTGACGAGATCCGGGAAGGCGGCTTCAATCGCAACAACTTCGGCCCGCAAAGCGTCGTATTCCCCGTCGGTGAGAACGGGTGCGTCCTGCTGGTAATAGGCTGCATCGGCTTCAACCATCTGCGCCCGCAGGGTCGCAAGTCGCGTCTCGGCCATCAGTCGGTCCTTGGGGATCCTGATCGTCGCGCTCATGCGTCACCATGCTTCAGCAAAGCAGCCGCAGCAGCTTCGGCTTCGGGTGTGACTGTATCGCCCGCCAGCATGCGGGCAACTTCCATGCGGCGCTCATCGGCGTCGAGCGGGGTGACGGTGGTCTTCATCTGACCTTTCTTTGCTTCTGACTTAGCTACACGCAGATGATCGGAACCTTTGGCAGCGACTTGAGGGCTGTGGGTGATGACGAGCACCTGCACGTTCTGGGCAAGCTGCTGCAGGCGCTTGCCTACAGCCTCAGCCGTGGCCCCGCCAACACCGGCATCGACCTCATCAAACACCAGAGTGGGAAGGGGATTGTCGTTGGCCAGCGCGACTTTCAGAGCCAGCAAAAAGCGCGATAGTTCCCCGCCCGATGCTGTTTTCTGTATCGCCGTAAAAGCAGCGCCCGGATTGGTCGCCGCTGTGAATTCCACCCCATCCACGCCCTGTGGCGTGCGATTTTCCGGATTGGTGCGGACAGCTGTCTGGAATTGGGCGCGTTCCAGTTTGAGAACGGGAAGTTCGGCCATGACGGTTTTGTCGAGCTTTTTCGCGGCCTTGACCCGCGAGGCCGTCAGGCTTTCAGCTGCTTTGTCATAGTTTGCAGCCGCCTTGACCACGGCGGCTTCGAGGTTGGCCATATGCGCGCTGCTGTCATCCAGCGCTTCCAGACCACGGCGGAAGCGTTCCAGCAACATGGCCAGATCGTCCGGATCGCCGTTGTGCTTGCGTGCTAGATCGCGGTAGCGGAAAAGCCGGTCTTCTACGCGTTCCAGCTCATCAGGGTCAGAATCCAGTGCGTCCTGTACTGCGCCCATTTGCGCGATGGCTTCATTGATTTCCAACCCGGCTCTGTCGACGGCATCCATAGCCGGTTGCAGGGCCTCGCCACCGCGTTCGGCTGCGCGCTCCAAAGCGCGAAAGGCCATGCCGATCCGTTCATCCGCACTGTCATCGCCAACCAGCGCCTGAGCTGCTTGGCCAATGGCATCCTGGATACCTGCAACATTGCCGAGCAAGCCGCGTCTGGCCTCCAATTTGGCAACTTCACCCACTTCCGGCGCCAGTTCTTCGAGTTCGGCGGTCGCGTGACGCAGGTAGGATTCTTCTCGCTGAGCCTGTGCCAGATCATCCTGGGCCGTGCTTAAGTCCTCTTGTGCCGCGTGCCAGCCTTCGTACGCCTTGTGCACAGTCTTCAGTAGGCTTTCATTGTGCGCGAAGGTGTCGAGGACAGTCCGGTGATGACTGGGTGAAAGCAGGCCGTGCAAGTCAAACTGACCCTGAATTTCCACCATGGTTTCACCCAGACGGCGCACCGTTGCTGCGGAGGTTGGTTCATCGTTCACGAAAGCCCGGCTGCGGCCATCGGCCTGAATCACACGACGCAGCACGAGTTCGTTGTCCTCGATGGACAGCCCCAGCTCCCGCAGTTCGTGGAAAACCGGGTGACGGTCAGGAACGTCGAATACAGCAGTGATTGAGGCTTGGCGTGCATCTGTGCGAACCATGTCCGGACTGGCCCTGAGACCGATACAGACCCCAAGTGCATCGAGCAGGATCGACTTACCCGCGCCCGTCTCACCCGTAAGCGTCGTCAGACCCTGACCCAATTCTAGGGTCAGATGTTCGATCAGAACAAAATCGCGAATGGATAAAGTGGTGAGCACCGCGCCGCCTCTAAACAGGACATTAGCCGAAGGGGTTCAGGTTACTCCAAAAACCGCCGCCGGCATTCTCAATATGGCTAGGAAGCGGTCCTTCGACAATCTCATAAGCCTTATAATACCATTCGCTATCAGGGAAGTTGTGGCCAAGGATCACAGCAGTGTTTCTGGCTTCTTCATTCAGCCCGAGCGACCGGTAAACTTCGATAACGCGATACATCGCTTCTTCGACGTATGTTGAGTCGGAATAGTCAACAAGAACGTTCTGGTAACGGTTGAGTGCGGCCATGTACTCCCGGCGGTGGTGATAGAATTTTCCGGTCACCAGCTCTTTGGCGGCGCGCTGGTTCTTGATGGCGTTGAGTTTCACGCTGGCGTCCAGAGCGTAGTCGGTCCCTGCAAAACGGTTGATGACCTCGTTTAGATGAGCCGCCGCGTTATCGGTATCGCCTTCGTCCTTATCGACATCCGAAACGGATCGGTAGGATGAAACCCCGCGCAGGTAATAGGCGTAAGCGATATCCGGGTGCCCGCCATGATCGCGGATGAAGCGCGACAGGACAGCCGTTGCGCGCTCGTATTCGCGGCCTTCGAAGTAGTAGCGACCCGCGAGGATCAGTGCGCGAGGGGCTTCAGGCGACGTTGGAAACTGCCGGTCGATTTCATCGAGTAAGCGTGCCGCTTCGATCATCCGGCCATCATTGGCCGAGCGCTGGGCTTCGATGGAAAGCTCTTCAATCGAGCTGGCCCCGATTTGTAGGCGGTCGACGCGATCTTCCCGGTCTTCACAAGCCGTCAACAGGGCTGCGGCCAAGCAAGCTGTCAAAACGGATACGAGAGCTTTCAAAATCCAAGAACCATCCTCTGTGGCACTGCCGGCGACCGGCTCAGCAGCGCATAATTCCGCAGCCGTTTTAACGCTGTGCGGCTCTGAATGCCACTACTTTGGACTTTGGCACCTCGTCCGCCCATTGCCACGCTGATTCATCGGCGAAAAGGCATCTCAAAAGCGCAGCATGCAAGGCGTGCCCGGCTTTAACACCGTGATAATGCGCGAGGATCTGAACG
Source organism: Alphaproteobacteria bacterium (assembly GCA_049612785.1). Classification (GTDB taxonomy): domain Bacteria; phylum Pseudomonadota; class Alphaproteobacteria; order UBA7985; family UBA7985; genus UBA7985. The sequence goes on along the minus strand of JBMZBW010000003.1, from coordinate 30,827 downwards.
CCCCCAAGGTACATGTCGCCAATGGCATCCAGAACCTTGTGACGGGCCGGCTCGTTGGCAAAGCGCAAGCCTTCGGGATTGCGAACGCCGTTGTGATCAAAAACAACAGCGTTGTGCAATGAACCGCCGCGGATCAGTCCTTTGGCCTGCAAACTGGGCAGTTGGCTGGAGACAACAAAACTCCGGGCCGCAGCGACAGTTTCGATGAAGTTGGGTAGGTCCGTCGAAGCGCTGAAGGACTGTTCGCCAATGCTCGGCTCATCGAATTCGATGTCGGCTCTAAACGTCTCCGAAGTCTCTCCGGGTGCCATTGGCGTCAGGGTCGCGTGGCTGTCCCCGCTGCTGACGCTCAAGGTGCGGGTGAGGCGGATCACGGGGGCAGTGGCTTCCTGCTCCTCGATACCTGCCTCTTCCATGGCCCGAACCCAGGGCAGGCTGGATCCGTCCAGGATGGGAACCTCAGGACCGTCGAGCGTTATCTCAGCATTATTAATGCCTAGGATCCGAAAGGCAGCCATCAGGTGTTCGAGGGTGGAAATACTCGTGCCGCCCTCGTTTGCGATCCGTGAACACAGCGGCGCTACGACGATTGTTTCAGAGCAAACCTGAACCTCGGCCACTTCCTGTACGGCATCCAAGCGGCGAAAAACCAGCCCTCTCCCGACCGCTGCCGGGGAAATCGTACAGGAAACCGGCACACCAGCATGAAGGGTCAGTCCGGCCAGTCGCAAAGGTTGGGCTAGAGTTTTTTGAAAGATCACAGAGTCGTCCGCTCGCTTAAGTTCCTGTTCGTTTGCGCCAGTCCTTTGGAAAAAGAAAGGGGCGGAAGTGCTTTAGCACCCCGCCCCGAGGAGAATATTGGTGGTAAGTCGGTGGAAATATGATTTAGGCGGGTGATCCTCGCCTAATTAATCTGACGACGCAGGAAGGCCGGGATGTTCATCTCTGATTCGTCGAGATCCATGTCCGGGCCGTCCATTGGCGTTGTTGAGATGCTGGTCAAAGCTGGCCGCTGCGCACTTGGGTTGAGGCCACGACCCGTTTCACGTCGACCTTGATCCGTGCTTCTCAGTCGATCAAACCCGCTTTCATGCGCACTTTGCCGTAGCTCGGCTTCATGCACGTCTTCTGCGCTGGAGCGAGGCGAAAATCCACCGCGCGCGAGGTCGAACAAGCGGCTCAATGGACCGGAAGAACGCTGTGGCTCCTCATCATAGAACAGGTCATCAATGCCGTCAGCTTCAGCCTGATAGCCGGTATCGGCTTCTGGTGTGACGAGTGGTTCAAAAAGTGTGCGAGGCTCAGGCTCTGCTGTTGGCGCTGGCGCTGGCGCCGGGATCGCCTCTGGTGTCGGCATGGGGCGCTGCGCGGCTTCGTGCTGAGCGCGGAGTAACTTGTTTTCCCGAACTTCAGCCATCACGGGCTGCGCTTCGCGGAAGGTTTGGAGCGCCTGCGGCGCTGCAGGCTCATCCCGCATCGCAGCGGATGCCGTTGCAGCAGTCTGAGATGCAGGCAGATCGCGAAGATCCATCATGTCGTTGCGCGCAGGTGGGGTCAGCAGGGACTCAGGCAAAGGCGCAATCGGATTGCGCGGCTTTTGGGCGGCGATCGGTGCACCTGCAACTTCGTCGATGCTGCCTCGGTCAGAAGCCGACAATGGCTGGTTCCGCTTCGGCGGATTGGCAACAGAGCGCGCGAACTCCATTGTTCCTGGCGTGCCCTGAATCGTGTGAACGACACCACCCGCACCGGTGATGTTGAATGAAGATGGCGAAGCCGCTGTCGTCGGCAGACGTTCAGCCGTGGTGGGCGGCAGGACAGACTTTGGTGCCAGCGGTTTCAGCGGTGCAGCCGGCGCAGTTTGCGTCTCAGGGCGGCTAAAGGCGCTGCTAGGCGCACTGCTTTTCGCAGATGCATCCTCATCAATGCCGGTGGCTACAACTGAAACCCGCAAACTGCCTTCGAGGTTCGGATCAATTGACGTGCCGGTGATGATGTTGCTGTTTTCCATGACTTCGCGCGTGATGCGCTTGGCCGCTTCGTCGACCTCATACATGGTCAGATCGGGGCCGCCTGAAATGTTCAGAAGGACGCCTTTGGCTGAAGCGAGATTGATGTCGTCGAGCAGAGGATTGGAAATCGCCAGCTCAGCCGCTTCAACGGCGCGATTATCGCCTTCAGCCTCGCCTGTTCCCATCATGGATTTGCCCATCACAGTCATCAGGGCGCGGACATCTGCGAAGTCCAAATTGATATTGCCCGGGCGAACGATCAGGTCAGAAATGGCGCGGACGCCGTCGTAAAGCACTTCATCTGCCATTTTCAGCGCGTCGGCATAGGACGTGCGCTCGTTGGCGACGCGGAAGAGGTTTTCGTTCGGAATGACGATCAGAGTATCGACAGCGCTCGCGAACTGCTGGATCCCTTCTTCAGCCTGACCCATGCGCAGCACGCCTTCAAAGCCAAAGGGCTTCGTCGCCACGCCAACGGTCAAAACACCACGCTCTTTCAATGCCTTAGCAATCAGGGGCGCAGCGCCAGTACCGGTGCCGCCGCCCATACCGGCAGTAATGAAGACCATGTTCACGTCGCCGATTTCGTCGAGAACATCTTGCAGCGATTCCTCTGCGGCGGCGCGTCCAACCATCGGGTTGGCCCCTGCGCCCAGACCTTGAGTCGCCATTGTACCCAAACGAACACGACGATCGCTCAGAGACATCTCTAGCGCCTGTGCGTCTGTGTTCGCGACGGCAAACTCTACACCCTGCAGGTCTGCCTGAATCATGTTGTTAACGGCATTGCCTCCGGCGCCACCAACGCCAAGGACCAGAATTCGTGGCTTAAATATCGATTTCTGATCTGGAACGCCCAATTTTAGAGCACACATAATATTCTCCAGTAGTACTTTATGCGACTTCCAAGCCGCCTATACTTTTTTGGTCTCATTATTTGTGAGGACAGTCGTTTTAAGCCGCCCTCTTTGAAAAAAGCCCACCCACCAACGGTATGGACTGAAGCATGGACTTTTGGGGCAGCTGCGCTGATCCCAAAGAGCTCTGAGCGGCCTTGGTGCCTGCAGTGGCGGTGAAATGCGCCAGGCCCAAAGCTGCGGAGAGTTCATAACCAGCGCGGGATGCAGGCAAACCCTGCATCGCCTGTGGTCGTCCAATTCGAATTTGACGCTCAAGCGCCAAAGTTGCGTAGTCGCGGAGTCCTGTCAGGTTCGCGCCACCGCCGGTAAAAATCACCCGGCGTCCCGCAAATTTACGAAGGTTCGGATTTTCGATGCGTCGCTTGATCATGGTCAGCATTTCATCGATGCGTGGTTGCATGTAGCTGACAACAAACGACTTGGTAATCCGGTCACTGCCGACCAAACCACCGTTCATGGCTTCCTTGGGAAGGCGAATTTCGCGGTCATTGTCGGATGGGTTGCTCAAGGCTGACCCGTACAGTGTTTTGATGCGCTCAGCTGCAGCTATATTGCAGTTAAGCATTTCAGCGATGTCACGTGTCAGGTGGTCGGAGCCAATCGGAAGCGTTTCCAGATGGACCGCACCACCCCCATTGAACACGACAAGGGTTGAAACAGAAGCGCCGATCTCGACCAGGCAAGCGCCCAGTTGCATTTCTTCCTCGGTCACAACAGCATAATGGCTGGCAAGACCGCCAACCATGACACCACGGATCGTCAGATGGCATTTGTCGATGGCGTCGATGATGTTGTCGAGGCTGGATCGTGAGACAGAAACAGCAAGAAGCCGCGAGCCAAGACGCTCAGCCGTCATGCCGCGGGGGTCACTGATCCCGTGATTCCGGTCAACACGGTAATCGACGGGCAGGGTGTGCAGGCGGTGCATGGGGCGCACGCTTTCCTGCTCAAAAGGCAGCGCCTGCGTCGCGTAGCTCAGCAAGGCATTCACGTGCGTATCGTTCACAGCGTGCCCGCTGACATCGATTTCGAGGTCAACAAGCTGACTTCTCGGCTTACCGCCCGAGTAGCACACAAAGATGTCTTCGATGGTCAGTCCAGCGGCTTCCTCGGCATCCGTCACGGTTGCCAGGATCGCTTCCTTGGCGGCGTCCATGTCCACAACCTCACCGCCACGCATGCCTTTCGACGCGCGGTGTCCCACGCCAAGCACTTTGGGTGAACGAGGGTTGGTTGCGTTTATAACGAGGCAAGAAATCTTTGACGAACCTACGTCTAAGACCCCGTATAAGCCGCGATGTGAACGAGACGTTCGCATAGACTTAAAATTATTCCATCAAATACACGCCCAAAACGGACGTAAAATTCATTCAAAAAACGGTCTGCGAAAACAGCAGATTCCAGCTTGAGTCCGCCCCTAAAAACCGGGAGGACTCCACCACGCCTTATAATGTAAACGAATCTTCATCAGTAGTTAAGCTATTTTCGCTACTATCCTGAAAAAACGTGGAAACATGTTTTTTAGTTGAGAACAAATCACGACCATCTTCTTCGGATTCGTTTCGCTTGCGAACGATCATCCGATCAGGAACCCTTAGGTCGATATTCACAATATCCCGGTTAAACAGGCCAAAGCGACCTTCTGCGTCCGAGAGGCGTCGCAAAGCCAGGTCCGCATTTTCGCCCGGTAACTGCACTTTGATGCCCAGCGTCAGGAACAAGTCCCACCGGCGATCCCCCCGACGTTCCGCAGCAACCACGTACTGTCGGATGGAGGGAACAATATTCAACACCGAAACGAGTTCAGCGGCCGCGTCCGCAGCGCCGTCCCCTGAAACCACTGGCAAGTCGAGGAAATCGGATGGGGATTGGTCGATGATGACTTCCCCTCGCGTGTCGATGACCTGATGCAGATCGTTGCTCTGCCAAATGGCCATTGGGATGCGCTCAATGACATTGACGGAGATGGTTTTGGGCAAGATGCGCTCAACTTCTGCCCGCTCCACCCAAGGCAGACCTTCAATCCGCAGCTTGGCGTCGGTGGGGTCGATGGCGAGGATGGGGTCGCCATAGTAAGCGCCAACAGCAGCAACAATGTCAGATTCGCGCGTGTACCGGCGGCCAGAAATGGAGAATTCTTCAATACGCAGCCCAACGGCGGAACCGGCAATTTGAGCGGCTTGGGCACCGCGGATGCTCGCGATATCCATTCTGCCGCTGTACCAGCTCCACGCTGCCGCGCTTATGATTGCCACGGCCAGGACCAGAGGACTGGCCACGCGCAGGAAACCTGAAATCCGCCGATGACGGGATTCACGGTTCAGCTTTCTGCGCCGCTGTTCCAGCGCAGATTCAGGGACTTCTTCTTCGTAACGGGCGTAATCCGAAACACCATCGCGCTTGTGGTCGTCATAATTGACCTTATGCGCCTCCGTAGAGGCTTCGACGTGTCCGTTTTTCCGCCAAAATCCAATCAGGCGTCGCATGCCGCGTTTTCAACCATCCATGCCACAAGGGCTTTAAAATCCATTCCCGTCGCTAAAGCTTGCTCCGGCAAGAGGCTGAGCGGTGTCAGCCCCGGCTGTGTATTTACCTCAAGAATCGCGATTCGGCCAGAGTCGTGATCATATCGGTAGTCAGCTCGACTGGCTCCGCGACATCCAAGGGCCGCGTGCGCCGTCTCTGACCAGCGTAATAACTGGTGATTTATGGTCTCTGGAAGATCAGTTGGATTGACGATGTGCTCGGTCTGGGCATCTGCGCTGTATTTGGCTTCATAATCGTAAAAAGCAGTTTTGGGCTTGAGCTCAGTCACGGCGAGCGCACGGGGGCTCTCGCCCTTGGCTTGCAGGACTGAGACTGTCAGTTCGCGTCCCGGTACAAACTCCTCTGCCATCAACGCGCCATACTGCTCCAGTCCGCTCAGGTCCAAATTATCACCCGGCATCACGATTTTGACGCCAACTGACGAACCTTCTTGCGCCGGTTTGATAACAAAGGGTCTGGGCAGGGGGTCGCCTGCTTGCAAATCATCCAACGTGACGGATACGTCGCGTACAACCGGAATCCCCGCAGCGGCAAAGATGTGCTTCGACAGTTGCTTGTCCATTGCCAACGACGAAGCAAGAACCCCGGAGTGCGTATAAGGCACCTTTGAGAAGTTCAGGATGCCCTGAATATTGCCATCCTCACCCCATTTGCCGTGCAGCGCGTTAAACACGACGTCCACACCTGCCAAAGCGCCCGGCAGTTTCTCACCGACGTCCCAGCCGGGGTCGAAGGGGATCACGCGATAGCCGCCAGCCTCAAGCGCTGTTTTTACGGGGGCAGCGCTGGCCAGTGAAACTTCGCGTTCTGCTGATAAGCCGCCAAGCAGCAGGAGTACGGTCTTGCTCACAGTCCCAGACTCTCCTCAGCTGTTTTCACGGCGCGACCCGGCGCAAAGTCACCCAAGCGGCGGATTTCCCAGTGCAGCAGAACGCCACTGTTCTCATAGACGCGGGTGCGAACGGTCTCGCCCAACTGTTCAATGTCGTAAGCGGTGGCTTCACCCGTGTTGATCAGAAAATTACAATGTTTCTCAGAGACTTGCGCCCCGCCAATCTGCAGGCCGCGGCACCCTGCGGCATCCACGTGTTTCCACGCTGAGGGGCCGTGAGGCGCAGTTTCAGGTGGGTTTTTGAAGGTGGAACCGCCCGTTTTCTCTCGTATCGGTTGGGTTGCTTCGCGGGCTTCCTGAACCTGCGTTAATTCGTCCTGAAGTTTATCAGGATCGCCAGGCTCGCATTCGAAGGTCGCAGAGAGAAACATCCAGTCAGTGGGCAAATCGCAATGTCGGTAACTCAACCCGAGTTGTTCGACGGTAAGATCAACGATTTCCCCCGCGGGTGACAGCGCCTTGGCCGATACAAGATGCTGCCTTGTGTCCCCGCCATGTGCGCCTGCGTTCATCCGTAGAGCTCCGCCAATGGTGCCCGGAACACCAACATAGAAGCCCAGTCCCTGAAGCCCTTCACGAGCGGCAGTTTTTGCGACGCTGGCGTCCAGCGCTGCAGCCCCCGCGGTCAGTCTGGTTCCATCGATTTCGATGCGCCCAAATTCCTTGCCCCCCAAACGGATCACCACACCGGGGAAACCTCCATCCCGCAACAGGGTATTGGACCCCACGCCGAGAGTGTAGACGGGGATATCCGCAGGTTTGTTTGCGATGAAGTGGGCAAGGTCTTCGGGGTCCGCGGGACGAAAGAAAACTTGCGCCGGACCGCCGACCCGAAACCATGTCAGCGGAGCGATTTCATGGTTTTCGCGGTAGCTGCCCCTGACATCGGGCAATCGATCAACCAGCGAGGTCACGGTCAGTCTCTCGCCAGCGTTTCTGGCAGGGCATTAGCCCAAGCCGTAATGTTGCCTGCGCCCAGGAAGACGACCAGATCGCCAGACTGTGCATTTTCGCGCACCCAGTCGGTAATTTCGGCCTCTGTGCTGATATGGCGCGCACTGCGGTGTCCGCGTGCTTGAATGCCTGAAACCAATGCAGGACCATTCACGCCTTCGATGGGCGGTTCGCCGGCCGCAAATACATCTGCAATCATCACGGTGTCAGCCTCGTTGAAGCAGGTGCAAAAGTCTTCGAACAGGTCGTTGAGGCGGGAAAAACGGTGCGGCTGGTGGATCGCGTGGATCTTTCCGCCAGTGTTTTGCACCCGCTGGCGCGCAGCTCTCAGCACCGCAGCGATTTCAACCGGGTGGTGGCCGTAGTCGTCGACGATGGTGACGTCGTTCCACTCACCGGTAATGGTAAATCGCCGCTTCACGCCGCCAAACCCTTCAAAGCCCTTTTGGATTTCTTCCGGTTCAACACCCAGTTCCAGAGCCACAGCAATGGCGGAAACGGCGTTGGACACGTTGTGGTCGCCAAACATGGGTAATTTGATATCGGCGATGACATGGCTCGCGCCTGAAACGCTGACACGCTCGCTGACGTGCACGTCAAACACCATGCCTGCCCCTTCGCTGCGAACGTTCACCGCGCGCAGGTCGGCTTGTGGGTTGAAGCCATAGGTCAGAACACGTCGGTCTTCGACCATGGGCAGCAGCCCTTGCACGGTCTCATCATCCGTACAGGCAACGGCAAAACCGTAGAACGGGATGTTGCCCATAAAGGCGCGGAAGGCTTCATGCAGGGCATCAACGCTGCCGTAGTGGTCCAAGTGCTCAGGGTCGATGTTGGTCACGACAGACACGGTTGCCGGAAGTCGGGTAAAGGTACCGTCGCTTTCATCTGCTTCAGCAACCAGCCAGTCGCCTTCGCCCAAACGCGCGTTGGTGCCATAGGCGTTAATGATCCCGCCGTTGATCACCGTCGGATCTTTGCCACCGGCATCCAGCAGACAGGCAATCAATGACGTTGTGGTCGTCTTGCCGTGGGTGCCGCCCACCGCAACGGCCCACTTGAGGCGCATCAACTCGCCAAGCATGTCGGCACGGCGCACAACGGGCAGAGAAAGGGCGCGAGCGGCCAGCAATTCCGGGTTGTCAGGCTTAATTGCTGAGGAAACCACCAGCACGGCAGCGTTTTCGACATGTTCGGCTTCATGGCCGATCTTAACTTCGATCCCCAGTTCGCGCAGGCGCTTGACGTTGGCGCTTTCACCAATGTCTGAGCCCTGAACCTGATAACCAAGGTTTCTCAGCACTTCGGCAATGCCTGACATCCCGATGCCGCCGATCCCCACAAAGTGGAAGACGCCAGTATCCAGAGGCATGTGCCGGATCGAAGTATTCAATGATGCCATAGCGCTTAGATCTCCTGCTCAACCATGTCAGCAAGCTTTTCAGCTGCCCCCAATAGGGCATTTGAACGGGCAAGCGAAGCCATGTCTGACAAGTGCGAGGGATTATCTATAATTTTTGTCAAATACGAGGCGGATTCACTGGCTGCGTCGGTTCCTTCTCGCACAAGAACGGCAGCGCCACTGTCCGTTAACAGGCGCGCATTCTTGGCCTGTTGGTCGTCCCTGTGCAGTGTCAGTGGAACAAAGATCGCGGGGCGACCCGCTGCTGCAATTTCATGCACGGTCGTCGCGCCAGAGCGACTGACGACCAAATGTGCGGCCGCGAGGCGGTCGGGCATGTCCGAAAAGAAAGGTGCAATTTCCAAACCGCCCAAGCCAAGCGCCTGCAGCTTAGGCTCGGCCTCAGCTCGGTTCTCGTCTCGGATTTGAGCGACGAGGCGGATTTTCTGTCGCTGGCTATCTGACAGCAGCGCCAAAGCGTCCGGGATCAATCGGGAGAATACCGCAGCCCCCTGCGACCCGCCGAAAACGAGTATGTTGGTTTGGTCCTGAACCGCTGGATAAGGCCGCTCGCCCACTGCTACGATGTCCGAACGGATCGGGTTTCCAACGGTGCGCAGCTTGTGGCGCACACCGGCAGGAACGCCTTCGACGGTGGGGAAAGCGGTCGAAATCTGTTTCACCCCGCGAGAAACAAACTCATTCGCCCGTCCCATCACGCCGTTCTGTTCATGCATCAGCGTCGGGATCTTCAAGTGCTGCGCGGCCAGCATGGGTGGGGCAGACGGAAATCCGCCGAACCCAACGACCGCTGCGGGCTTCCATCGGGCTAGGTGACGGCGCGCCTGCAGATAACCACGCCCCAACCGCAATAGCCCGCCAACCCGCTTGTGAGGCGCACCAGAAACCAGTCCGCCCGCCGCGATTACAGTGATCTGATCGGGATCAAAATCCTTTGCGTACGGCACCCCCCGTGCATCGGTCAGCAAATGCAAATCATGCCCGCGAGCGGTCAACTCGCGGGCAAGTGCCATTGCTGGAAATACATGGCCGCCTGTTCCTCCGGCAGCCAGAACGATCAGGCTCATAAGAAGCTCTCTTGCCGGGGCCGTCGCCGGGTTACGGCGAGGAAGATCCCCATGGATAGGGCCAGCGACAGCAGCGAGGAACCACCATAACTGAGGAAGGGCAGGGTCATACCCTTGGTCGGTATCAACGCCAAAGTTGACGCCATGTTGATCAAAGCTTGCAAACCCAGCTGACAAACGATGCCAAGTGCCACAAGAGACGTGAACAAACTGTCAAATCGCGCCGCCTGTCCAATGCCGCGAAGCACGAGCAGCGTGTAAACCAGCAGCACCCCAATACAAGCCATCAAGCCAAATTCTTCGCCCAGCACAGAGAAGATGAAATCGTTGTGAACATCCGGAATGGCGTTCTTGACCTTGCCTTCACCGGGACCGACACCCAGCCATCCGCCGTCGTTGAACGCCTGTGCTGCCCGGTTGATCTGATAGCGATCCCCGTCGACGTCATAGAACCCGTCAATCCGGCGGCGTACGTGCGGCATGAAGTTATAGGCACCGAACATGCCCACAATTCCTGTCCCGGCCAGCCCGAACATCCAGACCAGCGGATAGCCGGCGAGGAAGAGCTGGATGCTCCATACGGAGGCAAACAGGACCGACTGACCCAGATCCTTCTGCAAGATCAAAAGCGCGATCATACCCAGCAACATGAAAACGTTGAGCGGTAGCGCCCAACGCTGCCCCATGCGCCGATCCAGAGCGAACAGCCAGGCAGAGATGACAAAGAACGCCGGCTTCATGAACTCTGAAGGCTGAAGCTTTACGATACCCAGGTCGATCCAGCGCTCTGCGCCCTTAACGGCCTCGCCAATTTGCAAGGTTAGGACCATGCCGCCAAAACCTGCCGCCACACCCAGCAGGCAGAGCCGCCAGATCCAGACAGGGCTGAACAAACTCAATCCGAACAGGAGCACCATCGAAGGCAGCAGGAACACCAGATGGCGTTTGACGAAAAAGAAGGCTTCGAGGTCCAGACGTTCGGCCATGGCTGGAGACGCGGAAAACGACAGCAAAGCACCAAAAGCAAAGAGGATCAGCACGATCCCAATGGTTGTGCGATCAACTGTCCACCACCAACGCCCAACGAGCGACGTGTCAGAGCGGGTGACATGGGTCATGTCAAAATTCCCTAGTTCAAATAGGCATCTGCCAAGGCTCGAAAAACATCGCCTCGGGCTTCAAAAGATGTGAATTGATCCCACGAAGCGGCCGCGGGTGCCAGTAAAATCGTCGCAGAATCTATGGATTCGTCCCTCGCCGCCGCTAAAGCGGCCTCAAATGCCGCTTCTAATGTCGGAAAAACCTGTGTTGAAAATGGCTTGGCAGCGAGCTGATCGGCGAAATTCTGGGCGCACTCACCGTAAACGAAGGCCGCTTTAACCCCTTCAAGATCATGCATGGCGGCCTGAAGCCCGCCTTCCTTGGATTGCCCACCAGCCAGCCAGTAGACGTTTTTGCAGGCGCGCAAAGCGACGGCTGCTGCTTCTGCATTGGTTGCCTTGCTGTCGTTGACAAAGCTGATCCCGTCCTTGGTTCCGAGCAGCTCCTGTCGATGCGCAAGACCCGGAAATGAGTGCAGGCCTTCAGCGATTTGATCCGCCGTCAAACCCGAATGCCAAGCCAATCCAGCAGCAATAGCCGCGTTCTGCCAGTTGTGTTCTCCGGCCAGTCTCGGGATGGCTCTGAGGTCGGTGATGGGGTGACCATTCAGCCTAAGATCACCACCGTAAGCGGAAATGCCGTATTCAAGCGGTTTCGCGGTTGTCACCGAAAGAACGCTGGCGCGGCTGTGGTGGCTGAGGGCGGCGGCAATGGTTTTTCCGTGCTCATCATCCACACCGATGAGTGCAAGATTGCCAGCCTTTTGGCGTGCAAATATCCGCAGCTTGGCGTCGATGTAACCGGAAAGACCACCATGGCGGGAGAGGTGATCGGGCGTGATATTCAGCAATGCTGCGGCCGCAAATTCGGTGCTGCGGCAAAGGTCGAGCTGATAGCTGGAGACCTCCAGCACAAAAGGTGCCCCTTGCGTTGGCGCGTCCAGTGAGAGGACCGCATCGCCGATATTGCCGCCCACGGCGACTGGGACCTGTGCGTGGTGCAGGATGTGGCCAACCAGTGCGGTGGTGGTGGATTTGCCGTTGGTGCCGGTTATGCCAATGAACGGGTTTTGAGACCGGCGCTCGCGCCAGAGCAGCTCGATGTCACCAATCACGGGAATCGACGCTGCTTTCGCCAGTAAAACCGCATTGTGTGGTTTGGGATGGGTGAGCGGAATACCCGGCGACATCACCAGAGCATCGTGGCCATCAAGACCCTGCTCAGGGAAGTTTATCCGTGTGGCCCCTTCAGGCGTTGGATTATCCGGGTTGTCGTCCCAGACATCGACCTGTGCCCCGCCTGCCAGGGCAGCTCGCGCGGTCGCCTGACCTGTTCGAGACAGGCCAAGCACTGCGATTTTCTGGCCCTTGAGGTGACTGAGCGGGATCATTTTGCTGGTCGCTGTCCCGCTTAGCGAATTTTCAGGGTCGCAAGACCGATCAATGCGAGGATCACGGCAACGATCCAGAAACGGATAACGACCGTAGGTTCTGACCACCCCATCTTTTCAAAGTGATGATGAATCGGTGCCATGCGGAAAACCCGCTTACCGGTGAGTTTGTATGAGCCAACCTGAATGATGACCGACAAGGCTTCCATAACGAACAGTCCGCCGATAATGGCGAGGACAAGTTCGTGTTTGGTGATGACCGCGATGGTGCCAATGGCGCCGCCGGCAGCCAACGAGCCAGTATCGCCCATGAACACCTGAGCCGGCGGTGCGTTAAACCACAGAAATCCAAGTCCGGCCCCCACGAGTGCGGCGCACAGCACGGCCAGTTCAGAGGTGCCCGGAACCATGTTGAGCGCGAGGTCCTGTGACCAGTCGGGGCGACCGACCACGTAAGCAATAATACCAAAGGAACCGCCAGCAATCATGATCGGCACAATCGCCAGTCCATCAAGACCATCGGTCAGGTTCACAGCATTCGAGCTGCCAATCATGACGAACAGGCCGAAGAGAATCATGAACATGCCTAGAGGCAGGTACCAGTCCTTGAAGACCGGGAACAGCAGCTTACCCGCCAGATCTTCGGGCGAAACAAAGTAGATCATTGCGCAGGCAATCAGGCCGATAGCCAACTGCCCAAAGATCTTAAACCGACCAGCGATACCATCGGGGCTTTGCTTGGACACCTTGATATAGTCATCGATGAAGCCCAGCAGTCCGTAGCCGCTGGTAACAAACAAAACGATCCAAATGTAAGGGTTCGAAAGATCAGCCCAGATGATCGTAGAGGCAAGCATCGAAAACAGGATCATCGCGCCACCCATGGTGGGTGTTCCTTTTTTCGTCAGCAGATGGCTTTCCGGTCCATCGGTGCGGATAGGTTGACCCTTTTTCTGAACCGAGCGCAGCCAGGCGATGATCGGCGGGCCGATAAAGAAACAAATGATCAGAGCGGTAAAGACCGCCAGTCCGCCTCGGGTCGAGGTGTAACTGAGCAGATTGGCGATGGTGTAATCATCGGCGTATGGGCCGAGCAGAAGAGGCAACATTTGTGTGCTTTACCGATCCAAAAAATTCACGAAACCAGAGTATCAACAATCGTATGTACTTTTGACCCCAATGAGCCTTTGACCAGCCATATGTCTCCAGCGTGAACAGACTGTGCAACTTCTGTGTATAGCGACTGAGGTTCGGGGGCTGAAAGCCCTCTTTGCCGACTATTCACCGATTTCAGCGTATGTTCACCAAACGATCCGCTCACGTGAACGCAATCTATGGGCAAATCGGCTATCAAGCGGCCAATGGCTTCATGTTCCTGTTCCGGGTGATCCAACTCAAGCATATCTCCGAGCAGGGCTATTCTTCGACCTTGAGTAGGTGTGGCAACCAATAATTTCAGTGCAGCCTCAACCGCAGCAGGGGACGCATTATACGATTCGTCAATCAGAATGGCTGTACCGCCGTCTGCAGCAGCAATTTCAAAGCGCTTACCCCGACCTTTGAGAGGTTCCACCTTGCTCATGCCGGTGAGAAACCGCTCACGGTCCAGACCTGCGGGCAAAGCAGCCAGAAGACCCGCCGCGGACCCGCCCCATTGCTCACCGGCCAGAGCGAGTTCAACAGGCAGACCGTCAACAACATAGCCAAAACGCGTTTCGGTCACGTGGGTGGCAACCACCTGCACATCGGCCCCAGCATCAAAGCCAAAAGAGCGGACAGGGTGACCTGTCGCCAGTTCTCGCAAGAGGTTCGCGTGTTCATTGTCTTCTGGCAGGATGGCTACACCATCTGCCGACAAGCCATCAAATATCTCCGCCTTTGCTCTGGCAATTTGCTCGGTGCTGTCAAAGAAAGCGCTATGCGCAGCAGAAATCCAAGTAATCAGGGCTGCGTGGGGTTGAACCTGCTTGGTCAGTGTCCGGATTTCGCCCGGTGCGCTCATCCCCATCTCAATTACTGCAAATTCGCTGTCGCGCGGCATGCGTGCGAGGGTCAGGGGAACCCCAAAATGGTTGTTCAGGTTGCCGAGGGTTGCATGGGTTTTGCCAAGGGCACCAAAGGCCGCTGCAGCCAGTTCCTTGGTGCCGGTTTTTCCCACTGATCCTGTAATTCCCAGCACAAAACCGTTCATTTCGGCCCGTCGCGCAGCTCCGAGATCTTCCATGGCTTTGGTGGTGTCTGGCACGATGACTTGCGTGGCAGGCGCACTCAGTTCCCGCTCGACGAGAAGCACGCTGGCACCGGCTTCAACAGCCTTGCCCGCAAAATTGTGCGCATCATGGTTTGGTCCGCGAAGTGCGATGAAGAGGTCGTTCTTGGCAATCGTGCGGGTATCGATTGAAACACCTTCGACCGCGCTATCGGCCAAGCCAACGAGCTTTCCCCCCGTAGCCCTTGCAATTTCTCCAGCGGTCCAGAGACTCAAAGATCATCTCCCCCAAAGTTGCTGCGCGACCTGTTGCGCTTCCTCAGCATCATCAAACGGTAGCGTTGTATCGCCGACAATCTGGCCCGTTTCGTGACCTTTCCCCGCGATAATGAACAAATCTTCGGGTTCCATCGCACTCAGGCCGGTTTCGATGGCCTTCCGGCGATTGCCGATGTCCAGCGCATTTGGTGCTGCTTGGCGAATGGTTGCGCGGATCGGCGCGGGGTCTTCGGTGCGGGGGTTGTCGTCTGTGACGATGACAAGGTCTGCGAAGTCAGCAGCCGCCTTGCCCATCAGGATCCGCTTTCCCGGATCCCGGTCTCCTCCTGCGCCAAAGGCCACGATCAGTTTTCCCCGGCAATGCGGGCGCGCAGCCTGCAGCACCGTCGCCAGCGCATCGGGTGTATGGGCATAATCGACAAGCACTCGACCATGCGGCGGTGAAGGGTGACTGACAACGGGCATCATTCTTCCGGGCACCCCTAGGGCTTTTGCCGGAATCGCGGCAAGCCGCTCCGCCAGATCGCTCAATCCACTCAAGTGAGCCAAGGCAAGCGCAACGGCGATGTTCTCGCCCTGAAACGTTCCAAAAAGAGGGAGGTCTAGACTGTAGTTTTGCTGGTTGAGGCGAAAGGTAAAGCCAAGCCCGCTGGGGCGCGGTTGGGCTGAATAGGCCAGGGCAGCCGTCTTGCTGTCCAGAGCGCCCAAGCGAAACAGGTTCAGCCCCAAACCATCCAATTCTGCTGCCTGCGGCGTACGTTCATCGATGACGACTGAGCCGCCAGAAATCAGGCGATCCGTAAACAGACGACGTTTCGCCAGCCAGTAATCTTCCATCGTCGCGTGGTAGTCGAGGTGATCCCGGCTGAGGTTGGTGAAGGCTGCTGCGTCAAACGTGAGACCATCGAGGCGTCCTTGATCCAATCCGTGAGACGAAGCCTCAATAATCGCGAACTCTCGCCCCTGCTGAGCTGCTGCAGCCAAACCCTGCGCGACGGCAATCTGGTCCGGGCTGGTCAGGTAAGGCATGTCAAACAGACCCCCCGGCATCATGCCAAGCGTCCCTATGGACACAGCCTTTTCTTCACCGTGAAGCAGGCGCACGAAATGCGCGACGGAGGTCTTGCCATTGGTTCCCGTTACAGCCTGCAAACAGGCGGGTAGGGGGCCAAAGAACCTTGCGGCAATGGCAGCAAGCGCGCGAGCAGAATCGTTTACCTGGATCACACATACGCCGGTCACGTTGTCCGGCATTCGCTGCACCAAAATCGCGCTGGCTTCAGCCTCGCACGCCTTTTCAATGTAGTCGTGGCCGTCAACCCGGCTGCCGGGCAAAGCCGCAAACAGGGCACCTTTTTTCACGGTGCGGCTGTCAAAAGTCAGATGACTAACCGGGGTATCAGTCGCACCGGTGACCGAAACCTCAATGCCGACTTCAGCCAGCCATTGAATGAGCGTGGATACGGGAAACGTCATTCATGCGCGGCGACTTAGTCGCTCTCCTCAGCGATGGGGAGAATTTGCTCAACACCCAACATGGGCGCAGTGCGCTCGACAATACGCTTGAACGCAGGGGCTGCAACCCAACCGCCAGTGGCGTAGCCGTAGGTGTGCTCCTGTGGCAAAGGCTCATCGACCATAACCAGAAGGACGTACTTGGGGTCTTCGATGGGGAAAGCGCCAAGGAAAGTCGCAATCCGGGAATTTTCGTTATAGGCGCCACGAGAGGGCTTATCTGCGGTGCCCGTCTTGCCGCCCACGCGATAACCTTCGGCATCGGCGTTACCGCCTGTGCCTTCGCGGACCACGTAGTCAAGCATTTCACGGACTTTGATCGATGTTCGCTCTGAAATAACCCGTTTGCCGTCGTGCATGGCAGCGGTTGGGTCGCGCTTTACCAGTGTAGCGGGACGGTAGATGCCGCCGTTCACCACGGCGGCAAAAGCGTTAGCGACCTGCAACGGTGAGGTTGCGACACCGTGACCGTAACTGATGGTAATGGTCTGGGTCTTTTTCCACGTCGAAGGATACGTGGGGGCGGACACTTCCTGAACTTCGATTTCGGCGGAAGTAAGCAATCCGAGGCTGTTTAGGAACTGTTTCTGCTCTTGCGCGCCAAGCCGCAGCGCCATCTTTGCAGCACCGATGTTCGAGGACTCGGATAGGATGGTTTTCGGGTCCATCGTGCCATTGTGCGGGTGGAAGTCCTTGATCTTAAAGCGTCCAATGCTCAATGGCCCCGTAACGTCGATTTCTTCGTTTTCCTCGATCACGCCCGTTTCCAGCGCAGCGGCAAGGGTAAAGACCTTGAAGACCGAGCCAAGTTCATAGGTTTCATAGGTCGCCCGGTTTCGAAGCTGAGCCTGTGACTGAGCGCCCGGATTGTAGGGGTCGAAGTCAGGCAGGGAAACCAACGACAAAACTTCAGAAGAATTGGCGTCCAGCAGGATTGCTGCACCGGCTGGAGCCTCAAACTCTTCGATGGCGGCTGCCAATTCTTCGGCCACCACGTGTTGTATGCCAACGTCGATGGACAGTTGAAGCGGCGCGACACCCTGCTGCAACGAGCGATCAAAGTAGGCTTCGACACCGGCGAGGCCGACTGTATCGATGTCGTTGAAACCGACCACGTGGGCAGTCAGGTTACCCTTGGGGTACACCCGATGCTGTTCGGGCAGAAACTCCAACCCCGGCTCGCCCAGATCCCAAACCGCTTGTTCTTCTCGCGGGGTCAGTCCGCGCCGAATGTAGACGAAACTGCGATCCTTATTGCTCAACTGGCTGCGCAGACTTTCGATATCCATGTCCGGAAAAATTCCAGACAAGCCACTCAGCATACCATCCAGATCCTGAATTTTCTTCGGATTGGCATAAGCGGCTTTGCGGTAGACATTGTCTGCAAGGATGCGTCCGTTGCGATCCTCGATGCGGCTGCGACGGTGTTCGTCGGCAGGGCCGTCCAGAACATATTCAATGACCTTCAGCGGTCCTCGCGCTTCGGCAATAACGGCGAGGTGGACAATTTTTGCACCGATCCCGGCAAACAGCCCAAAGAACACCAAACCCAACAACCACAACCGAAAGGGCGATAAGGCGCGCAAATGGCGCTGGTCCCTTGCCGGTTTTCCCGGACGCACGCGTTCAGGCGAAAGCCCGAGATTGGCGTCGAGAACGTGGGTGGAGGGGTCGGGTGTATAGGCCGTCATTCGAATGAGTTACTCCACTGTGTACGAGCTGGCGTGCTGGCCAATGATGGCCTGAAGCAGGTCAGGCGCGTGGATCGGACGCATAGAGCCAACCTCACGGAGATTTTCCCCGTCGATCATCATTTGCTGGGAAAAACCCTGTTCCGGTTCTTCGATGGTCAGGTAGGCCACAGGGCGCAGGTTTTCCGGACGCACGGGCAGTTGTTCCGCCGGTGCGATGGAACCGGACTCGCCTTCAGTGAACTCCGGCAGGAAATCCTTGCTGAGTTTGGTCAGGCGGCGCGGCTGGTTTAGCTGCTCCCACTCCAGATGCAGCTTGCGCACCCGTTCCTTGGTTTCATCAATCTGCTGGATGGTTGCGTTACGACGCTCCGCCACCTGCTGCACGGTGTATTTCACCTGAAACAGCGCAATGATCAGGGCCATAAAAAACGCCAGCCATAGTATGTAGGAAACGCGAATCAAAGGTTGGCTCCAGTTTGCTTGGATTCAGCGTCCACCACAGCACCCCCTGCCGCGGTTTCCGTCCGTTGTGCCGCGCGCAGCTTGGCTGAACGCGCGCGCGGGTTGGCGCGGCATTCGTCCTTTTGAGCCTGCAGCGGCTTCTTATTGAGGAGAATGAAGGTCTGAGCCCTGTCCTCTGCTTCATCCTCTTCCCAAGGCATCAATCGGCCTTTTGCAGCACTCTTGGACGCACGCGCCTTCAGGAATGCTTTAACAATACGGTCTTCAAGACTGTGAAAGGTCACCACAACCAAGCGGCCACCCGGCTCGAGTATCGCTTCTGCGGCCTCCAGACCGCGTTCCAATTCGCCCAACTCGTCGTTGACGTGAATGCGTAGGCCCTGGAAGGTTCGGGTTGCCGGGTCAATGCCATCCTTAGACCGCCAAACCACCGAGCGAACGATTTCCGCTAATCTTCCTGTCGTCTCAATCGGCGCTTCTGCGCGCGCCTCGATAATGGCGCGAGCGACAGCGCGAGAGCGGCGTTCTTCGCCGTACTTATAGATCACGTTGGCGAGGTCTTCTTCGCCCATGGCATTAACCACGTCTGCCGCTGAACTCCCGCTTGAGGTATCCATGCGCATGTCCAGCGGGCCGTCTTTACCAAAGGAGAACCCGCGCTCGGCCTGATCAATCTGCGGTGAAGAAACCCCCAAATCGAGGATAACGACATCGACACTGTTCAGCCCCAGATCCCGGACAACCGTTTCCATTTCAGAAAATGCCGCGTGGTGGACTTCCAGACCTGTAAGCTCGTTGCTCAGGCCCTGACCATATTCGACGGCCACAGGGTCTCGATCCAAACCGATGTAGCGGCAATTGGGTTGGGCATTGAGGATCCCGCGCGCGTAGCCACCTCGTCCGAACGTTCCATCGACCACCCGTTCCCCTGCGGAAACACCAGCCGCAGCCATGACTTCGCGCAGCATGACAGGATCATGCTCGTGCGGCGTGTCAATCAGCTCGGGCGGAACGGCAAACATTGCAGTTTAAGGACCCCTTAAAAATCAGGCGGGACTATCGATGTTCAATTTCCAGACTCACTGCGGAAATGCGCAGCGCATAATTTTGGACAATGTAACTGAGGATATGATGCGAGTAAATTGAAAACGCAAGATTTTTAGTGAAATTTCGATTCGTTATGTATGCAGTTAGACTCGGTATTTCAGGGGCAGAAATCAAGAGCAGAGGGCCTGTAAGCCGGGTTCTGTAGCAAGCCTGAGTATTCTCAGACCCCTGATGGTCATTCATCTGGACCAGAGATTACCCTCTGGTTCGCGCGCCCTACCACCGCAGCCGCCCGAAAACAGGCGATGTCGCCACCGGAGTGACGGCGTTCTGCGCAATTTGGGCTTGCTCCGAGTGGGGTTTACCGTGCCGCTTCCATTGCTGGTCGCGCGGTGCGCTCTTACCGCACCCTTTCACCCTTACCCGTGCCGAAACACAGGCGGTTTGCTTTCTGTGGCACTATCCCTGAGCTCACGCTCGCCGGGCGTTACCCGGCACCCTGTTTCCGTGGAGCCCGGACTTTCCTCACCGGCCCGAAGACCAGCGCGACCATCCAGCCCTCTGCTGGGCTTAGTCCTCAACCAAGGCCGGGGTTGTGTAAAGCTCTTTTAGTCGGGAGAAAGCTGCGTTGATCCGGGCGAGTTGCTTGTCTGCCAAGGCCATCAGCTCGTCTGGCAGACCCAAAGACGCCAGTTGATCCGGATGATGTTCTCGCACCAGTGAACGGTGCGCTTTCTTGATATCATTCCAGCTGGCATCGCGCTCAACGCCAAGAATGACGAAAGGATCATCTTCCAAATCCTGCCGATAAATCAACGCAAGCCGCTCGAATTCAGCCGGGTTCCAGCCAAAGATTTCTGCGACATAGCCAAGGAAATCCATCTCCGGCGGCGACACCTCGCCATCCGCGGACGCAATGTGGAACAGGCAGGCCATGAGCCGTTCGAGTTCCGGACTGCGGGGCTCGAACAGTTTGGAGACATTGCGCGCGTAACCGTCGAAGCCAGCCACGTCTTGCCGTGCAAGATTGAACAGCATGGCGACATTTTCATGCTGGTCCTCGGGTACGTGAAAAACATCGCGAAAAGCGCGAACCTCATCCCGCGTGACCTGTCCGTCAGCTTTTGAGAGCTTTGCGCCCAGTGCTATGACGCCAATTGTGAAGGCTTCAGATTTGTCTCCCTTGGCGCGCGCTCGGCCCAGCACTGCATCAATGCCGAGCTCCAATGCACGTAATATGCGTTGCCAGAGGGTCATAAATCCGCTTTCTCTGCTGCCAGATCTGCTTAGCGCAAGCATAGAGGTTGGTTGCGCTGAAAACCAGCCGAAGCGCTCACGCACCACCGAGAAGGTGCTTTGCGTTTGTACGAAAGGAGGCTGCTTTGCCATTCGACAAAATCTTGATCGCCAATCGCGGGGAAATCGCCTGCCGCGTCATGAAGACCGCGAAAGACATGGGTATCGCCACCGTCGCCATTTATTCAGACGCCGATGCCGGGTCCAAGCACGTACAAATGGCTGACGAAGCCGTCCACGTTGGCGGTGCTGCTTCGGCAGACTCTTACCTGCAAGGTCAGCGCATTATTGATGCCGCTATCGCTACGGGTGCCAAAGCCATTCATCCAGGTTTTGGTTTTTTGAGCGAAAACGCAGACTTTTGCGAAGCCGTGAAAGCCGCCGGCCTTGTCTGGATCGGCCCACCGACCGGCGCTATTCAATCCATGGGCGACAAGATCGAATCCAAGCGCCTTGCCGGGCTTGCGGGGGTTTCAACGGTCCCCGGTTATGTTGGTGAGATTGATACGCCAGAACAGGCCGTCGAGATTGCGACCGAGATTGGCTTTCCCGTGATGATCAAGGCCTCTGCTGGTGGCGGTGGGAAGGGCATGCGGATCGCTGAAACCGCCGAAGATGTTGCCGAGGGTTTCCGAGCGGCACGGGCAGAAGCCAAGGGCGCTTTTGGCGATGACCGGATCTTTGTTGAAAAGTTCATCGTTAATCCGCGCCACATCGAAATCCAAATTCTGGCTGACCAGAACGGCAACATCGTCCACCTCGGTGAGCGCGAATGTTCAATTCAGCGCCGGCACCAGAAGGTGATTGAGGAAGCGCCCTCACCCCTGTTGGATGAAGAAACCCGTCAATCCATGGGGCAGCAGGCCGTCGCTTTGGCACGTGCCGTCAATTATTCCTCTGCCGGCACAGTCGAGTTCATTGCCGATCAGGACAAGAACTTCTTCTTCCTCGAAATGAACACGCGTCTGCAGGTTGAGCACCCCGTTACCGAGCTGATCCATGACATCGATCTGGTGGAGTGGATGATCCGAGTGGCCGCCGGTGAAAGCCTGCCGTTCAACCAGTCGCAGGTTGAACATGAGGGATGGGCGCTGGAGGCACGGGTTTACGCCGAAGACCCTCTGCGCGGATTTCTGCCGTCTATCGGGCGATTGTCTGTGTACTCTGAGCCGGAAGGCGAAGGCGTGAGGGTCGATTCCGGTGTGCGTGAAGGCGACGAAATCTCCATGCACTATGACCCCATGATCGCGAAAGTCATCGCCTTTGGCAAAGATCGGCAGGAAGCGGTTGATCGCCTGATGGGGGCATTGGATGGCTATGTGATCGAAGGTCTCGATCACAACGTTGCATTCGTGAATCAGGTTTTGGGGGCAGAGCGGTTTCAGGCTGGAAGACTGACCACCAACTATATCGCCGAAGAGTTTCCCGAGGGTTTCACCGAAGAGCATGTTGCCGGTGGCGATGATGAGGGAATGCTGGTCGCGTTGGCAGCGCAGGTCTTGCGCATTAACGAAGCGTTGGATTTGCCAGATGACTCAGGCCATTTCACCCTGCTACTCGACCGCGAAATCTACCGTGTCGGGTTTGAAGACAGCGACACCGGTGTGACGGTTTCCGTGCAAGGACGTGCTGGTGGTGAAGCCGAATTCGGTGCGGATGTACTGAATTGGCAGCCGGCGCAGCGGGTGTACTCCTGTGAGCTGGAAGGTCGCCTTTTGGTGCTCCAGGCCCGCAAGCAGGCGCTCGCATGGACGGTTTCACATGGTGGGCGCGCGGTCACACTCACGCCCATGCGGGCCGAGGTCGCTGACCTTTACCACTACATGCCGGAAAAGGTGGTTCTGGATACCAGCCGGATCATCGTTTCCCCGATGCCGGGGCTGCTCAAGGCCGTGTCGGTCAGTGTGGGACAGCAGGTTAAGGCCGGTGAAACACTCGCTGTTGTCGAGGCCATGAAGATGGAAAACCTGCTCACAGCCGCCGTCGATGGCGTGGTGGAGTCCATTCCAGCCACTGTTGGTGGCACGTTGAAGCGAGATGAGGTTATTCTGACGCTCGGGTAAGGTTTCACCTTTCGTCCCCTCGATACGAGGGGACGACTTTACGCCTCAGGCAACCAGAAGAACGTGCTTTTTCTTGCCTGAAGAGAGCTTTACCGCTCCCGTTTCGGCGTCAACATCTGCGGCGGTGACCATCAGCTCATCACTGTCGATCTTTTCACCATTGAGCCGCGCGCCACCGCCCTTAATCAGGCGTTTGACCTCGCCCTTTGAGCTTGCAAGCCCGGCAGCGATAAAGGCGTCCTGAATGCTCATGCCCGCCTCGATTGCGCCGGCTTCGGCCTGCACCTTGGGCAAATCTGCGGAAACGCCGCCGCTGCCAAAGGTTGTTGCTGCTGCACTGGCCGCAGCTTCGGCGGCTTCCTTGCCCCGGCACATGGCGGTGGTTTCGTAAGCCAGGATCTTTTTGCCCTCGTTGATGGCTGCGCCCTGCGCCGCGCCTAAAGCGTCACACTGCTCGATTGGCAGTTCGGTAAACAGCTTGAGGAAGCGGCCTACGTCCGCATCTTCGGTGTTGCGCCAGAACTGGTAGTAGTCGAAGTCGTTCAGACGATCCTGATTGAGCCAAACGGCACCACCCGCTGACTTTCCCATTTTCTGCCCGGACGCAGTGGCCAGCAGCGGGACGGTCAACCCAAACAGCTCTGAACCATCAATTCTACGACCCAGTTCGATCCCCTGGACGATATTGCCCCATTGGTCAGAACCGCCCATTTGCAGCGCGACATCGTGCCGGCGCGACAACTCTAAGAAGTCGTATCCTTGAATGATCATGTAATTGAATTCGAGGAAGGACAGGTTCTGTTCATTATCCAGTCGGCGCTTAACAAAATCCATTTTTGTCATGGCGTTGACGGAGAAATGACGACCGACCTCACGCAGGAAATCGATGTATTTCAGGCCCTCTAGCCATTCAGCATTGTTGGCCATGATCGCGCCGGTCGCTGAATCGTCATAGCTCAGGAACTTGGCAAAGATACCGCGGATTCCCGCCATATTGGCCGCAATGATTTCATCGGTCAGCAGCGGGCGCGCCTCGTTCTTATCGGACGGATCACCAATTTTGGTAGTGCCACCCCCCATCAGGGTCAGCGGGCGGTTCCCCGTCCGCTGGAACAGGCGCAGCATCATGATGTTCATCAGATGCCCCACATGCAGCGAGTCGGCTGTGCAATCGTAGCCGATGTAAGCGGTCACCGGACCCGCAGCAAATTTCGCATCCAGCCCCTCAACGTCGGTGCACTGATGCAGATACCCACGAGCAAAGGCTTCTTTCAGGAAGGGAGACTTTGCTTGTGCCAGAGCGTTTTCAGTAGCCATCGTTTTGCTTTCAGTCGCTGTGTTGGGGGAGGAAACAGGGTGCAGGGTGTGACCTACTCAGAGTCCATCGCGTCGAGGATTTCGTCGAAGTCCAACTCGACCTCTTCTTCTTCAATCTCGTCTTCAACGATATCGTCTTCTTCAGGCGGCAGGAGCTGCGGTGCTGCGTCGATGTAGGCGCGGATTGATTGCTCCAGTTCTTTTTCCTTGCCGGTAAAGAAGTGGTTTGCGCCCTCGATGATGTTGTAGTCGATCTCGATTCCTCGCTGAGCGCGCAGTTTTTCGACCAGTTTGAAGACCTGATCTTGCGGGACGAAATCGTCCTGATTGCCCTGAATAAACAAACCCGAGTTCGGACAGGGTGCGAGGAAGGTAAAGTCGTACAGGTTCGCTGGCGGTGAAACTGAGATAAAGGCGTTGATCTCTGGGCGACGCATCAGCAGTTGCATACCGATCCAAGCCCCGAAATCGTAACCAGCGACCCAGCATCCACGCGCATTCGGGCGATGAGTCTGGAGCCAATCCAGCGCTGTGGCTGCATCGGACAGCTCCCCTTCGCCGCGATCGTATTCTCCTTCGGATGCTCCCACACCTCGAGAGTTGTAACGCAGCACGTTGAAGCCTGCATTCAAGAAGGTGTGGAACATCAGGAACGTTACCGTGTTGTCCATGGTGCCGTTGTGCTGGGGGTGTGGATGCAGGATCAGCGCGAGTGGAGCTGTTTCGTCTGCGTGGCCTTCATAGCGCGCTTCGATTCGACCCTCAGGTCCGGGGATAATCAGCTTGGGCATGGAGAACTCTCATTTGCGGTGCCGGTAAGTGAATCAGGCATTTAGAGGAAATGAGACCAAGATAGAAGACACCGGATAGGTGGGTTGCTTATTCCGCTGAGGTACTGCCGCCGCTGAAAACAGTCTGGCTTATGAGATCCACAAGGTTCACAGCATCACTGGTGTCTTCAATGTAATGCTGAGCGCTCATCATCGTCGGGGAGCCACCGGGCACCAGTTCGATAAAATTACCGCCGAGTAGGGAGCCAAAGCTGATTTTGGCTGCCGTGTCATCAGGCAGTGAGATATCAGGATTCAAGCGGATTTCGACAATGGCGTCGTAAAAAGGGGGCTCAAGGGTTGAGCGCACAACGCGCCCAACCGGTACGCCGGACATTTTCACCGCAGAGCCGGGGTCAACACCGTCGGCATTACCAAACACAGCATAGATGACCATTCCATCACCACCACCGCTGGCCGGTCTGCCGTTCAGCAGCATCCCGCCAAAGAAAATCGCGGTGCAAACAACAACGGCACCGAGAATGATTTCAAGAGAGCGGTTTGCCTGATTCATGGTTGCTTGGCCCTGCGGCGCGCCCTAGCGCGGTGTCCAGGCTTCGTAGTCACCCGTCGACGCAGCGCGCTCTTCCCTAGAACGCATGTCGCCTTGCGGAACGTAAGCCTCAGGCGTGCCGGTTAAGTTGCGTTGGTGCTCTTTCTGCCAATCGTACTTCTTCAACTCATGCTCGGTCGGCGGCGTTTCCAGCGTGTGGTTCATCCAACCCTGCCATTCTGGTGGAACCCGACTGGCTTCTTTTTCGTTCTTGTAAATAACCCACCGACGCTCGCGCAGCATGGAGCCGACCATGGGCTTTCCACGACGCTCTTTATAGTAGCGATTTCCTTCCGCGTCGGTGCCGACCAGCGTGCCGTTAAAAAAGGTGTGAAGGCGCGTTGCCAAGGAGGACATTTGCGATTCCCGAGTCGAAGTTAAAGAGGTGAATTTTGAGGGGAATTTAGTCCTCAAGGAGCAAAAAAGCCAGACCCTTCAACCGTTCGCATAATGTAGGAAATTCTAAGGCTAAATTGTGTGCGTCACTTTGAAACATCTGTAAAAGGTGACTCGGCGAATTCACATAATGCAAATGAAAACAACCCCCTAATACGCATAATGCAGAGTGATCAAAACACAACATGTAGTGTTTAGTTGTGATTTTAGACCCAAATGTTGATTTTTGCTGTGGATAATCCGGGCGGATTATGAGACAAGAAGAGTGCGCGTTTAGTGCGGTTGGGGTTTGGCGTGTCTTGAAAACAAGACCAGAAGCATGCTTTAATTCGTTCTCGTTTCGTTCTGAAATGCGGGCTTATCAATGGAGATGTCCACCGAGCGTGGGAGTTTTCCACGCAATTCTGAGCAGAACTCCTAGGCAAGCGTTTTCTAGCGCTAGACGAGCGCGCCTTGAAACCGCATAAGCCGCGTCCTGTCTGAAGTCTGAATCGGCCAAAGAGACAGATGCATCACTCGCAAGGGTGGCAGGCGGGAAAACTGAAGAGTGCGTTGACGCAGCTGATGCCGATTTTTCGTCGGTACGGTGGTGGAACGCTGAGAATTTTATTGAGCATAGATCGGCGGGGTTGATCGGCGCTCAAGGTGAGGAGCTGCAATTTGGGGTGGCTCTTCGCTCAATAACAATAAAAGGGGTTGGGTTACCAATGCGTATAGAACGTCGCTTCACGGCTGATACAAAATCAGCCTACGGCAGTCTTCAGTTCCGGCAGACATCGTCGGAAATTCGGAACCCAGATGGTTCGCTGGTATTTTCGGCACCCGATATTTCAGTTCCCGAAGGCTTCAGCCAAGTCGCAAGCGACATCCTCGCACAGAAGTACTTCCGCAAGGCCGGTGTCCCTGCGCGCCTGAAGCGCGTTGAGGAAAGCAGTGTTCCGTCTTTCCTTTGGCGCTCTGTTGCTGACGAAGAAGCGCTGGCAGAATTGCCGGAGGAAGAGCGCTACGTCGGTGAAACGGATGCCCGTCAGGTTTTCGACCGCTTGGCCGGGACTTGGGCGTACTGGGCATGGAAGGGCGGTTACTTTGATTCTGAAGACGACGCTCAAGCCTACTTCGACGAAATGCGCTACATGCTGGCGACGCAAATGGCGGCGCCGAACTCACCGCAGTGGTTCAACACGGGCTTGCACTGGGCCTATGGTATCGATGGGCCGAGCCAGGGTCATTACTACGTCGACTATGAAACCGGACGCCTAACCAAATCCAAAACGGCTTACGAGCATCCGCAGCCGCACGCCTGCTTTATCCAGTCGGTCGCTGATGATCTCGTAAACGATGGCGGCATCATGGATCTGTGGGTGCGTGAAGCGCGTCTTTTCAAATATGGTTCTGGCACCGGCTCCAACTTCTCGGCTTTGCGCGGTGAAGGGGAGTCGCTGGGCGGGGGCGGCAAGTCCTCCGGCCTTATGTCCTTCCTGCGGATTGGTGACCGGGCTGCCGGCGCAATCAAGTCTGGCGGTACGACCCGCCGCGCGGCGAAGATGGTCACGGTCGATGCAGATCACCCGGACATCGAGAACTACATCAGCTGGAAATGGATCGAAGAGCAAAAAGTTGCGAGCTTGGTTGCCGGTTCCAAAAACCTGAACAAGAACATGAAGGCCATCATGGCTGCGTGTCAGAACGGTTTGGCCGATGAACCACTCGATCCCAAGTCGAACCCTGAGCTGAAGCAGGCTATTCGTGAAGCGCGTCGTGCCTTGGTGCCTGACAACTACATTTACCGCGTGATTGAAATGGCGCGTCAGGGTTTCACGGAAATTGAGATCCCAACGTACAACACCGACTGGGATAGCGACGCTTACCTGACCGTCGCTGGTCAGAACTCGAATAACTCGGTCCGGGTGACCAATGAGTTCCTGGGCAAAGTCGAGCGCGGCGAAAACTGGGAGCTGAAGGCTCGTACGACGGGCAAGGTCATGAAGACCGTCGAGGCGGCTGATCTCTGGGATCAGATTTCCTTTGCAGCCTGGGCCTGTGCTGATCCGGGTCTGCAGTACGACAGCACCATCAACGAGTGGCATACATGCCCCGAGTCAGGCCGCATCAACGCGTCCAACCCCTGTTCCGAGTACATGTTCCTCGACGACACGGCCTGTAACCTCGCATCGCTCAACCTGATGAAATTCGCTGGTGAAACAACGGGTTCATTGGATATCGAAGGCTACGAGCACGCTTGTCGCCTCTGGACGCTGACCTTGGAAACATCGGTTCTGATGGCGCAGTTCCCATCCAAGGAAATTGCGAAGCTGTCTTACGAGTACCGTACGCTGGGTCTGGGCTTTGCAAACATCGGTGCTCTCCTGATGTCCATGGGGCTTGGTTACGATTCCGATGAAGGCCGCGCGATCTGTGGCGGTCTGTCGGCACTGATGACCGGTATTTCTTACGAAACGTCGGCAGAAATCGCTTCCGAGCGTGGTGCTTTCCCCGGTTATGCCAAGAACGCAGAATCGATGCTCCGCGTCATCCGCAACCACCGCCGCGCTGCCTATGGCGAGACGGAAGGTTATGAGGCGCTGACCATCCTGCCGGTGCCACTCGTTTCCAACGATTGCCCCGTGCCGTCGCTGATTGATGCCTCAAAAGCAGCGTGGGACCGTGCGTTGGCCGGTGGTGAGAAGCATGGTTTCCGCAATGCGCAGACGACTGTCGTTGCGCCGACGGGTACCATCGGTCTGGTGATGGACTGTGACACCACCGGGATCGAGCCTGACTTTGCGCTGGTAAAGTTCAAGAAGCTGGCCGGTGGCGGTTATTTCAAAATCATCAACCAGACGGTCCCTCTGGCTCTGGAAAACCTCGGTTATTCGGAAGATCAGATCGATGACATCATCGCCTACGCGGTGGGAACCGGTTCGCTTTCTAATGCGCCCGGCATCAACCGCGAAACGCTGAAGGCCAAAGGCTTTGATGAAGAGAAGCTGCAGGCGATTGAGACGTCGCTCGGCACCGCATTCCAGCTGAAATTCGCGTTCAACCGTTTCAGCCTGGGCGATGATTTCTGTCGCACTGTTTTGGGGTTCACCGACGACCAATTGGGTGATTACACCTTCGACATGCTCGCGGGCATGGGCTTCACAGCTGAAGAAATCGAAGCAGCCAATGAGCACATCTGCGGTACCATGACCGTCGAAGGCGCGCCGCACCTGAAGGCCGAACACATGAAGGTGTTCGACTGTGCCAACCGCTGCGGCGCCAAGGGCACGCGTGAGCTGTCCACCGACTCGCACATCCGCATGATGGCAGCATCTCAGCCGTTCATTTCCGGAGCGATTTCCAAGACGATCAACATGCCAAACACGGCAACGGTTGATGAGGTCAAGAACGCGTACATGCTGTCCTGGAAGCTGGGCATCAAAGCAAATGCGCTGTACCGCGACGGGTCCAAGTTGTCCCAGCCGTTGAGCTCAGCGCTTCTGGTCGATGTGGATGCGGACGAGGATGAAGCGCGCGAAGCAGCAGAAGCGTTGGCGCAGGCTAACCCTGTTCAGCAGGCAGAAGTCGTTGCCGAGCGTATCATCGAGCGTGTGGTCGAACGCACGCTGGAGCGCAAGCGCCTGCCAAATCGTCGTAAAGGCTACACGCAGAAGGCCATTGTTGGCGGGCACAAGCTGTACTTGCGGACAGGCGAATTCGAAGACGGCTCCTTGGGCGAGATTTTCGTGGATATGCATAAGGAAGGCGCAGCTTTCCGGTCCATGATGAACAACTTCGCTATCGCGGTCTCTCTGGGTCTGCAGTATGGCGTTCCGCTAGAGGAATACGTGGATAGCTTCACCTTCACCCGTTTTGAGCCAAACGGCATGGTTGAAGGGAATGACGTCATCAAGATGGCGACATCCACGCTGGATTACATCTTCCGTGAACTGGCAGTGTCATATCTGGGCCGAAATGATCTGGCGCACGTTGAGCCTGCTGATCTGCGGACCGACACGTTGGGTCGGGGTGACCAGGAATCTGCGATGTCAGGCGAAGAGGAAGGCGATGACGCGCTGCAGATGGCGCTGGACTTCGCGTCTTCCGGTTATCTGCGCGGCGGCAAGAAAGAGGTGAAGAACCAACTTGTTGTTGTCACAGGCGGTAAAAAGGAAGGGTCCACTGGCTCCACCGTTGGCGGTGAAACGACCGTTGTAACGGCGTTGTACGACGACGCCTCCGGTACCACGTCTTTCGAAATCCCATCCAGCGACGCCCCTGTACAACTCGCAGCAGGCGAGTCAGAGCGGTTCAGCATGAGCGGCGGTGCCGTTGATGCCGCTGACGACAAGATGCGGAACATGGAAGAAGCGCGGATGAAGGGCTACACGGGTGACGCTTGTGACTCTTGTGGAAACTTCACGCTTGTCCGGAACGGAACGTGCCTCAAGTGCGTAACTTGTGGTTCGACGACGGGCTGTAGCTAAGCGCCGGACACTGTTCGAAAATGATAAACGGGGGAGCGGTGCTACAGCACGGCTCCCCTTTTTTCTTGGGCTTGTTTAGACGAGGAAAGCTGCGGCCAAGCCGAGGAACACAAAGAAACCAACCACGTCAGTGATGGTGGTCAGGAACACCGCCGAGGCGTTGGCAGGGTCGACCTTCAGGCGATCAAGGACAATCGGAACCAGCGTGCCGGAGATCCCGGCGACGATCAGGTTCACCAGCATGGCAAAACCAATCACCACGCCCAGCATCAGGTCCTGGAACCACAGCGCTGAGAAAACAAAGGCGATCACGGCAAAGCCGACGCCGTTGAACATGCCCACCAGCGCTTCTCGCGTGATGAACTGCACGGCCTTGCGGGCGCGTAAGTCC
>JBMZBW010000002.1:0-62030 GCA_049612785.1 Alphaproteobacteria bacterium | reverse complement strand
CCTCCGCCTTGAACAGCCTTTTGATGGTTTCAAACGTGTTTTTGCCGGTTGGCACCCCAACCACTTGGGCATTTCTGAACTCCAGCACGCGACTTTTGTAGACGCCGGTTGTGGTTTTGGTGGTCCTTTACTCACTTGCTGCATTGACCGAAACGGCGACATCGTCGAAGCCTTCGAAGCCTGATTTTTCCAAAAGAATGCAACGAAGCCTCTGAAAGCCTGCATTTTTTGCATTGGCCTTCACGGCGCCGTGAAAAAATGGACATGTTGTCGCACTCTTGCACTGGTATGACCTTTTGCCCTTTTCATTGTCGCATTTGGTAGTACCATCGTTCTTGGTCATACCAATTGCGCATGAAGCGCAGGTAAAAGGAACGAGATCATGACGGCATTTGACGACAGCGAAACACGCCGCGCTAATATTGCGTTCATTAAGCGTTCGATGGAAACGCCGCTTCTTAGCCGCGAGCATGAGTATGCGCTTGCTCGGGCATGGCGCGAGGAAAATGACGATCATGCCCTGCACGAGCTCATCAACGCGTACAACCGTTTGGTGGTGTCTACAGCAGGTCGCTTCCGCAACTACGGTCTTCCCATGGGGGACCTGATCCAGGAAGGCGTCGTCGGTCTCCTGCACGCCGCAAACCGGTTCGAGCCGGATCGTGACGTTCGCTTCTCGACCTACGCGTCTTGGTGGATCCGTTCTGCGATGCAGGACTTTATCTTGCGCAACTGGTCGATTGTAAGAACGGGAACAACCGCTTCTCAGAAGTCACTGTTCTTCAACCTGCGTCGCCTGCGGTCGAAGATCGAAGAAAAGACGGGCGAACAGCTCAACCAGGACGGTCGCGAAGAAATCGCAGAGACCCTTGGCGTGCCGCTCCGCGACGTGGAAGCTATGGAAGGCCGCCTGTCCGGTGCTGACGGGTCGCTGAACGCTGTTGTGGGTGAGGATGGTGATCAGGAGTGGCAGAACATGCTGTCCGACGAGCGCCCCACACCGGAAGAAAACACGATCATGGACCATGACAGTGACGTGCGCCGGAATTGGCTTGAAGAAGCACTGGGTAATCTGGGTGAACGCGAAGCAAAAATCATTCGCATGCGCCGTCTGACAGACGACGGCGTTACGCTCGAAGAACTTGGTAAGCACTTCGGTGTGTCAAAGGAGCGCGTGCGCCAGCTGGAACACCGCGCGATGAACAAGCTCAAGACATTTATGATGGATCGTGTCGGTCAGGCCGATGACTTGTATTTGGAAAGCTAAGTACGGGCCTCTCCACCCGGAACAGCAAAAAGGGCGCCTTGTGCGCCCTTTTTTTATTTATGCCTTGTTGGGATCGCCCTCGAGCCCGAAGGCGTCATGTAAGGTTCGAACCGCCAACTCGAGGTAATCTGCGCCCACCAGAACAGAAGTCTTGATCTCGGACGTGGTGATAACCTTGATGTTGATATTCTTTTCGGCCAGCGCACCAAACATGGTTTTCGCCACGCCAGAGTTTGTTCGCATACCAACGCCAACGATAGAGACCTTGGCCACGTCCTGATCAGACTCAAGCTCTTTGTATTCGATATCCGCGTGTTTTTCTTCCATGAGGGCCAAGGCGCGCGGTAAATCAGCCTGACCGCAGGTAAAGGTCATATCCGTCTTCTCGTCGCCATCGATGACCGTGCGCGACTGCACAATCATGTCAACGTTGATCGCCGCATCACCCAGTGCACCAAAAATCGTTGCAGCTACGCCGGGGCGGTCTGGGATCCCGATGAGAGTGACGCGTGCTTCATCGCGAGAAAAGGCAATGCCTGATACGACGTCTTTTTCCATGCTTTCATCCTCTGCCGTGACCAACGTCCCCGGCTTATCTTCAAAACTAGAGAGTACCTGCAGCGGGACACCATGACTCATGGCAATCGATACGCTGCGGGTTTGGAGTACTTTTGCACCCAGCGACGCCATTTCCAGCATCTCTTCATGGCTGATGCGATCCAGCTTCCGCGCCTTATCCGTCACGCGCGGGTCAGTGGTGTAAACGCCGTCAACGTCCGTGTAGATGTCGCAACGATCCGCGTTCAAGGCGGCGGCTAGAGCGACGGCAGAAGTATCTGAACCGCCCCGGCCCAGCGTTGTAATACGATTACGGGGACTGACGCCCTGGAAGCCCGGCACAACGGCAACTTCGCGCGTTTCGGCAAAGCGTTTTTCGATCTCACGGGTGTCGATGTCGAGTATTCGGGCGTTCCCGTGAACGTCCTCGGTCTGAAAAGGCAACTGCCACCCCAGCCAAGACCGTGCATCAACCCCCATCGACTGGAGAATCACGGAAAGAACCCCAACTGTGACCTGCTCACCCGTTGATACAACGACATCGTACTCGCGCGTATCATACAGGGCAGCTGCTTCTGAGACCAAACCGACCAACCGATTGGTCTCACCGGACATGGCCGATACGACCACGGCAACTTCGTTACCAGCGTCGTGCTCCGCCTTAACCCGTCGAGCGACGTTTCGGATACGGTCCAGGTCACCCACAGAGGTGCCCCCAAACTTCATGACAATGCGCGCCATTGACCCAACCTGCTTGTTTATCAGGGCAAAAAACCCGACATATGGGTTACTGAAACTCTTCACTGGCTGCAACGGCAGGAGACGCATGTTGGATACCGAGCAAACGAACACCAACACCGGTCATACGGTGGATCCGGCCGAGGTGGAGAAGTTTACCAGAATGGCGGCAAGTTGGTGGGATCCGCACGGCGACTTTCGGCCCCTTCACAAACTGAATCCAACACGTATCCGATTTCTGACCGAACAGATCGCCAAGCATTTTGAGCGAGATTTGGACGCACCAAAGCCGTTTGACGGGCTAAAAATTCTAGACGTGGGTTGCGGAGGCGGTTTGGTCTGCGAACCACTGGCCCGACTTGGGGCGCAAGTCACCGGCGTTGATGCAACGCCCGCGAACATTCCAGTTGCACAGATTCACGCGGAACAAATGGGTTTGGACATCGACTATCGCGTCGCAACCGTGGCTGACTTGGTTGAAGCTGGCGAGCGCTATGATGCTGTTTTGGCGCTGGAAATCATCGAGCACGTCAACGACCCACCAGCCTTCGTTGCCGATGTAACAGGCGCGCGGGCGAACGGCGGTCTGGTGTTCATGTCGACCTTCAACAAGACAATCCGCAGTTTTGCCCTTGGGATCGTCGCTGCTGAGTATGTTCTTCAATGGCTGCCAAAAGGAACCCATGACTGGCGCAGGTTTGTGACACCGGCGGAGATGTTCAAAATGGTGGAAGACAACGGTCTCCGTCCCGAACAGATCAAAGGTTTTATGTTTAATCCGCTGCTCGATAAGTGGATGCTGACCGACGATACAGGGGTATCCTACATCGCGTGCTTTAAATCACCGCTGGACCACCCCCCTACCGCGCCGGAGTTCACACTTTAGGGCCTATTTTCCCGGTGAAGCGGGCTTCAGGATACGCATCAGCGTGCCGTCTTTCTGCAACAGGCTGTGTTTCAGTGCGCCTGCAATATGCAGGATGACGGCAAGGAACAGGATGAAGGAACAGATGCGGTGAATGAGGTCGACACCGTCGCTCAGATCGCCCAGTCGACCCAGTCGCGGGAGCTCGCTCCCCCACAAAAAGTACTGCGACCCACCACCCATAAAGGCTTTGAGTAAACCTGTTGCGATAGCAATCGTCAGCGCAGCCAAAAAGACCCATTGAACGGTACGTGCCAAGTGACGTTCCCAGGTCGCATGGGCAGGATTTGCAGCGGCAAAACCGCGTCCGACACGGTTGAACACACGGAACAGAATAATGGCGGCACCGCAAACACCTACGGTGACATGCAGGTCATAAACGAAATCCGGCGCGCTATTCCACTGCGAGATTAAAACACCCGCCGGCCACATGATGCAGAACCAAAGGACCGTGAACCAGTGCAGGAGCACAGACAGCGGATTGTAACCGTGGGACGCAGACATGGGTATTTTCCCTCAAAGCGATAATAAGAATTCAGTTGATCCTAACCGCTTTGATGGATCGAAAGATAGGATTCAATTTACTTTGAGGTCTGAGACCCACCAAAGAAAAAGGGGAGGCTCACCAGAACCTCCCCTGTTTAATTTCGCGCAAACGCGCAGTCCGGCAGCCTAGAGGCCGGAGGATAATTCAGGCACAGCATCAAACAGGTCGGCAACGAGACCGTAGTCTGCAACCTGGAAAATAGGTGCTTCTTCATCCTTGTTGATGGCCACGATGACCTTGGAGTCTTTCATGCCGGCAAGGTGCTGGATCGCGCCGGAAATACCCGCAGCGATGTAGAGGTCCGGAGACACGACTTTACCCGTCTGACCCACCTGATACTCGTTTGGCGCAAACCCAGCGTCTACAGCAGCGCGCGACGCACCAACGGCTGCACCCAGTTTGTCAGCAAGCGTGTCGAGAATGGTGAAGTTCTCTGCCGAACCCATGCCGCGACCGCCGGAAACCACGATAGAAGCAGAAGTCAGCTCGGGACGATCACTGGTGGACAGTTCATCGGCAACCCAAGCCGTCAGGCCCGCAGGACCTGCGCCTGCAAGGTCTGATATTGAGGCTGAACCGCCTTCAGCGGCAACCGGGTCAAAGTTGGCTGTTCTCACCGTCAGG
This sequence comes from Alphaproteobacteria bacterium, assembly GCA_049612785.1. Lineage (GTDB taxonomy): Bacteria > Pseudomonadota > Alphaproteobacteria > UBA7985 > UBA7985 > UBA7985. The sequence continues at coordinate 57,371 of JBMZBW010000002.1, read as the reverse complement.
ACCTTGATGCTGTCAGATGACTTTACGGTTGCGATGGCGTTACCGGCATAGATCGGACGCTCGAACGTGTCAGCGTCTACCACGGCGGAAATATCAGAAATCGGCTGAACGTCCATCAGCGCAGCTGCGCGCGGCAGGATGTTCTTTCCAACCGTGGTGGCAGCAGCAACCAAGTGCGTCTTGCCTTCGCTCGCTGCAATCAACAGCGGCGCAATGTTTTCAGCGATCTCGTTGCTGTAAGCCGCGTCAGAAGCTTTGATCACAGCCGATACACCGTCCACTTTCGCAGCGGCGTCAGCAGCGGCATCAGCGCCTTCACCTGCAACCAAAGCCGTGATGTCACCACCAATCTGCTTGGCTGCGGCGACAGCGGAAAGAGAGGTTGCTTTGATGCCGTCAGCATCATGCTCCAGATAAACCAGAATGCTCATGTTCTTGTTTCCCTCGGTTCTCAGACGACTTTGGCGTCGTTTTTCAGTTTGTCGATCAGCTCGCCTACGCTGCCAACCAGCACACCCGCAGCACGCGCTGGCGGCTCGGATACGGATACAGTGGACAGGCGTGGCGCAACATCAACACCCAGATCGCCCGGCGTCATGGTGTCGATTGGCTTTTTCTTGGCCTTCATGATGTTCGGTAGCGACGCGTAACGCGGCTCATTCAGGCGCAGGTCTGCGGTTACGATAGCAGGCAGAGGCATCGTGACGACTTGCAGGCCGCTATCAACTTCACGCGTGACTTTCAGCGTATCACCGTCTTTTTCGACCTTGGATGCGAAAGTTCCCTGAGGCCAACCCAACAACGCTGCGAGCATCTGGCCCGTCTGGTTGTTGTCACCGTCGATGGCTTGCTTGCCCAGAACAACAATACCCGGCTCTTCTTTTTCGATGATGCCTTTCAGCAGCTTGGCAATTGCCAGCGGCTGTAGCTCTTCATCTGTTTCCACAAGAATGCCGCGATCCGCGCCCATGGCGAGCGCCGTGCGAATGGTTTCCTGACTCTTGGCCTCGCCAAGCGATACGGCAATGATTTCTTCAACAATGCCTGCTTCCTTCATCCGGATTGCTTCTTCTACTGCAATCTCATCAAAAGGGTTCATGGACATTTTCACGTTGGCCAGATCAACAGCGCTGTTGTCCGGCTTAACCCGGATTTTCACGTTGTAATCCACCACGCGCTTTACGCAGACGAGCGCCTTCATGGGCTAAGCCTCTCATACTTTCTAAGGTAAAACCGTCATTTCACTATAAGCGAGTCTTGCCAAGGTCAAGGTGATCAGTGTCACAGGTGACTTGCAAGGCATCACTTAATTCGCAGGGAAAACAGCATGACCGGTGCTAAACAACAATCCCATGCGCGGCACTTGGCCCTTTAAAATCGGCATGCTTGACCTGTGAACGGGGATGAGGCACCGGAAGACTATGGAATCGTTCATACCAAAATCACAGGCTTTCACCCTGCTGGGCATGTCTGGCGTCGGGAAAACCACCCTGGCCAACAAGCTGCCGCGTGAGCGGTGGTTTCACTATTCCGGCGACTACCGAATTGGCACACGGTATCTGGGTGAGGCCATTCACGATGATCTCTATTTGGCTGCGATGCAGTTGCCGAAATTGGCGACACTGCTCAAGTCTGACAGCATCTATATTCGATCCAACATCAGCATGAACAATCTGGCCCCTTTGAGTGCATGGATTGGTACCCTCGGCGATCCGGCCCAAGGGGGGCATGATTACGCTGAATTTGCCCGCCGGCAGAGCCTGCATGAACAGGCCGAAGCCGCAGCGCTATTGGATGTTGGCTACTTTATGGAGCGGGCAACGACGGTTTATGGTTACGACCATTTCCTCGTCGATGCGGGCGGCAGTCTCATAGAGATTGTGGATCTCGACAACCCTGCTGACGACCCCGTTCTTCGTCACCTGACCGAGCGCACGCAGCTCGTCTATATCGAGGCTACCGAAGACCACGTTGAAAGCCTGATAGAGCGGACCCTGGCCTACCCCAAACCCATGTTCTACCGGACTGCTTTCCTGGAGCAGTCCATCGAAGACTACAAAGCCGAAACTGGCGCTTCGAGCGCGGATGTGTTCGCACCGCTAGAATTCGTCAAATGGGTTTTTCCGCGATTGATCGACGCACGAAGAGAGCGTTACGAACGGCTTGTGGCCGCGGGTCTCGCTGTGCGCGTGTCTGCTGATGAAATCGCACGGGTGGAAAACGAGTCTGACTTCTTTGATCTTATTGGTAAGGCGCACTAAGCGTCTCACCCTAATCCAAGCCGAAAACGAGAAAGAGAGATATGCCGATTCGTGTGCCTGATGGCCTCCCCGCTGCTGAGACCCTTCGTGCCGAAGGTGTCAAAGTCATGCGTGAAAGCCGCGCAGCGCGGCAGGATATCCGGCCTTTACGCATTGCCATTCTGAACCTGATGCCTCTGAAGATCGCGACAGAGACCCAGCTTGCCCGATTGCTGGGTGCATCGCCTCTTCAAGTGGATTTGACGCTCGTTGAAACCAGCACCTATCGGGGCAGCAACACTGCATCTGAGCACATGGACGCCTTTTATCGGCCCTGGTCAGACGTGAAGGGTGAGCGCTTTGACGGCTTCATGATCACTGGTGCGCCAGTGGAAACCATGGACTTTCGCGCTGTGAAGTACTGGCCGGAGCTGGAGGAAATCTTCGACTGGACCACGACCAATGTCTTTTCGATGTTTTCCATCTGTTGGGGTGCGCAGGCTGCTTTGTATCACTTCAACGGTGTCGAAAAGCACCTCATCACGGAAGTACCAAAGCGATTTGGTGTCTTTGAACACCGGAACCTCGAACCGACACACCCCCTGATGCAGGGGATTGCGGATATCTTTGAAATACCGGTTTCCCGGCATACGGAAAACCTGCGCAAAGACGTGGAACCGGTCGACGGATTGACCATCCTCGCAGAGAACGATGTAGCGGGTCTGGGCCTGATCGCAGACGATGCTAACCGGCGCTTCTACATGTTCAACCATCTCGAATACGACAGCAACACGCTACGCCAAGAATACGACCGGGACGTTGAAGCGGGCGAGAATATCATTTTGCCGTGTAACTATTTCCCGAACGATGACCCATCCAAGCAGCCATTCAACAAATGGCGCAGTCACGCGCACATGATGTACGGGAATTGGGTGAACTGGGTGTACCAGAAAACGCCTTACGACCTGAATGACCTTTGAGGCCCGCGCTCCCTACTCCTCGTAACGCAGCAGGGCATCCACACGAACCCCGCGCCCTTCGAGTTCATCACGCCCGCCAAGGCCATCCAGCTCGATCAGGAAAATAGCGCCAGCCGGGATTGCCTTGAGCTTACGGACCAGTTCCACCGTTGCGCCGGCCGTTCCGCCCGTTGCGATTAAATCGTCAACAATCACCACCCGTTGACCGGGCTGGAGCGCATCTGTGTGGATCTGCAAAGTGTCAGAACCGTACTCAAGGTCGTAGGAATGGGTGACGCACTCGTAAGGCAGCTTGCCTTCCTTGCGCACCGGGATAAACGGCAAGCCCAGTTGAGCTGCGACAGCAGGCGCGAAAATGAAGCCGCGTGCTTCAATACCGGCAATGGCTTCCGCCTTCATGGCAACGGCATAGTCCGCAAAGACCTTTGTGACATGACGCATCGCCTCGCCGTCGGCCAGCAAGGGGGTAATGTCACGAAACAATATTCCGGGTTTTGGGTAGTCTTCGACGTCTCGTATGAGCGTGCTGAGGTCCATGATGCGTTCGCTTTCGGTAATCCACACGGCATGAAACAGAGTCATGCCGTGTGTTCACCTCGAACTCAACCGCTTAGTCTCGCTTAGCGGCCTTCAAAGCCTTCATCTTCGCAGGCAGGCTGCGAAGTGGTAATTTAGCGCGATCGTTCCAAGAAGACTGTCGCTGCACGGCGACATCTTTTGAAAGGGCCGCTCTAAAAACGATCATATGGCTTGTCATAGAGCACCTCCTACGCAATGGTTGCGTATTAGATATAGCCCCGCGGCACCAAATACGCAACAATTGCGTGTGGAAAAATGAAAAAGAACGTACCTACCTGGTTCAAGACTTGGCGTAAGAGCCTGAAACTAACGCAAAAAGAAGCTGCGTTCCTTCTAGGTCTGAAATCAAGAATGCTCCAAAATTATGAGAGCGGGTCGCACGATGTGCCACTCTATATCCGTTTGGCCATGGCATCTTTGAGCCAGGGCGTGGTCGATTACAGCGATGGTTTGCTGTTCCGGCCAGACCAGCCTCTGCCCGTCTACGCCTCCAACGGCGTTGCGAAGATCAAAGCCGCGGAGAAGGCGAAACAAAAGGCTAAAGACGGGGCGGCTGATCGCGATGAACCCAAAAAGAAGCCGAAAAAACCAGAGCCGAAGGCTCATTAACTGATGTCCAAAACGGTTCTATTCATCGGAGGCACCGGTCAAATATCGCACTCTTGTGTCCATGAAGCCGTCAAAGCCGGACATGAAGTCAGCGTTCTAAACCGTGGTTTTGCCTCAGAGACTCTCCCACCGCGTGTGAGACAACTCACAGCCGATTTTAAAGACGATGCATCCTATGCCGCCGCTTTGGGTGACCAGCATTGGGATACTGTTTGCCAATTTATCGCCTTCACCCAAGAGGATGTCGAACGGGATATTCACCGGCTATCGGGCAAAACGGCGCAGTACATCTTCATTTCTTCTGCCTCCGCTTACCACAAGCCTGTGCAGACATTCCCAATCACGGAAGATGTTCCGCTGATCAACCCTTACTGGGAATACAGCCGCAACAAAGCAAAAGCTGAAGCGCTGCTGCAGTCTCAGACGACTTTGCCGTACACGATTGTGCGGCCCTCGCACACGCTCAGAACCCATTTTCCAACCGCTTTGGGCGAAGGGGATACAGTGCTGTGGCGGATGCTGAACGGGAAACCAATCATCATTCCGGGCGATGGACAGGCCCTATGGACGCTCACTCGTTCTGAAGATTTTGCCCGCCCCTTCGTTCGGCTTTTCGGTACAGAGGGTGCCCTCAATACAGCCTTTCATCTGACATCTGACCATGCTTTCCCGTGGACCATGATTTATCAGGCTGTTGGACGAGCTTTGGGCGTTTCAGTCGACTTTGTCCCGGTACCGTCAACCGTTCTGGCCGGCTATCACCAGCAGTGGGAAGAGTACCTTTTGGGAGATAAGGGTTACACAGTCATCTTTGACAATTCGAAAATCAAATCGGTTGTAGGGGATTTTGCATGCGCCAAGACCCTGGATGACATCATGGCCTCACCCCTGCAACACTGGACTCAAAATGGCGGCGCGGCGCAACTCCAGCCTTCACCTGACCTTAATGCCCTCATCGACCGAGTCATCGGCTAAGTGCGGACCGTTTTACCCAGCGCTCTCTTTATTCTACGCCATAGATTTCCCCAGCCTGTTCGGTAGACAGGAAACCATTGCGAACATCCTGCTGAACAGCTTGGGGATCACGCTTGGCCGGATCACCGAAGCCTCCACCACTGGCCGTGACGACCCGCACCACGTCATCTGTCGTCAACCCCATGCCGGATACAAAGGAATAGCGCTCTGTTTGCCCATCCTTGATGACCTCAACATAATTCCCTGAGCCTTCTCGACCCCCATTTAGTGCCCATGGTTTGATGCGAGACCGCGTATAGCCAGCGGTCAGGAAGCCGTCCTGCGCTCGGATGCGGTATTCAAGCACCAAACCGCGCCCGCCGACGAATTGCCCTTCGCCACCACTTTCCTCATTCAGTGACATGCGATCAACAAACAAGCCATTCCGGGCTTCGGAGATTTCGGCAGGCGTGTTGTACGTTTCGCCATGGAACCCTGAGAAGATGCAACTGTTGCCGTCTCTGTGCTCTGAGGCCCCCCATCCGCCAATTTGCGGTTCGATGATGGTGTATTGTCGCCCGGTGTCCGGGTGAATGCCCCCAATAAAAGTCCCGCAAATCGACGCGAAGTGCCCAGAGGGTAAGCGCCCCTCGACATGGGGCGCGAGACAGCGCCAAATCAGATCGTAAACGCGAACTTCTGTCTCGAAATAGAAGCCGATAGCGGCGGGTTCTTTGGCATGAAAAATCGAGCCTTCGCGGGTCAGCACCCGCAGCGGCCTGAAAGAGCCATCATTAGCGGGCGTATCGGGCGATGTTAGCGACTTGAACAGCATCTGAGCACAAACGATGGTACCATCGCGGCTGGTGTTGGTTGGTCCGGGATCCTGATCGGGATTATCGCGCAGATCGACAAGAAATTCATCGTCCGAGATGGTGACTTTGACATTGAAAAAGCGGCCATCGTCCTGCTCTTCAGACAGCTCGAACGTCCCATGGGGCAGACCTTTCAGCGCCGCACGGGTCACGGACTCACCAGACTCCATGAACGCATTCATCGCGGAAATAAACGTTGGCACCGTGTACTTGGTTGCGAGCTCTTCCAGCCGACGCGCACCAATGCGAACAGAGGCAATTCCCGCCCAAAGGTCGCCAAGAAGAACGTCGGGCATGCGGGAGTTTGTGGTGATAATGTCCATGATGTCCTGATTGGGTTCACCACCCGAGATCAGCTTGACACCCGGCAGACGCAGCCCCTCCTGAAACAATTCAGTAGCTTCGCCACTCAGCGAACCCGGTGCCATACCGCCAACATCAGAGTTGTGGGCGATATTGGCGCTCCAGGCGATCAGCTGTCCGTCAACGAAGACTGGCATGGCGAGAACCAGATCATTGAGGTGCGTCACCCCGCCGTAATAGGGATCATTGGTGATAAACACATCACCGGGCTGGATTGCCCCGTCGGTGTCATACTTTTTAAGCAGCACCTGTACGGCCTTATCCAGAACGCCAATGAAGGCTGGAATCCCCGCACCCGACGATGCGATCCGACCTTGGGCGTCGGTGATACCCGTCCCCATATCGAGGACTTCATAAATGATCGAGCTCATCGCAGTCTTGCGCATGGCCGCGAACATTTCATCAGCCGCAGCCTGCAGCGAGCTTTGGATGATTTCTAGCGTGATGCTGTCGTTCGTCATGATCCGTGCTCCTTCGCTTATGCGCTCTGTAGGGTGATTTGAAGGTTGAAGTACGCATCAACTTCCATGCTGCAATCCTTGTGCACCACCGTCGTTGTGCCTTCGTCTTCAACAATAGCGGGGCCTTGGCAGCGCATGCCCGGCTGGAGTTTCGAAGCGTCCAGAACCGCCGCTTGGTGGATCCCCTCGAGCGCGAAATCAACATCACGATGGCCTTTGATCGCCGGGGTGACATCGGGATCGCCCATGGGCTGGGCCTCTAGCTGCAGCTTGCCGACCTCTGAAGTCGCAACAACATGCAAGCCAACCAGCTCAACAGGCGCGGCCAGTCGATAGGTGTATTCGCGCTCATAGGTCTGGTGGAAGTTGTCGATGATGCTCTCAACTGATCCCGCTTCAATATCACCAGCAGGGAGAAGGACTTCGGTGGTGTGCTCTTGATTTTGATAGCGGAACTTGCCGAAGCGCTGGAAGGAGATGGTATCCGGGGCAATCCCCTCCTTCGTGAAAGTATCCAGCGCGCCCTGTTCGATTTCGGCCAGTGCTGCGGCGATGGTCGAGTGCGCGTCCGGTCCCATTTCCACCAGTTTGGTGAGGAAGAAATCCCGGCGTAAATCGCACATGAGCATGCCCCATGCTGAAAACACCGAAGCGGCAGAAGGCACCACAACCTTTTTCACGCCAAGTTCCTGCGCCAGAGCAACGGCATGCATGGCCCCGCCCCCGCCAAAAGCGAGCAAGGTGAACTCCCGCACGTCGTATCCGCGATTAATCGAAATGAGCTTTAGCGCATTGATCATGTTGTTATTCGCAACACGCACGATGCCACGCGCGGCCTCATCCGCGCTGACGCCCAGCTTCTCAGCTAAAGCTTCAATTCCTCGCTGCACGGCCTCTGTATCCGCCTGAACTTCGCCGCCGCAGAAATAATCCTTGTTGATCCGTCCCAGCCAAAGGTTGGCATCTGTGGTTGTGACCGCCTGCCCCCCTTTTCCATAAGCCATGGGCCCCGGTTCGGCACCGGCGGATTGTGGACCTACATTGAGCTTTCCGGCTTCATCAACCCAAGCGATCGAGCCACCGCCATTGCCAATTTCGACCAGATCGACAACCGGCACCATCACCGGATAGCCCGCCGAGGTTCGTGATCGTTCGATCCAATAATCCGTCATGACACGAACTTTACCGTCTTCGATCAAGGAACACTTGGCCGTGGTCCCGCCGATATCCAGAGCGATTACGTTTGGCTCTCCTATCAGGCGACCAAGCTCGGCCGCACCCCAAACACCCGATGCAGGCCCGGACTCGACCATGTTGATGGGTGTTCGGGCCGTGGCTTCCAATGAATCCACGCCACAATTCGACTGCATGATGTAAGGACTTTGCGGCAATCCGCCTTCGCGCAGACCGCTGTCCAAACGGTTCAGATAGCGCTCAGCCACCGGTTGGACGTAAGCAGACAGCACCGTGGTATTGGTGCGCTCATATTCACGCCATTCGCGCGTGATCTGATGCGAGCAAACTGTCGAAACGTCAGGCCAAAGCCGCTGCACTTCCTTCAGCGCTGCCTCCTCGTGCGCCGGGTTAGCGTAGGCGTGCAGGAAGCAGATGGCGATGGCCTGAACATCGTGCTGCTTGAAGTGGTCGATGATCGCAGGCAAGCCGCTGAGATCGAGGGCCTGTCGCTCATCACCTTTGTAAGTCATGCGCCCCGGCACCTCAGTCCGCAGATAACGCGGCACGAAAACAGGAGGTTTCTGGTAGGACAAGTTGAAGAAATCAGGACGGTTGCCGCGGGCAATCTCGAGGCTATCGCGGAAGCCTTGGGTGGTGATCAGGCCCACCGAAACTCCTTTGCGCTCCGTGAGGGCATTGATGACAACCGTTGTACCGTGCGCCAGAAATTCAATGTCAGCCGGGTTGACCCCAGCTTTCTCCATGACGTGAAGCACGCCCTTCTCAAAATTCGGCGGTGTGGTGTCGACTTTGGCCGTCAGGACCCTTGGCCGCCCGGTGTCCGGCTCGCTGCCAAAGCTGACGAGATCGGTGAAAGTACCACCAACGTCCGTTGCAACTCTTTGGGTATATCGCGACATGAGAGCCTCCTGCTCAGGCTGAAGCTTGGGGTGATGTCACGGACGCTTCGTGACGAAGAAAGTGAGACAGCAGAAAAGCTGATTTGCCCGGTGCAATCAGAGCCTGGGCCGCCTCTAAACGCTTTGGCGTGAAGTAGCCGGCCGTGTTCAGGCAATTAATGGTGCCGCGCACCTGCCCGTAGATGTGGATTGGAATGTTGATGCAGCTTTCGCAGCCAAGCGACTGGATCAGGTCATAGTCACCAAAGACGCGCTGAATATCGTCGATGGAATTGGCAACAAACATCTCTTGCCGCTCAATCTGGTCCAGCCAGTCATTTGGCTCGATTGGTTTTTCACCCGAAACCGGATAAGCGTGGCTCATGTTCGAGTAGCTGCGCCGCGCGAAGCCACGTTCGCGGTCCAGTTCCATGATTGTGAAAAGCCGAACACCGATCAGCGCCTGCGCCGCAGCCTCTAACGCGCGGAACGTAACGTCAGGCTGATCTCGCGTTTCTGACAAAGCGGCAGTGAGGGTGTCGGTCAGGGCTTCCATCGAAATGGTCCTAAGCCGACTGCAGCGGCGTGTAGTCCGCATCGATGCCGAAGTATCGAGGACCGACCAGCTTGATCGCCTCCTTACCGCGCCAAATAGGGTCACAGGGCAGGCCCAGAACGTGAACCGACAGACCGTATTTCACCATGTCGGTGGTCACGGGGCCGCCGGTGTTTGCATCCAGCAACGTGATCAGGTCCGGTGTCGTTGCCACTAACTCACCGTCAACCCAACCCGCCAAAAACTCATTCTGGAAGGACAGATCCATGCCGGAACCGTCAAAGGCCTGCTGCCCTTCAAGCACCAGTTTACCCTTGGTAAATCCGGCATCTGAGCGGCGTTCAACATCACGGACCCGACCCGTGAACAGCACCCGGCCCCCGTAGGTTTCGGCGAGAACATGGGCTGCTGCGCTTTTGTGATCATCGAGGATTTTGCCCATGTCAAAGGCCGTCGTCAGCGACCCTTCGATCAGGTAATCCCGGCTGGGTCCGGCAAGCACGGGGTACAAGGAAACCATCGCCGATCCGCCCATCTCAATCGTGAGCGCGCGCGCCAACTTTTCCGTCCATTGGTTGGAAATGGTATCAAATGTTGCCCCGTTGCCTTTGTCGTCCACCATAGCCATCGGCGTGGCGCCCATGCCCCCCAGCGTCAGGGTGACCATTTGCAACTCAGGAAAAGCGCGGCCCATGGCATCCGCATCAACAATGGGAATGCCCATCTGAGCGGCGGCAATAAAAGGAATAGTCGAGTTCAGTCCACCCGCTTCGATGCACAAGATAGCCTCAACCTTGCGTTCGAGCAGGCGCTCCATCATCTCGATCAGCTTGGGGATTTCCTTCCCGCTTGGAAACTTCTCCTGCATGACTTGTGGCGCGCCCATCATGGCTATGGGGAGAACCAGCGCGTTATGATCCAGGTCTTCGATCTGCACGACATCAACGGCTCCGCTGTCGCCCAGAATCTGCTGAACCATCAGGCGACCGACGTAGGGATCGCCCCCGCCTCCTGCGCCCAGAACGGTTGATCCCTTTGCGATGAGAGCGAGGGCCTCGCGGTCTACTTTAGTCAGACGGTTGCTCATGTTCAGGCTCCCTTCATGTTCAGTTCACCAACAACCGTAACGCTGATGGCGAGGTTGCTGCCGGGGAGGTAAGCCAGCGGGACATCGCTTTGGCTCAGGACCAACAAGGTCTCGGGATCCGCACCGTTTGCGACCGCTGCAGCCTTGGCACCATCGACAACCGATTGGATCGCTTCCTCTCGCGTCATGCCTTCGGCCAGCGCAATGACCTTGGAATCCTCACCTGAGACCTGCGCGATAGCCGCGCCAATGGCGTTGGCCAAATCGTAATGCGGCGGCCTCACCACAGGCAGGCCGTCAAGTTTTTCAGGAAGCAGCACCGCGCCCCCGCCAACGGCGATGACCGTCATGGACTTGCTGGAGGTCCGCGACCGGGCGATGGCATCAGCCGCCTTTCGATCCATGGCAGCAACAAGGCTTTCCAGATCGGGCAAGTCACCTACTGCGCTCGTACCCATTTGAGTGCGACCTGCGGCAACCGCAATGTCGGACGCCGTCAACACGGAGCCACCAAAGACGATCGCTTCCTCCAACAGACGATGGCCAACAGAATCCGGTCCGACCGTGACTGCATCCCGGTCAATGATCGAGCCTCCACCCAGCCCAATGCTGATGACGTCGGGCATGGAGAAATTAGTCTGTACGTCGGCGACGGTAACGGCTGTTCCTGCGGGCCGGGGGAAGCCATTTTGGACCTCACCAACGTCAAGCGTGGTGCCACCGACATCCGCCACCAGACCGTCTTTGATCCCCGACAGAAAAGCCGCACCGCGCATGGAATTGGTAGGCCCACAAGCGAAGGTTAAAACCGGTAGACGGCTGACTTGCTCGGCAGAAATCAGGGTTCCATCGTTTTTGGTGAAATACAGCGGACACTTGAGATCCAGCTCTTTAGCCAGCGCCAGAAAGGACTCAACGACGTCACCAGCGAGAGGGCGTAGCGCGCCGTTAATGATGGCTGCGTTCTCCCGCTCCAACAGGCCCAAGCGACCAATGTCGGTGCTCTTCGTTACGCTTTGATCGGGGAAGGCTTTCGTAATCAAATCGAAAGCCTGTTGCTCCATATCGGAGCGCACCGTGGAGAACACACTGCTCAGGGCAATTTCCTGAACGCCCTCGGCCTGTAGCTCCTTTACCGCCTGCAGCAACTCATCCTCATTGAGTGCAGAAATTTCGCGACCATCCATTTCATAGCCGCCATGGATCAAGCGATAGCGCCCCTGCAGCCCGGCGACGAGATCGTCTGGCCAATCGGAAAATGGAGGAATACTTGCGCCAGAAGGCAGGCAGATGCGGATAATTCCGGTGGCAGCCAGATCTCGCCGGCGCACCAACGCGTTCACGAAGTGCGTGGTTCCGACCATCAGCGCGCCCACGTCTGCGACCTTACCCCCGGCTTCTTCCATCGTTGCGGCAAGAGCATTGCGCACGCCTGAGATAATGTCCGGTGTCGTCAAACGCTTGGAACCAGCAACGAAGTCGTTGCCATCCATGATGACGGCATCGGTATTGGTCCCGCCAACATCTACTCCAATACGGATCATGGCTTGCTCCTCTCTTTAGGCTCTTCTCTGTTTTGTCCAGGTATCCACGGCCACGGCCATGATGATCACTGCGCCCTCGATCAACCGCTGCCAGATCGGGTCGATCTGCAGAAGGTTGAAACCGTTGTTCAGGAACGCGAGGAAGAATGCTGCGGTCGTGGTGCGCCAGATGGCGCCCTGTCCACCGGCAATCGAGGTCCCGCCCACGATAACCGCCGTTAGTACCGCGAAGACGAAGCTGAAATCGTCTGAAGGCTGAGCTGAGATGGAGCGGGATGAGTTCAGCACGCCAGCAAGCGCCGCCGCTACACCCAGAAGCAGAAACGCCGTGGTCTGAACGCGGTTAACAGCCACCCCGGCCAAGCGGGCGGCTTCCATATTGCCGCCAACGGCGAAGACATTACGGCCAAACCGGGTGCGACTGAGCAGGATTGTTGCAATGATCACCACCCCAATGGCGATCCAGGTCGCAGACGTCAGCCCGAGGAAACGGGACCGGGCGATCAGGCGGTAAACATCACTCTCAGGCCGCATGAGCGAGCGGCTGGAAACCAGAAACCCTGCGCCAAAAAACATGAATGACGTGGCCAAGGTCCCGATGAAAGAATTAATCTTGAGTCTGGTGACAATGAACCCATTGATAGCCCCCATGATCAAGCCCACAGCCAAAGCTGCCGCGACAGCCAGAAAGACGTTTCCCGTCATGTTCTCGACCCGCAGCCCGAACAGCGGAGCTGTCACGAATATGGCCGAGACAGAGACGTCAAAGTTGCCTGAGATGATGGCTATCGTCATGAACGACGCAGCAATAATCACCATCGACTGCTGATCCAGAATGTTCCGCAGGTTGCGCTCTGTTGCAAACCCATCCGCTGTAACGGCGAGAACGACAAACAGCAGGATCGTCACCAACAGGATCCCATAGTTTCGGAACAGAAGGGCAAAGTTCATCATTTTATTTTGCTCCGAAGGCCGCCGACATGACGGCATTTTCGTTGATTTCGTCCCCGGACAACTCGGTCATCACACGACCGCGGGACAGCACCACCACCCGATGGGACAGCCCGAGAATTTCTTCGATTTCGGATGAGATCAGCAGGACACCCAAACCCTCTTTGGCCAGTCCGACAATCAGGTCGTAGATCCCCCGCTTGGCCCCAACATCGACACCCCGTGTCGGCTCGTCTGCGATCAACAGACGGGGCTCGCCCAGCGTCGCCCGCGCGAACAACACTTTCTGTTGATTGCCCCCTGACAGCGTACTCACCATGTCGCTGAGTTCCCCGTACTTCAGGGTCGTGTTTTCACCACAGGCCCTGACCTCCTCGACTTCTTGGCGTCCATTCAACCCAAGCCAACTCATGAATCGATTGAGATAAGGCAGCGACACGTTTTCCAGAATGGATCGGTTCATGAACAATCCCTGCTCCCGCCGGGATTCAGGAACAAGCGCCATGCCTCTGGCTACCGCATCGCTGACCGAGTGACCGGAGAGCTCATGACCTTCAAGTTTGATTGTTCCGGTATCGATACGACCCGCACCATAAATTGCGTGGGCCAGCTCACTGCGACCGGCTCCGACCAGACCGGACAAACCGACAATCTCACCCGGACGAATGGTCAAGGAAATGTCCTCAAAGGCACCTGCAGCCGTGGCACCTGAAACAACCAAAAGGGGTTCCGCATTCTCGTCTACAGCCGGAAGCTCCGGGAACTGGCCTTGATCAGCTGCGCCCGTCATGCCTTCGACCAGGCTTGAACGGGTTTCCTCGCTGGCTGGATTGGTGCGCACGTGCTGACCGTTGCGCAGGATGGTCACCGTATCGGCGACCGAAAGGACTTCCTCGAGAAAGTGAGAGATGAAGACGATGGCTTTGCCCTGCTCCGCCAACTTGCGCAGGATCGACATAAGCTTCCGCGCCTCACCGCCCTCTAAACGCGCAGTGGGTTCATCAAACACGATCAGATTGGCTTCTTGGTTCAAAGCTCTGAGGATCTCGACACGCTGCTGATCCGCGACCGGCAAATCACCCACCATGGCGCGCGGGTCTAACGTCATGTCGTACTGTTCCATCACCTGCTGCGCTTGGCGTAGTGTCGCGCGGTGATCGATAAAGGGGCCGATACACTTTTCCCGGCCAATCGAAAGATTATCGAGGACGGATCGATCATGCATGAGCGAAAGCTCCTGCGAAATTCCAACCAGTCCCAGTTTGTTGGCCTGCGCTGGCGTGCTAAAGCGGGCTTCTTCACCCTGCCATTTCAGCACCCCAGCATCAGGCGTTTCCACCCCGAGCATGACTTTGCCAAGGGTTGACTTACCCGCCCCGTTTTCCCCGACGAGCGCATGGATCCTGCCGCCCTCGAATGTCACGCTGACATCATCGAGTGCAGCAATGCTCCCGTAGGTTTTGCTGACCCCCGAGAGGGTCAGCTGGTTTGGGGTCAAGGTGTCGGTCAAGGCTCTGACTTAGCCTTTCCACTGAGCCGTGAACTTCTCGACGTTCGCGGCTGTGATCAGACCGTCGTCTGGCACTTCAGTCAGCGGATCAACACCACCAACATGCGTACCATCGGTCAGCGCCTGAACCATGGCTTCCATGGCAATCCGGCCCTCGTCCGCTGGCGCACCGTAGACACCGCCGAACCAGGAACCATCAGCAACACCTTCGATTGCCGGCTCTGAGCCGCCAAGACCAATGAGCTTGACCTTACCCGCCATGCCTTCGTCAGCCAGAACAATGGCCGCACCTTGGATGGACTGGTCTGCCCCTACCATGACGTCGAAGCTGTCGGTGATCTGCAGGATGTCCTGCGTTGCCTTGATACCACCATCAGGGCCGAGGTACTGACCTTCGCCCTCTGCAACGACCTTGATGTTTGGATGGGAAGCAATCGTGTCATCAAAACCCTGGCGGATGGCATCATCGAGTGGAATACCCTTGATGCCGTAGATGAACACAACCTCGCAGTTCTCGTCGCCTTCACAGGCCTGAACCGTCAGCGTGCCGTGACGAACACCGGACCGGTATGGCGAGGCCAGAACCGACGCGGCAATGCCATCAACTTGCGGGTCAGACGTGGTCAAGTCTGCACCGACAATCTGGTTCAACACGACGACTTCGATGCCAGCGGCAATTGCTTCTTCGATATCCGGGATCAGACCCAGACCATAAATCGCGCAAAGAACGATACCGTCATATTTGCCCGAGGCGATGGCATCCTGCAGTTGCGCCTGCTGCTTGCCGGGATCGAATTGAGCATCAAACTCAACCATCTTGATCCCGTTTGCGTCGGCGACCTTCTGCATTTCAACCACAGATGCGCCCAGCCAGGTATTGGCTGAACTGGCGGATAGGTAAGCGACCTGCTTGTCCTGAGCGAGGGCACTTTGACCCAGGGCACCCAACGCCAGCCCTGCGGCTGCGACAGACACCGTAAGTGATTTCATGAACTTCATGTTTGTTCCTCCTGAAGTGCTGTTGAAATTCTGATGTGTGACAAGGGAGATACCTGGCCGTTCTTCGACAGCTTCTCAGGCTTCTGATGCGGGGAGATGATTTCACCGGTGCCGAACACGTCCATGGTTCCGCACCACAGCAGCGTGGCGACTTCGGTTCGATGGTTCCATGTGCAGTGAATTCTGGTGGAATCGAAGTGGTATGAGTCCCCGGCTCTCAGGATGACCCGCTCTTCCTCTACTTCGACAGTCAACTCACCTTTGATCATGAAGAACAGCTCTTCGCCTTCATGACTGACCGGTTCGCCACGGTGTCCGGGAGGTTCGTGGATAAGAAGAGCGGATAGTTTGCTGCCGTCAAAGGAGTGGGACAGTCGCTCATAAGTCAGAGCGTTATGCCCGAGAGCAAACGGCAGACGTTCAGCGGATCGTGTAAGCTGCGAACTCTCCGGTGATACTTCCAGAAAGTTGCCGACCGGCTGTTCCAGCGCCAAAGCAAGTTTTTTCAAAGACGCGATTGAGGGGACAGCAATGCCCCGTTCTACCTGCGAAACGAACCCCACTGACAAGTCCGCACTCAAGGCAACCTGTTGAATAGTCTTGCCTTGTGACCGCCTGACGCCTCGGAGTTTGCTTCCCAGAATCATTGCTGAAACCTCATACCAGACTCCAACGTTACGCATCTGTAAAAAGGTTCGTCAATGCATTTTTAGTATTTACGTACTTAGATTTTAGTATTGGTAAACTTTTTAAGCGTATCGAAATAGTCGATTGCCTTGGCTTTTGGCAGCACCAAAGGGCAGCAGGGCTTGCCCGGACCTTTACTTTGGAACCTTTGAACCAGCCCATCCGCCTTAAGTTCGTGGACGAGCCTTTCCACAAAAGCGGACAATCGCAGTTTTTGCCAAATTCCCGAGTTAACTTGATTTTTAAGGGTGGCGACCCTAAGCTTTGCGAAACAAACGGGTGTTATCGTCATGGATAGATCAAGGTATCTCGGTGAATTCACACAAGCACCGGAGCGTTTACGCGGGGTCATCGCATTTAAAGGGCGCAAAGGTGACGACGTTTTTGACATCATGGGAGATCCCGACCGGATTACCGATTGGTACCTGCTTGCGAAAACCGTCCATCATCACGCCCCCGGACCGGACGGAGAGGCGCGTTTTAACGTGGAGTTCACGTTCTTCGGACACGTGTTTGAAGAAGTCCTGCTGTGGGACGCACCCCATCGATACGTCTATCGCGCAACCGGTCCGGATTTCCCGATCAAGGACTATATCGCGGAAATCTCAGTGGAGATGACAGGTGAAGACAGCGGCCAGATGACGTGGTCCATGTACTTTGACACGATAGAAGGTCAGGAGTTTCAGCGCATCCTGCCTATCGTTCTGCCAGCCATCAATGAAGCATCTCTGAACAAGCTGGCCCCCATGCTAGGCGGCGAGTTGGTCACCTGTGCCCATGACTTCAGTGGGCTTGAGGCAGACGCATCATGATAGGCGACAATGCGATGTTTCGACTGCCACAGCACGGGCAGAGTTTGGACGAAGTCAAAGCCGGATATGATGAAGCTCTGGCGAACATGACAGCGGAAATGTCTGGAAAGCTGGCCGCAACAGCATTCTGGGGTACCGACCACGTTCAGGCGATTGTTAGAGAAGCCTACGAACGTTTCGGCGGATGGAACGCCCTGTTTACCTTTCAGGAGCCCGGTGCCGCCCAGATTGAAAACGACGTGCTGGACGCCTGTATCATGCTCGGGGGTGGCAAAGGATCAATGGCGCGGGGCAATTTGACCTCGGGAGGCACAGAGAGCAACTTTTGCGCATTGCAGGCGATGAGGGCGTGGGCTCGGGAAAGCCGCGGACAGCGTCTGACGCGTCCCAATGTCATCGCACCTCACACCATTCACGCGACAATTCATAAAGCGGCGCAGGTGTTGGACATTGAACTGCGTACGGTCCACCACTCACCTTTTGAAGCCGTAGAAATGGCTGCGATTGAAGCGTTGATCGACGATCAAACGATTGGCTTGCTTGGCTCTGCCCCAAGTTGGCCGTTTGGACAGGTGGATCCCATTGAGGACATGGGGCGAACTGCCTTGGACCATGACCTCTGGCTGCACGTAGATGGATGCGTTGGAACCTATGTCCTCCCCTTCTTCCGTGAACTGGGTGAGCCCACCCCAGCCTTTGATCTGAGCGTGCCGGGCGTTCGGTCTCTGTCCGGGGATTTGCACAAGTACGGTTTTGCCCCAAAACCCTTGTCCACAATACTTTGGGCATCGGCGGAGGAACAACGGTTCCACTTCCTGCCCGTCACCGATTGGCCTTGCGGCTTGTATGTTTCGCAAAGTTTAGTCGGCTCCCGCCCTTTTGCGCCCATTGCTGCGGCCTGGGGACTGTTCAATGGGTTGGGGCACGCTGGTTACCTTGAAAACGCCCGACAGATTCTGGCCACGCGCGACCGAATTCTGAGTGCTGCAAACGATATTGAAGGGCTAACCCCTTGGCCTTGCCATGGGCCTTTGGTGCAAATCTCTGGCGAGGGGCTGGAAATCAAAACCGTGATTGGCGGCATGACGGTCCGCGGATGGAACCTGCTTGGCGTACAGCAACCCGAGGCCATTCACTTGACCATCGACATCATGACTGAAGAGGCGCTCGACCGATTTTTGGGAGATCTTGAAGAGGTAACAGCCCAAGTGCGAAAGGGTGAAATCGATGCGGAAGGACTGCTGTCTTATGGTGGCGTTGCTGCAGAAGAAACCGCACCGAAATGGCTACTGAGCGCGATTGAAACCATGGCGCACAAGAATCCGTAAGTGATCGAGAGGACCCGCAAACCATGAGACGCATGAGTGAAGCCGATCTGGAGCGCTTGAGAGCGCTGGATACCCCTGCCTTTGAATTCAGCAACAACGACTTGAACGCGTTTTTTGAGCGCGCAATCCCGGCGGGATACGTCCTGGACTCCTCGGCCTTCCGCGCGCAGCCCGGCTTTTTTCAGGCTCCCTATCGAAAAGACCTGGATGGCGTCGATATCGCAATTGTCGGAAGCCCCCTGGATTTGGGCGCTATCGGCCTTTCCGGGACACGACACGGCCCGGAAGCATGCCGCAAAGCTTCAACGAATAATGGTCCAATGCACGATGTTACGGGCAAAATTCCGTTCAATCAGGCCTCGATCATCGACTACGGTGACATTGAATGGTCGGCAACCCGCCTCGACCAGCGGGTCACAGAAGACATCGCCGACACGTTTCGCCTGCTGGCACAGGCGGATGTGCGAACGCTGAACTGCGGCGGTGAGCACACAACGTCCTTTGGTGCACTGAAGGGTTTATCAGAGGGACGCGGAGGCGAAGCTTTCGGCCTGCTGCACATAGATGCGCACAGCGACACCATGGCCGTTTGGGGCGGCGATACCATCAATGATGGATCTGTTTTCCGTCAGGCTGTTCTGAATGGCTTTATCGACCCGGAACGATGCGTCCAGATCGGCATTCGGGGCTACGCTAACTTCTTGTGGGAGTTTGCGCACGACAGCGGCATGACTGTCATTTCGGCGGACGAGGTTTTCGACAAAGGCACCAACTGGGTGATGGACAAGGCGCAAGAGGTGATCGGAACCGACCCGGCTTACCTGACCTTTGACGTCGACTCTCTGGACAGTTCACACATGATGGGAACAACGGGGCCAGCAGCCTTTGGCTTAACCCCGCGGCAGGTGCGTTCGATGATCCTGCGAGCCCGCGAGTTGAATGTTGTTGGCGCGGATATGGTGGAGCTGAACCCCAATCGGGACGTGAACGGATACTGTTCGCACGTGGCTGCTGCTTTGTTTTGGGAGTTATTGTGTCTCCTCGCTGACAACATGGATCAAAGGGGGGAGACCAAAGGCATTACCCTTTGGTAGGTTGTCCGTCGATTAAGTGAGATGAGGAGCATCTGTGACTGTCAGGCAAGTAATCGGGCGTCGTCGTGAGACAACATCCAAGCAGGAACGAGGCGTTCAGCGACGAAAGAAGCTGGTCGAATCAACGCGCCATTTCCTCGAAACGCAGGACCCACAAGAGATCTCCTTTCGCGAAATTGCCAAGCATGCCGGCGTTCCTGAGGGATCGGCCTATCACTTCTTTGCCAACAAATACGACCTGTTCAGCGCACTGGCCGCTGAAATCGGTGAAAAGTTCGCTCAACAGGCGGCGCATCCGCCGGTCGACGCAAACATCGCGAGTTGGCAGGACTTCGTTACGCTGCTCATCGATCAATCCGTATCCATATACCGGAAGGACCCGGTCGCGCGAAAGGTACTGCTCGGCGCGACCATGCCCAAGGAAGTACGAAACACGGATCAGGAAAGCGTCCACGCCTATGCTGAAACCGTGCGCGCCCAGTTCCATGAGCTTTTTGAAATGCCCAAGATCAAGAAGCTGACGCAACGTCTTGTTTACTCACTGACCATCATCGACGCTATGTTTGAGCTGCATTTGCGCTCGGAAGACAACTTGGACGACGGAATTGTTGATGAAGCAAAGTTCGCCATGATCGGCTACTTGTCCAATTTCCTTCCGCCGATTTTGGAGCCAAAAGTCAAAAGCTGAAGGAACAGCACAATGGTTCGTCATTTCTCCCTCGACGGTAAGGTCGCCGTTGTGACCGGAGGCGCGCAAGGGATTGGTGAAGCCATCGCGCATCGCCTTTCAGACGCCGGTGCCACGGTCCACGTTGCAGATCTCAATGCGCCTGCTGATAGCCCGACAAGCCATCAGGCTGATGTCAGCCAAGAAGACGACGTGCAAGCGATGATAAACGCGGTCAAGGCGCACTCCGGTCGGCTCGACATCGTCGTGAACAATGCCGGCATCCATCGGGATTACGCCAACCTCAGTGAGATGAAACTGTCTGATCTGGAGGCGTGCCTGGCAGTCAACACCAAAGGCGTGGCCCATGTCATCAAACACGCCGCCCCTGTTCTCGAAAACGCCGGAGCCATCGTCAACATCTCATCACTGGCCGCCCAGTTGGGTGTGGGAACATTGGGGAGTTATGCCGCGTCAAAGGCTGCGGTCCTCGCCTTAACCCGAGTTGCCGCGATTGAGCTGGCAGAC
Organism: Alphaproteobacteria bacterium; assembly: GCA_049612785.1. GTDB lineage: Bacteria > Pseudomonadota > Alphaproteobacteria > UBA7985 > UBA7985 > UBA7985. Next base: position 36,472 of record JBMZBW010000002.1, on the reverse strand, counting down.
CGAGGCATTCGCGTGAATGCCATCTGTCCGGGCTCGGTGCGAACCCCCATGGCTTTGGCTGAGGGTGGAGAAGAGTTACTGCAGGTCGAAGCGGCAGCGACACCACTGGGGCGCATTTGTGAGCCCGAAGAAGTCGCTGCGCTTGTTCACGCGCTCGTCGCGAGTGACTTCACCTTCATGACGGGCCAAGTGCTGAACCTGTGCGGTGGGCTGTCTGCTGGAATCAGTGATGGGGTTTGGCAGGCCGTCGCTGGTGACGGCTAAAGCCCATTATACATGCCCCCAGAAGCAACCAGTGCTTCGCCGGTAATGTATGAGGCATTTTCGCTCGCCAAAAACACGGCAAGTTGCGCAATTTCGTCGGGCTCCGCCACCCGCCCAATGGCGATTGTCGAAGCCTCAAGCGCTTCGGCCTCATCCGGGGTGATATCTTCGGCATCTGCAATCGCATCCATGGCAACTTCCATCATATCTGTGCGCACAGAACCGGGGCAAATCGCATTTGCTCGGATGTTCTCAGGGGCCAGTTGCAGTGCCAGCTGTTTTGTCAAACCAACCACAGCAAACTTCGACGCTGTATAGCATGCCGGAATATGCGGTATGGCCCGCAGACCTGAGAGCGAGGCGACATTGACGATACAAGCACTCGACGACTGGCGGAGGCTTTCCATGGCAGCCTGACACATGGTCGCTGTGCCGCGTAAATTGACGTCGAGGGATGCCGTCCAGTCCTCGTCTGTAAGCTCCATGAAATCCGGAGATCCGCGTCCTACCCCCGCGTTGTTAACGAGGATATCCAAGCCCCCAAACGTATCTCGTGCCACAGCGATGACCTTGCGCGCATCGGCACGATTGCAGACATCGGCCTCAACGTACTGCACCTTTTCCGCTTCAAAGGCACTAAATCGTTCGCGTTCAGCCTGAGCGGTCGTCACACCCGCCAAGTCGGTCATCACAACATTGGCGCCCTCGTCCAAAAAAGCACGCGCAATGGCCTGTCCGATACCGCGGGGGCGGCCAGCACCGGTGATAAGCGCCGTTCTTCCGGTTAGCAGTTCGCGGCTCATCCCTTCGCCCCCGGTTTGCCGGCCTGAAAAGCGCGGCGTTCAGCTTCGACATCGAGTCCGGCTTTGGCTGCTGTTTCCTTAAACGCATCCCAATGCGTGCGCAGGATGTCGACCGGACCTCCAGCCTTCACCTGTTTCCACCCCCGCTCTCCGGGCAGATAAATTTCTTCTACACCGGGCCGTCGTTTGGCCCCTTTCACCGCTTTCACGAAGCGATCTGACCGGTCCAGCATCCCGGCCATGGGACCAAACTTGGAAGGATCGATCACCAGAACACAGCTACCCCCAACCGAACCCACCGATTGAGGCTCCATCCAGGCTGCGATGGGATGCGGCAAATCCGGGGTGATGGTGGCCTCAGGCACAATCAGGGTAGAAAGGACTTCGGTCAGGCAGTTCAAGGCATACAGCTTGGGTGAGTTAAAGGCCGTGGCCGCTCGATTGTCGGCCAGCCGCGCATAGCCATCGAGAACTTCGATAAAGGGTGCCGGGTCGTCTGAAAGCTCGCCTGTTTCTGGGTCAACCAGCACCTTTCCAGCCTGCATTTTTGTCCCGGCGAAGTAGGCTTCAGACACATCGGCATCATAAGCTTCAATCGCTGCAGTATCCATGATGATCGGGGTTTCTTCGCCCCCCGGCGACGCAGCCGAAAACGGCGCACCGGACATCATATTTTCCTTCCCGCCCCACGGTGCCACGAGCCGCAAGCTATTGTTCGTGGCGATGCAAACCATGCCTTCCTGCATCGCCATTGTGGTGTAAGCACCAAAACAACCCGCATCGTTGTGATTGCGTGAAAGCGCCATGCCCATCCCCATACGGCTCGCGATCTCCATCGCTTTTCGCGTCGCTTTACACAGCACCCAATGGCCGCTGGAACGGTGCCCCTCATAAATCGCCCAGGTTGGCCCTTCATCGACCAGTTCCGGGGTTGCTTTGATATCGAGAGTCCCGTTTTGAAAGGTAATGTCGATGGCCTCAAAGACACCAAGACCCTGATTGATCTTCCCAAAACGATCTCCAAACGAAACCGCATAGGCAACAGCGTCAGCGTGCTCTGGTGATGCCCCGTTGCGCAGCCAAACCTGCCGGTAAAGATGCTCCAGAAAATCAGGATCTTCCTTGAAGCGTAGATCATTTTGAGAGGGTTGAGACATGATACTTACCTTAGCCCAGCGATGGGGCATGCTTGGGTTACAGTTCTGCGTGAAGTTCCGTAACCGCTTCGGAGAGAGCAGCAACGATTGTGTCCACCTGCTCTCGGTTGATGATCAGCGGCGGTGAGAGGACCAGTCGATCACCGACCGGACGCACAATGACGCCCCGCTCCAGGCACTTGCGGAAGACCCGGTCTCCTGCATCCGCTTCCAGTGGAAGGGCGGATTTCTTCCGCTTGTCTCCCACCAGATCAACCGCAAGCATGAGCCCCTTTCCCCGGACATCGCCGACCAGAGGCGCATTCATCAGGCTCTGCGCCGTGGACTGGAAATAGGCGCCAACGTCCGCTGCATTCCCACAAAGATTTTCGCGGTCCATGATTTCGATGTTTTTAAGCGCAGCACGGCAAGCAACCGGATGACCGAAGTAGGTCAATCCCATGGTGAAGACCCCACCCTCAGCCTGTGGTTTGCTGATTACGTCGTAGATCTCGTCTGAAATGAGCGTCGCGCCCAGCGGTATGTAACCCGAGGTGATGCCCTTTGCGCTCACGAGAATATCAGGTTGGTAGTCAAAGACTTCTTCAGAGGCGAACCAATGCCCAAGCCGGCCAAAGGCTGTAACCACTTCGTCCGCTATATAGAGCATGTCGTAGCGCTTACAGACCTCCCACATGCGGCGGTGATACCCCTGTGGAGCCACCAGAACGCCGCCCGCACCCATGATCGGCTCCGCGATGAAGGCTGCCACGTTATCTGGGCCAAGCTGGTGAATTCTTTGTTCAAACTCATCCACCAGATAATCGCAGTATTCCGCTTCTGACATGTGCTCCGGTTTGGCGTACATGTTTGCCGCAGACACGTGATGTATGAATTCCTGCCCGATGCGATCAAAACTGTTCTTTGTGGCGTGGATCCCGGTCAGCTCAGCGGACACATAAGTTGCGCCGTGATAAGCGTCGTTGCGGGAGATGATCTTCTTCTTTCGATGCAGACCGCGCAGGGTGTTGTAATAGTGAACCAGTCGTACCGCCGCATCGTTCGCCGTTGAACCGCCGCATGTGTAATAGACGTGGTTCAGGGTACCCGGCGCATGCTCCGCGAGCCATCCACCCAATTCCGCAGCCGGTTCGTTGGTCGAGTGACCAAAGGGGTTGTAATACTCGACGTTCATCACCTGCTCAGCAATGGCTTCAGCCATTTCACGGCGTCCATGACCGATATTCACGCACCAGAGGCCGGCAATGCCGTCGAGGAAATCTGCGCCCGTATCATCTGAGACATACATGCCTTCAGCACGGTTGATGACCTGACTGCCTTCATCCCGGAATTTGGAAAAATTCGTATAGGGATGCAGCAGGTGAGCTCGGTCCAACTCCCAAGCCTTGCTTTTGGTAATCTTATTCATGATTGCCCCCTCTGTTGAGCTGTTCTCTCATCCCTGCTCACCCCCCTATCGACTGCGCTCAACGCGTGTTCCAGTGATGCCGTTGGGGGCGACAAGCAGGAAAGCCACGAGCAAAGAGAGCACCAACGGATCTCGGAAAAGTAAAGCCTCACCGGGCAATAGAGTCTGAAAAATTGTTTCCAAAACCCCAAGAATGATGCCCCCAAGTACGGGACCATAAAGGCTCCCCGTTCCGCCAATAATGGCTGCGATCAACCCTTTGATAAGAGGATTCATTGCCATCAGGGGGTCAACGGAACCCCGCTGCGCGATAATCAATACACCGGCAATACCCGCCAGGATCCCGGCAATGAAAAATGCAGATGAAATCACACGGTTGGCCTGAATCCCCATCAGGCGTGTTGTGTCGAAGTCCTGCGCCGCAGCTTGCATGGCCAGACCCATGGTCGTTCTTCGCAGAAAGTATGTCAGGCCAAGCATGGACGTGAGTGCGACGATGATCGACAGCGTTTGGCCTGTACCGATCACGATGTCACCAATCTTGTATGACCCCGTGAGAAATGACGGCAGTGGAACAGGCTTGGGCCGCGCGCTGATACTGATTTGCAGGACCACATGAATCGCGGCTGACAAAGCAAAAGACGTGAGCAGCAAGGTGTCAAAGCTGGCGGAACGGAGGGGCTTGAAGGCAACCTGCTCCATCGCGACAGACGCGGCACCAGCAGCGAGAATTCCAATGATAATGACCAAGGGCCATGGAAGCCCAAAGCCGATACAGAAGAACATTGCGTAGCCGCACAGGGTGAGCAAATCACCATGGGCAATATTCAGAAACCCCATCACGGAGTAAATCAGCGCAATCCCGATGGCGAGCATGGCATAGACACCACCAAGGCTCAGTGCATTTACGGCAAATTGCAGGACATCTTCCATATCAAGCCTCTCCCCCAAGATAGATCTCGTGCAAATTCAGGTCTTCGAGGAATGACGAGGCCGACCCTTCGCGTTCAATCTGGCCGAGTTCGAGCAAGTAAGCGCGATCGGCAATTGCCAGCGATTGAGCAACATTCTGCTCCACCAACATGATGGTTGTTCCCTTGGATCTGAGGTCGGACAGTAAGGCGAAGACTTCTTCGATGATGACCGGTGCCAGGCCCAGCGATGGCTCATCGAGGATGAGCAGCTTTGGGCTCGACATCAACGACCGTGCGATAGCCAGCATTTGCTGCTCGCCGCCAGACAGGGTGCCGGCCAGTTGCTCGTAACGCTCGCGCAGGATTGGAAACTGGTCCAGCATACGTTCGAGGCTCTCTGCCGCCTTGTCACGCGCCATTGTTGCCCCGCCAAGGCGCAAGTTGTCCTTAACCGTCAGCGACTGGAACACGTTTCGGCCTTCTGGCGTCAGGGTCAAACCCTCCCTGACCAGCGCTTCAGTGCGCCAGCCTGTCACCTCCTGGCCCTGAAACCGCACCAGACCTGAGGCAACAGGCGTCAGGCCCAGAATAGCCCGCAGAAGCGAAGATTTCCCCGCCCCGTTGGCCCCAAGGAGAACGATGATTTCGCCCTCTCTGACCACGCAGGACACGCCACGAACGGCTGTAATGGCACCATAGCGCACCACAATATTCTCAAGCTGCAGCATTGGCGGTGCGGTCATGGCGTTTTGGCCCCGCTGCCGTCTTGGGATGTACCGATGTAGGCTTTGATGACAGCTGGATCAGATCGAACTTCTGCAGGGGTCCCGGACGAAATAACAGTGCCCCTATCGAGAACCACAACTTTGTCACACAGGCTTAAAATGAGGTTCAGATCATGCTCAACGATGATGATCCCAACGTTCAAATCACCCCGAATTTGAATAAGCAGCTGCCTGAGATCATCTGTTTCTTCATGGTTCATTCCGGCTGCCGGCTCATCAAGCAACAGAAACGCCGGCTCCAGCGCCAAGGCCCGAGCAATCTCGACCCTTCGCTGATCACCGTAGGGCAAGGCGCCCGGATAACTGTCAGCCAAATGGTCGATTTTGAGCGTCTTCAGCCATCCTAACGCTGTTCCTTCTAGGTCTGCCGTCAAGGGCGCGGTGCTGGAAACCGGCACCATCACGTTCTCAAGCACCGTGAGACTCTCCGCGAGCTTGATCTGCTGGAATGTCCGCCCGATCCCCTGCCGCGCAAGCCGCGTCGCTGGCCACAGCGTCGCCTCTTCGCCATTGAGTCTCAGAACCCCTGAGGTCGCAAAATAGGTTCCCATCACGGTGTTAATCAGCGTGGTTTTACCCGCACCATTGGGACCAATCAGGCCAAGGATTTCACCAGACCGCAGGGAAAAACTCGTCTCCGCTAACGCACGCAATCCTCCGAAGTCTTTAGACAGCCCGTCCAGCGCCAATTGACCATCCTGAGCCCTTTCTCGCGGTTTGGATGACAGTGCTTCAATCGGCTTTAGAAGAGACCGGACAATGATTTCCCATAAACCTGTCATCCCGCCGGGCCGCACGTAGAGAATGGCCAAGATTGCAAACGAAAGAACCAATTGCGTGGCGCCAAAGACAGGGGGCATTTCCAGGCTTCCCAGCGTGAACCCACCCTCCGCTTTGCGCACAATTATAATGATGCCAGTGACAAGCACTGCGCCAGCAAAACCGCCCGTGACCGACCTTTGTCCGCCGAGAACGAGCATGGCAATCAGCTCAATGGTGAAGACGATATAAAAGGTTCTGGGGCCAGCCGCGCCAATCACGTGCGCCAGCAAAGCGCCCGCAGCCGCGCCAACCATAGCGCTCAGAATCCACGCGATGTGGGTGACGCGCTTGCTGTTAACACCCATGGCCTCCGCAGCTGCTCGGTCATCACGGGCGGCGCGGGTTTGCAATCCAATGCGACTTTCTTTGAAGAAAGCACAGACAAAGACAGCCGCGATGGCAACGATCAGAATGGTCCAAGGGTCGGAAAACTTCGGCATCCCAAAGATAGACGTGATGCCGTTGGTCCAGCCTTTCGCAGCGAGGATGACCGACTGAATGATCAGCAATAGCGCAAAGGTCGAGATCACCACGCCGTCAAAGGTGAGCCGGACGATTATGAAACCAAGAAGCCATGCGACAAAACCAGCCACCATGACAGCGATCAGCAGGGCCCAGACAACATCAAGATTGGTGGCGTAAAGCCAGTCCGGTAAACCTTGCAGCACCGTACGCTTCATCACGGGATTAATGGTGAAGAGAGCGGAGACGTAAGCGCCCACTGCAAGAAATCCGACATGGGAAATGGTCATCTTCCCTGTGTTGCCAGAGAACGCCTGAAGCCCCAGAACGGCGACGACATTGACGATGAGCAACCAGACCTGACTGCGGTCAGTGTTGGAGATAAGCCGCTCACTGCGCAGGTATTCCGCCCCCAGAACAAGCACAATCAAGACCGCACTGAGCGCGACTGACGTTTGAAAAGCTCTTGCGTGACGGCGTTCCACGTTCATATCCCGGCAACCCAGATCAAAGAGGGTCCTTATCGCCCTGTTGATGCCAGCAGCATCTGCTTATGCCTTGGCACTCAAGCCAAAACACAGCACGAGGCAGAAAGAGGAGGATCTCCCCCAAGACCCTGCGGATGGTGCAGGGTCTTGCGAGAGCATGACAAATTCCCGCGTTACTGAACAGCGGCTGGAATTTGATCGGCGCTTAGGCGCACGGTCCCGCGATATTCCCGAGCACCATCGACGACTTCAACAAAATGCATGGTGGCCAGTGGCTGAGCCCCTACGCCTTTGTAGGTCAGAGGACCCATTCCCGTGTCGTAGTCTTCGAGATTACTGATCCAGGCATTCAAGTCTCTGGGGTCCGTAGAGCCCGTAGCAAGCACAGCATCACGAACCAGCATCGCTGTCAGATAACCCGACGTCGTGAAGGCATCCAGACCAGCACCGGCACCGTAAGCGGCCTGAACCGCGGGGATCAGGTTTGTCATGGATTCCCGGCTCTCAAGGTCTTCGGGCAGCAGGGTCATGTGGTAAACGCCATTGGCCGCTGACCCCATCGCGTAAATGGTTGGGGAGTCAATGGCATCCCCACCAAGGATGGCGGAACCAATACCCGCAGCCCGAACCTGACGAACCAAAATCGGGAAATCTGGCTCGAACGCATAGGTAAAGATAACATCCGGCTCGCTCGGCAAGGAACGGATCTGCTGCACGACGTTCCCAAACTCCTGCTGGAACAGGTTAAAGGAAGCCTCGCCGATGATCTCACCCCCCTTTGCCTCAAAAGCAGAAGCAAAGTAGCCGGTGGAATAGGCTGTGTACGGATCATCTGGTGACGTCAGCAGAAAGGCCGTTTTCGCCCCCAGACCATCAGCGGCGAAGTGCGCGCCAGCTGCAGCAGCCTGATTATCACCCGGTCCCAAGGTGCGTACGTACTCGCCCGTTACATTATCGAACCCCGCCACGGTCGCAGCGGTGAAGGCCAGCACCTCTGACTGACTGGCAATTGAGCCTGCGGCATAAACGTCTGAAGTGCCTGCTGACATGAAGATGACCTTGGCACCGTTATCGATCATCTCTTGCATCAGCAACATGGACTGCGCGGCTTCAGAGCGCGTGTCCTGCTGAGCAACTTCAAGCATTACAGAGCCTCCAATACCGCCAGCAGCGTTAATCTCTTCGACGCCCATCATGAAACCAGCGGCGAAGGGCTGGTCAAAAACCGCCATAAACTCCGTCTGCGCGACCGGCATACCGATCTTCATGGTCTCGCTAAGTGCCACAGTTGAACTTGCGCTTGTGACAATTGCACTGACGCCAAAGACTGTCAGCGCTGCATTCTTCAGGAATTTCATTTTCCCACTCCCCAGTTGCTGGCCTTAGGTCTTTCACCCCAAAGCCCAGAACACAGCCAGTTCACCGAACTTCCTATTCCAAGACTGGCCGGCACAGTAAGCATTTGCCACGCCCTCTATAAAGTCAAGTTAAATCGAGTATTTTGAACCCCATCTCACATTCATTGCTTTGTTATCGAGATTTTTGCGTCTTTAAACTCGACACAAAACGGCTAAAGGTCCGTATAGGGATGCGCGATCTTGAGCCAGCCGAAACCAGCTGATCGAAATTCAAAAACACAGATGAACGAAAGAAGATTGAAGCGCTTCCGCCCTCACACAGGCAGGCGCGCTAATCGCAGCCAAACAGCCAAGGACAGCAAGGCTCAAGCCATCGGATTACGCGCGGTGGCCGACAACAACGTCTAGGGGTGGTAAAGTCAGGTGGTTGGGCCCTTCAGACTTAACCTCAGACCACTTTATCCCGCGGTATCACATAGCCCGTATCCGGCGTGACTTCGCTTGCGATTGATTTGAGAAAAGGCTCAATCCTTTGATCTTGAAAAAAGATCCCAGGGGCGTCTTCTGTGGGATGAACCGCGTAGTTGGGCTTTAAAAAGATGCACCCTCCCGGCTTTAGTCGATGTGCCGCATCCTTGAGAAAAAATTCCCAAGCAGGCAAATCCCAAGGCTCGGAACCCTGCGGCCCCCAGTCCAGACGATCGAACTTGACTGCAATGGCTGAGACGATGTCGAAATCCTGCATATCATCCGGCAACGGCTCGTAGGCCAAAACAGGGGCCGCTCGCCAGTTTACTTTCAGTATTTCAGCCATCTGCCGATACATATCGGAACTGATGTCGAGACCAACGCCGGAGTGCCCATAGTATTGACATAAATAAAGAAATAGTCCCGCTCCGCATCCCAAATCCAGAACGCGCTTAGAGCCTGTTTCTTCATCCAAATTCAGCAGCCTAATGAAACGTAGGTGATATTTCAGGTGCTTATCGAGGTCAAAATACTTGGAATAATTCTTAGCGTGCCGAAAACTTGATTCGGGGTGACGACCGTCACCGTATTCTGAGAATATGCCGTTGTACTTATCGCGGAGCCGATACCATTCATCAAAATTTGAACCATTGATGATTGTGGCCACCTCGTCGGCTAACGCTTTCTTCATTTCCGACGCTCCTGACATTGTTGAAATATGCCTTAACGAAACCTGAAAGCGGCCTCACGAGCATTGCTGGCGCTTTGAGATTATCGGAAAACAAGTTTAGGCAACAATGATTTTTCTGAAAACTTCTCGGTGCAAACCGGTGAAGCGGCTGGAATACCAGCGCCTGTCCGGGCCGCAACGATGGTTTCTCGCTCAGAGCCTGACTAGGCGCTCGGAACCGATTTACGCTGATCCAGCAGCCCTGAAGGGGAAGGCTCGCTGTGGTCCAGCCATCGATAGCCCCGATCTGCCAATCTGCGCTGCACCCGCCCCGGATAGTCGGTACAGATGGCATCCACGTGAAGATCGATCATCCGGTCAATGTCGACCAGATCGTTGACCGTCCAGACCAGCACCACCAGGCCGAGGGCTCGAGCCGTCGCGAGACTTTCGGGCGTAATATCGGCGTAGTAGGGGCACCAGAGTTGGCCCCCCGCTTCCTTGACCTTTGTTGGAATGCTTTGCACGCCATGCTCGAAGAGTGGCGTGACATCCAGCGCAGAATCCTCGCCCGCATCAGCCTTGTTTTCCGGCATCTGACTCAGGTACGAAGCCGGTATATCGGGCGCTTGGCGCTGACACTCGGCAAGCAGGTTCCAGTCAAAACTGTGCAGGAGAGTGCGGTTTTCGACGCCAGCCGCGCGCACCCGCCTGACCACTTCAGCCACCAACCGGTGACGATAATCGGGATCCTGCGCCATGTCAGGGTCAGACTTGATCTCTAGCAGCAGATGAGCGCGATGGTTCTGGGGCTGCGTGACCAGATTCAACAGATCATCCAGCCTCGGAACCCGAATGCCATCCATTTGCGCCTGATCCGGGAAACGTTGACCATAGATGGAATGCCCGTTCAGTCGCCCAATGTCGAAACGCGCGACATCTTCCAGCTTAAGTGAGGAAACCTTTGGCTCCTCCCCTCGCAGAAAAAGCCCGTCCGTGTCTCGGAAGCTGGCACTGTGCAGGCGATGGTTGTGGGTGATGACCGGCTCACTGTCTCTGGTAAGCACGACATCAAACTCCAGCAGCTCGACACCTATCGTCAAAGCAAAGTCAAACCCTTCGAGGCTATTCTCCGGCAAAACCCCACGCGCACCACGATGGCCGACGATCCGGATGGTCTCGGCGTCGCCGCGAAATGCATCCAGTTGGCGAAACTTAGCGATTAGTTCAGCCTCCGGCTTGTGGTGACATCAAAGAGATGAAGATTTTCGACTGCAACGGTGAAGCACCTTTCACCCCCGGCTTCCTCAATGGGATGCACGCCGGGCAAGCTGGCTGTGGCATCCTTGCCCAAAGGCTGCAATTGTCCGTGGAACAAGGTATTTGCACCCAGCGGTTCGGACATTTGGACCCGCAAACGAATGGGGCCTTGCTCATTGAGTTCCATGTGCTCCGGACGGAAGCCAAGTTTAACCGGTTGATCCGCGAGGTCGCTGCTACCGACCGCTTCGCCACCGAGCATGATCTTTCCCCCCACAACTTCGGCATCGACCACATTCATCGCGGGACTGCCAATGAATTGGGCGGCGAAAAGGGTGCGGGGGCGCGTGTAAACATCCAGGGGCGTCCCAATCTGCTCCGCCACGCCGCCGTTGAGCACAATCATTCGGTCCGCCATGGTCATGGCTTCTACCTGATCGTGCGTGACGTAGAGCGAGGTGACGCCGAGCTTGCTTTGAAGCGCTTTGATTTCAAGCCGCATCTGCACCCGTAGTTTGGCATCAAGGTTGGACAGCGGTTCATCAAACAGGAAAACGGCGGGTTCGCGAACGATAGCGCGGCCCATGGCAACACGCTGGCGCTGCCCGCCAGAGAGCTGACTTGGTTTGCGGTCGAGCAATTCCTCAAGCTGCAGCATTTGCGCCGCTTCGGTCACTTTGGCGTCGATCTGATCGCGCGGCATGCCGGCGTTTTTCAACCCATACCCCATATTCCGCCGCACGGACATGTGCGGGTAAAGCGCGTAGTTCTGGAACACCATAGCGATATCGCGGTCCATGGGCTCTTTGTCATTGGCGACGTCTCCGCCAATCACGACCTCACCCGAAGTGACCGTTTCAAGGCCAGCCACCATCCGCAACAGGGTGGACTTTCCGCAACCCGATGGCCCAACGATGACAATAAACTCGCCATCGACGATATCCACGTCGACGCCGTGGATGACCTCCGTTGCTCCAAAGCTCTTCTTAACGTTTTTCAGTTCAACGGTTGCCATTTGTTATTTCTCGCTATCAACAAGACCGCGGACGAACAGCCGCTGCATGGATACAACCACGATTACCGGCGGTATCATGGCGAGGATGGAGGTTGCCATGATGACCGGCCAATCAGCGATATCATCACCCGAGGGGAACATTTGCTTGATGCCCATGACGATGGTGTTCATTTCCGGGTCCGTGGTGATCATGAGCGGCCACAGGTACTGGTTCCAGCCGTAGATGAACAAAATCACGAACAGCGCCGCCATGTTGGTCCGGCTCATCGGTACAACGATATCGATAAAGAATTTCATAGGAGACGCGCCGTCCACCCGCGCAGCTTCAGCCAATTCGTCGGGAATGGTCATGAAGAACTGCCGGAACAGGAAGGTGGCTGTGGCTGAGGCGATCAGCGGCAGGATCAGCCCCTGATAGCTGTTAAGCATCCCAAGATCGGCAATGACCTCAAAGGTTGGCACAATCCGCACTTCGACGGGCAGCATGAGCGTCAAGAAAATCATCCAAAAGAATATCGAGCGGCCAGGAAAGCGAAAATAGACTATGGCAAAGGCCGACAGGAGCGAGATGATGATCTTCCCCACGGCAATCCCGATTGCCATGATCAGACTGTTCATCAGCATTTTACCGACAGGCACGTTGACGCCAGAGAAAAGCGCCGCTTTGTAGTTTGCGAAAAACTGGTCTCCCGGCCACAGCGGCATGGGCGGCGAAACGATTTCCGGTTGGGTCACTGTCGAGGCGACAAAGGCCAGCCAGATGGGAAAAAAGATGACCAGCACGCCCACAATCATCACGCCATGAGCAATCCAGATCCCGATGCCACGCCGTTCCACCATACCGCTTCGATTGTGCTTAGCCATCAGTAGTGCACCCGCTTCTCGATGTACTTGAACTGCACGACCGTGAGCAGACCGACGACGACCAGCAAGATGACGGACTGCGCAGCGGACGAGCCAAGATCCTGTCCGACAAAGCCATCGGCAAAGATTTTATAGACCAGAATGGTCGTAGACTGCTGAGGACCACCCGCAGTTATCGTATGGATCACGCCGAAGGTTTCGAAAAACGCGTAGACGATGTTTACGACCAGCAGGAAGAAAGTAATCGGCGACAGCAAGGGCAGCACGATTGTAAAGAACCGACGCCAAAAATGCGCACCATCAATCGCAGCAGCCTCGACAACAGATTTCGGAATCGCTTGCAGCGCCGCAAAGAAAAACAGGAAATTATAGCTGATCCGTCCCCAGGCGGAGGCAAAGACAACCAGCCCCATAGCCTCGCCACCGTTGAGCACGTGGTTCCAATCATAACCCAGTTGGCCGAGGTACCAGGAAACCACACCCACGCGCGTGTTGAACATGAACAGCCATAGAACACCCGCAACCGCTGGTGCTACTGCATAGGGCCAAATGAGTAAGGTTCGGTAGGCCCCTGAGCTCTTGATCAAGCGATCAGCGTTCACAGCGAGGAATAACGCAGGGATCATCGAGCAGAGGGTCACGAGAACGGAAAAAATCGCCGTGGTCACAAAGGACGCGCGGTAAAATTTGTCAGACAGCAAAAACTCGAAATTGCCAAGGCCGACAAAGCGGGCCGAAAGCCCAAACGGATCAGGAATAAACAGCGACTGCCAGACCGCTTGCGCGGCAGGATAGAAGAAAAAGACCGCTGAGATGATGACCTGTGGTGCGATCAGCAAGAGCGGCAGTAGCCATCCGCGAAAGGTGACGCGTTTTTCCACGAAAGTAATCCATTCGATGAAAAGAGCGGGCCATTATGGCCCGCCCGTTACTTTACAAGCCAATCAATGATTAGCGGTTAGCCGCCTCGAAACGACGCAGCAGAGCATCGCCACGCTCTTTTGCGCTATCCATTGCAGCCTGAGCCGTCTTGTCACCAGACCAGATGGCTTCCAGCTCTTCATCGATGATACCACGGATCTGATCGAAGGAACCCAGACGCAGGCCCTTGGAGTTCGCAGTTGGCTGGTTAGCCGTCATCTGAATAACCGCAATGTCGGTGCCAGGGTTCTCATCATAGAAGCCAGAAGCGCGCGTTGCGTCACCAGCAGCAGCCGTAATCGGCAGATAGCCGGTGTTCTGGTGCCACGCTGCCTGTACATCCGTGGAGGACAGGAAGCTCAGGAACTCGCCAACGCCCTTGTACTCGTCGGAATCATGACCGGAGAGCACCCAAAGGGACGCACCGCCGATGATGGTGTTCTGCGGCTCACTTGCCACAGCAGACCAGTACGGCAACGGACGCACTTCGAAGTCGAACTCAGCTTCAGAGCTGATGCCGGCGTAACCAGCAGAGCTTTCCGTGAACAGAGCACACTCACCCGCACGGAAGTTCGCGCCACCTTCGTTGCGACGACCGGTGTAGATGAACTTACCGTCAGCAGCCCACTCGCCCATTTTAGAGAGGTGAGCAACCTGTGCTGGACCGTTAAGCATCAGTTCGGTGTCCAGACCCGCAAAACCGTTATCTTGGGTCGCGAACTCAACGTTGTGGTAAGCGCTGAAGTTCTCGAGGTGAATCCAGCTCTGCCAAGCGGTGACAAGCGGGCAGTCTTCACCACCGGCCTGCAGCTGACCCAAGACATCTTCAACCTGCTCCCAGGTGGACATGTCAGTATCTGGATCAACACCGGCAGCAGCCATAGCATCCCGGTTCACCCACAGAACAGGGGTCGATGAGTTGAAAGGCAGGGACAGCATGTCGCCATCGGTGGTGGTGTAGTAGCCCTTGACCGCGCCGATGTAGGCATCAGGGTCAAAGTCGGCACCACTCTCAGCCATTACTTCGTAGACTGGCTTGATCGCGCCACCGGCGGCCATCATCGTTGCCGTCCCGACTTCGTATACCATCAGGACATGCGGCTGCTCGCCAGCACGGAAGGCGGCAATACCAGCATTCAGGGTTTCAGAGTAGTTGCCCTTGTGAGTTTCCACCACGGTGAAGTCGCTTTGGCTCGCATTGAAGTCAGCAACCTGCGCTGTTACCAGTTCCCCAAGACGCCCTGTGAAGGCGTGCCAGAACTGAACTTCAGTCTGAGCTTTTGCCGTCAACGGCATCAATGCGGCGCCCGTTACGGCAATGGCGCCGAGTAAGTGTTTAGTCATATTTTCCTCCCAGACACCTGAAAAGGTGCAATTTCTCCCCGCAAAATCCACGTGGGCTTCGCGTACTGAAGCGTCGCGCGTCTATCACTTGCAGGACGGCGACAGGGGAAGAGTAACCAACTACGAATATAATTCAAGATCAGTAAATTAAAAAAAAATATAACATGATGTTATGTTTTTTGTAGTCGAAACAGGTTCGTCTGCGCTAAAACCTGTCGCGATATCCGCGCAAGAAGCCCACTTCATTTGACTTTGAACATGAAGGACTGAAGTGCTTTGGGGCGCAAAAGACAGGAGGTCCGGATGAGTCTGCGTTTACGCCAATTGGAAGCCTTGATTGCCGTTGCGAACAATGGATCTATCACTGCAGCAGCTGCCGAACTGGGCATCAGTCAGCCGGCAACAAGCAGGCTCCTTTCAGACCTGGGGAAGGAGCTTGGATTTCCTTTGTTTGACCGCAAGGAAGGGCGGCTCATTCCCACACAGGAAGTCCGCTTTATTCAATCCGACATCCGCCGCGTTCTCGAACTCATGGGACAGATCAAGATTGTTAGTCAGGAGGTGAATAAGCGGATTGCAGGTCATATCAAGGTGGCCTGCTTGCCGGGATTTGCCACAAGCCACCTGCCCGAAGTGGTTGCAGACTTTCTGGATGCAAGACCGGGTTTGACCATGACCATTGAGCCGGATCGACCTGAACGCATCCTCGAATGGATGATTGAAGAACAATACGACTTTGGCATCACCGACGGGTTTGGCAATCACCCCGCTGTTGAAAGTCAGAACATTGATATTCGGACGGTCTGTATTTTCCCCAAAGGCCATGCACTGTCCAAGCTAGACGTGATTTCTCCGACAGACATAGGCGCAGAAAAGATCATCCATACCCGCAAGGACAGCGAGTTCTTCCAACGTCTGTCAGAGGCATTTGTGAACGCCGACGTGCCGCTGCACTCACATATCGAAATCCGTCAGTTTTCAGCCGCCTGCGAATTGGTGTGTCAGGGAACCGGCGTGTCAGTCGTCAGTGAGCTGGACGCTTCACGCTACGTTGGAAAGGGTCTCGACTTCCGACCCTTTACGCCGCGTCTGGTGCACCGCCTGTCGCTTGTCCGACCGCTGATCAAGCGCCCCTCCATGGTGACCTTGGAGTTCATTGACCACTTTGCCAAAAGCCTTTCGCCCTTCACCATTTCATAGTGCGGCCATGATATTCGAAGATGTCGAAAGAAAAGTGGTGCTGGTAAGGTGACTCGAACACCCGACCCACGCATTACGAATGCGTTGCTCTACCAACTGAGCTATACCAGCACGCCTGTTCAAAGGGCCAATGTTGGTGAATTGGCCTGTAACGTGCGCCTAAATAACCGAAAAGGTTGGGTTCAATCAAGCGACTGATTGCACTTAGTTAATTTTGCCAGCGCGCGGCAGGGTTACGACAAACTGGCAGCCTCCGACATGGTTTGTCAGCTTAATGCCTCCGCCGTGCACCTCGGCGAGCGTTTTAACAAGCGAAAGCCCCAAACCAGTTCCACCCCCTTCTCTGTCGGTGGTGAAAAACGGATCAAAGATACGGCTGGCGTTAGCGGCCGAGACACCGGGGCCGTCATCGGCGACCGTAATCCGAACCACCTTCTCCGAGATGTCGACCTCAATTTCTGGGGCTGCTTGACCATGCAACAGCGCATTGTCGACGAGATTGCGCACGATGGAGGCGAGATTATCGGCGTCGATTGCCACGAGTAACTCACCATCTTGGGGCAAGCCGGTGAGGTTGAGCTTGGATCCACCGTCCTCATAAACCTCCTTCAAGGCTTGCAAAAACCCAAGGAGTTCAGTGACTCCACCCGGTTCAGGCTGCATGACATCTGCTCGGGCAAGTTCGAGCAAGCGAGTGACGAGGCGAGACAGGCGGTCGCTGTCAGCAGCGATGTTGGAAAGAAAACGTTCCCGCCGGTCTTCGTCCATGGTGTGTGCATGGTCACGCAGCAACTCGACGGCACCTTGAATCGACGTCAGTGGCGTTTTGAATTCATGGCTCACTTTGGCGGCAAAGTCGCTGATGTACTCGGCTCGCGCCATCAATGTCCCAGCCATGGCCGAGACGGATTCAGAGAGCTCAGCGATTTCTGCGGTAACCGGGTGCTCCAGCGGCTCGATCCCACCCCGGCGTCCTTGAACCACCTGCTTGGATTGCTTCACCAGTCTTGAAACCGGGCCGGATATGGTTGCGCCCATGAACAGAGAGACCAGTGCCGCAACAAAAATCAGAAAGGCAGAGGCCAGAAACAGCACACGCGTCTTACCGCGCAATGCCTCCCGCAACGTTGCGGGTGTTCGGCCCAGCAGGACGGCACCCACAACCTGATTCTCTATGATGATCGGGGCTGCGACATAGACCCTGATCCCGCTGGATCGCTCAAAAGCATTGAACCGCCGGTTACCCTCAGCCATCTCCTGCTTTTGCCGCAAGATCGAGACGGTATCGCCTTTCAAAGCCTGAGCCACTTCAGGCAGATGCCGCAGACTGAGACCTTCGTTCGTAGTGGTAGAAGATACGATGATCCCCTGATGATCGATGACGCGGATCGAGGACAGCGTCACGTAGTGTGCCTCCATCAGTACCGTCCAGATATCCAGGCCAGCGTCCTTGGCCAACCAGTGAGGCTTGGTCTGGGTTTCCTGAGGAGCGCCAGGCGGTGGCAGCAGTGGATCGCGCGCCAAATCCAGCTTGGGTGGTCGCGGCTGCCATGGAACATTCGGGTCGACTTCGACCAAAAACGCTTCGTCCACCGGATGGGAGAGTTCGGTGTATTCCAGCCGCGGTGCCTTGTTGCGATGCAAGGCCGCGCGAAATGATGCAGCCACAAAAGCAGCTTGAGACTGCAAGCCCGTCTCTGTCTGTCGGATCAAAGCCGACTCATAAAGCCGCATGGCGAATATCCCGCTCAGCGGTGCCATCAGCAGGATCAGATTTACAGCCAACAGCAATGTCGACAAACGCGGTCTACCAAACAGCCTGTGTCGCCACCGCACGGGGGAGACGGGCACCGTAGCCGACGCAACCGGGGTCGGTTTTTCGCTCGGCTTAGGGGCAGGGCTATCGCTCAACACGCCCCCAATTTGTAGCCTATGCCATGAACGGTCTCGACTGGCTCAGCCCCGATATCGGCGAACTTCTTTCGAACACGGCGCACATGACTGTCGATGGTTCGGTCCGAAACAATGCGAGATAGCTCGTAAGCATTACTCATCAGATCATCGCGGGAGTAAACCTTGCCTGGCCGCTGCATCAGCGTCCGGAGGATGCCAAATTCTGTAAGTGTCAGAACCACCTGAGTTTCATCCCACTGACCCGTGAAATCATCCAGATTCAGGGATAGGCGTCCATGTTGCATGGTCGCGGTGCCTTCGTCGCCTCTGGGCTCAGCATGATCATCAAAGCGGCGGAGAACCGCTTTGACGCGTGCGACCAGCTCGCGCGGCGAAAATGGCTTGGTGATGTAATCATCCCCACCAAGCTCCAACCCCAGCACACGGTCGATTTCATCATCGCGAGAGGAGAGAAAGATAATCGGTGTCTTGTCATTCTGCCGAATACGCCGGCACACCTCGGTGCCATCCAGCTCAGGCATGGTGATATCAAGAACCAGCAGATCCGGTTTCTCGACTTCGAAGCGCTCTAGCGCCTCGGCACCGTCTTTTGCCTCCACCGTGGAAAAACCTTCACGGTCGAGGGCGAACTGAACCACCTCGCGAATGTGCGGATCGTCATCAACTACTAGAATCCGGCTCATGGCATCCCCGTTTGCTTAAACTGTGGGCCAAGATTAAGCGGGCCGGAGCGGGAAAGGAAGAGACTGCACAACCTTTCCTTTTCTATCCTGAGCTTGTGCAAATTTTCAGCAGAGCCTTCTGTCTCGCTCCTTAACTCTCTATAAGTCTTCGAAAACCACCTAACCGCCGGTAGCAATGTCCCTTAAATCCTTAAAAATGGTCATCTTTGATAATGACGGTGTCCTGATTGATTCCGAGAAACTTGCGGCGCGGTCAAATGCCGAACTCCTGACGTCTCTGGGCTATCCAATAACGGCTGAGGAGTGCGAAATGCGCTTCACGGGCCTGTCTGATCGGGCGATGCTGGCCATGCTTCTCGACGAGGGGTATGACCTGCCTGAAGACTTCATTGCCCAGATGTATGCGGTTTCTGAAGAGGCTTTCGAGACCGAGTTGGAGCCGGTTTACGGCGTTCGAACCGTGGTGGAGGGGTTGGTGCAAAGATCCGTAAAGGTTGCTGTCGCCTCCAACGCACCGCGTTTGAACGTACTCAAAAACCTGAGAACCACGGGTTACGACGATCTACTGCCGCCGGAAGTTTGCTTTTCTGGTTTGGATGTGGCCAGACCAAAACCAGCACCGGACCTGCACCAGCATATCCTCCATCGCTTTGACCAGTTGCCGGATACTGCCGTGGTGATCGAAGACTCACCAGCAGGGGCCAAGGGAGCATGCGAGGCTGGAGTGCCGTTTATTGGCGTGCTCTATGCTGTTGCTGACCATATGAAAACCCAGCGGATCGAAGAATTTCGCGCACTGGGAGCCCTCGCAATTCTGGAAAGCCCAGAAGAGCTCGGCGAAACACTGAACCGCTACGTGGCCTAAACCAAAACGGAAGAAAAAGAAGACACATGAATACGACAAATACCGACTCATTCGATCTGCCTGTTACGCAAATATGGAGAGAGGCTTACGGATTTGTGTTCTCCGTCCCGACGCGCGTTCTGGTCGCGGCCCTCGTTCCGTTTGGCCTGTACTTCCTGATCTCAGCGGCGGTTCAGCTCACGTTTCTGAACGCAGCAACGATGGAATTCTACGGTATGTCTGCCGATTTGGAGAACATGGACTTTGAATCAAGCGATGCCGACATGTCTGTTTTTGGGAACTTCATCGGCGCAGCAGTTGGCTTTTTTGGCTGGCTGGCTGTCTTGATGGTCTTCGGCGGGTTAGCAGGCGCTTCCATGGCCGCTTCCTGGCACCGAACCACGCTCATTGGTCTGGATGCCGATCGTACAGGCTTTGGACTGTTTCTCGGTGCCGTTGAGTTCCGATACTTCTTCCGAGCACTGCTCATGGTGATTATCACGGTCGCTGTCCTGTTCGCCTATGCGATCATCGCTTCGATCATCTACGGCATCCTGCTTACGGTCAGTGCCATTGCCGCGCCCGGTGGGGCTGAAGTGTTGGCTATCGTCCTGATCGTACCCTTCATCGGATTGGGGATCCTGATTGGACTGTATATGTGGAGCAAGCTCATCATGAGCCTTCCGGCTGCAGCATTGGGCATCAACAGCTTTGGGCTGGGACAGGCATGGTCGGCAACGCGCGGTCACGTGGGTCGCCTGATGATGACATACGCCGGCCTGATGCTGCCGATGTTTTTGCTGAGTCTGGGCGTCAGCTGGGTGCTTGAAATCGTGCTCAACATGCCAGCAAATCCGGATCTGATCAGCCAGAGCGATCTAACCCGAGCCGTTTTGGTTTCGATAATCCCGAACTTTATACTGTCGGCTTTTTCCACGGCTCTGGTGGCCAGTGGCATGTCTTACACTTACTACCGGCTCGGCCAGCCGCCTGAGTGGGTTGAAAAGGTCTTTTAATTGCCGTTGTGAGGGCCGGGGAACCAATCCTCGTCCCTCAATGTCGCGAAGTCGAAACGGACGGGCAAAGCGCTTTCGCCCACGTGGAGATAAATCAGGCTCCAACGGCCAAGGCTTTCAAGCGTCAGGTCCGTATCTGCTTTGATCCCCACTCCCCGCTCAAATGGCAAATGATGCGCTTGCGCCGAGACGCCGTCTGCTGATGTTGTCAGGACGGCAATGTCCCCTTCTTCGACCCAGATCTCGACGTCGAAAGGCCAGCTAAGCCAGGGCAACCAATCCCCTGGCCCAAGCAGGATCTGGCCCAAGCCCTCGGCATCAAACTCGCGCCAATGACCGCTGGTGACAGACGGCAGCATTGCCGCTCGCAAGGCAAGCAGGCGCTCATCCATCTCGATCAACCAGCCGGTTGCGTGGCTTGGAAGGAGGGACGCTGGCTAACAGCATCAACAAAGGCCGAAAGCTGCGGGCGACCTTGTCGCCAATCACCCACCGGCTCTCGGAAGGCAAGGTATTCAGCCAACACCACAACACCGATTTCGCCAAGGCTGGGCGCGCCCTCTGTGCCAAATGAGGGGGCCATGCTTTCAAGACGGTCCAGCGCGCGAATGACCTTGTCCCGCTGACGCTCAAAAAACACGTCTCCACCCGTCATTTCAAACCGACCGCGGTAAACCAGCAACAAGGCCGCTTCGAGCGCACCGTCACACAGTGCTTCGAGCTTCAAGGCTTGCCAGTCTCCGCTAACGGCAGCATCTGCCCCTGACTTTTCCAGCAAGTAACGGGCAATCAGGGAAGAATTCGAGATATCGCCATGGTCGGGAGTCTTCAGCACTGGAATTTTCCCAAGCGGATTGGACTCCAGCAAAAAGTCAGGGTCTTCCAGCGTGTTTGCAGCGACAACCTCTACCTGATCTTCGAGGCCCAACTCTTTGAGAAGGACTTTAACCTTGCGGCCAAAGGGTGAAATCCGGACAGAATACAGAGTCATCATTGCGGTAAATTCCTATTTGGTCTTGTGCGATCATAGAGCACTAGAGATTGCTTCGGCCACAGTCAGAGCCTGAACCGTTTCTTGCACATCGTGAACGCGAAAAATGCTAACCCCGGCACCAAAACCCGCGAGGACCGCAGCGATGGAGCCGCCCATACGCTGATCTACAGCCGCGCCTGTCAGCTTGCTGATGAACGACTTGCGCGATGCGCCCAGCATGACCGGCCACCCTGCGTCCACCAACTCATCAAGCCGAGCCATGATCTGCAGGTTATGATCCAGATTCTTGCCAAACCCTATGCCGGGATCAAGGCAGATTTTATCCGGTACCATGCCCCCACTCATTAAGGCTTCAGCCTGCCCAGCCAAAAACTCAAAAACCTCAGAAGGCGCATCGTCATAGCTGGGGGCCTGCTGCATCGTCTGCGGCTCCCCCTGCATGTGCATGACACAAACCGGAAGGTTGAGGTCCAACGCGGTTGCCAGCGAAGCAGCATCGCCCGTCAGTCCCGTGACATCGTTGATGATTCCAGCGCCAGCAGCAGCAGCCGCTTCCATCACCTTGGGTTTACGCGTGTCAATCGAGACCAGGATGCCATCATTCGCCAGAGCCTCAATAACCGGCCTGACCCTTGCGATTTCTTCAGCAACGCTGACTTCAGCTGCGCCAGGCCGCGTGCTTTCTCCGCCAACATCCACGATGGAAGCGCCCTCCGCTACCATCCGCTGCGCCTGATCCAAAGCTGCATCAATGTGGTTAAACTTCCCACCATCACTGAAACTGTCTGGCGTTACGTTCAGAATCCCCATGACATGGGGGCGTTCCAAGTCCAGACCGGCCCAGTGGCTGACATGGAAACCGTCTTCATTCATGCGCTTGTCTTTCACAGATATGGGACAGAAAAGCGCCCGGCAACACAGTCACCGGGCGCAACACTAGGCGTTGAAACACACGCGCTTAGCTATCAGCGGCAGGACCGCCGATGCCTGGTAAAGCGGACGTACCCGATGCAGCCTTTGGCACCGGCGCCGGTGCTGGCTTATCATCATCATCGTCTGCATGGCGTGTCGGTTCAACGCGACGGCTCTCACGCGCCAGCTCTTCACCGCGTAGGACTGCTTCGACCTCTTCGCGACTGAGTGTTTCGTACTCAATCAGGGCTTCTTTCAACCTTTGCAGACCATCAAGGTTCTCGCCGATGATCTGACGCGCCGTGTCTTCGGCGGTTTTCAGCAGCAACTCCACCTCTTCGTCGATGATTTTGGCATAATCATCCGAGTAGTTCTTGGTCATGCCGCCGAACATGCCTTCACCCTGATCAGCGCCAAAGGCCCGCAGACCCAGACGATCAGAGAAGCCAAGGCGCTCGACCATGACGCGCGCCTGTTGCGTTGCCATCTGAATGTCAGAGATAGCGCCAGCGGTTACGTGCTCGGCACCGTAAATGAATTCCTCAGCAATGCGACCACCGTAGGCCATCGCCAGCTCGGCCTTCCACTGTTCTTTCCGCTTCAGCATGGCCGCATCGTTTTCCGGCAGGAACTGGGCATAGCCCCCTGCACCGCCACGCGGAATGATCGTGACCTTGTTCAGCTTGTCCCGCAAAGGCACATGGACGCCAACCAGCGCGTGTCCGCCTTCATGATAGGCCACAAGCTCGATTTCTTCTTCAGTCCGAACCGCTGAACGCCGTTCAGGTCCCATGGTGACCTTGTCCTTGGCATTCTCGAAATCTTCCTGCGTCACGACACGCTTGTTAGCACGCGCGGCCAGAAGTGCTGCTTCGTTCACCAGATTGGCGAGATCGGCACCCGAGAAAGTTGGGGTCCCCTTGGCAATACGAGCCAGATCAATATCCGGCCCCAGCGGAACACCTTTGGTGTGAATGCGCAGGATCTTTTCGCGACCGACGGAATCCGGCAAATTCACCTGCACCTGTCGGTCAAAACGACCCGGACGCAGCAAGGCTTTATCGAGGATGTCCGCCCGGTTGGTCGCAGCGATCAGGATGATGCCTTCATTGGCTTCAAAACCATCCATCTCCACCAGCAACTGGTTGAGCGTCTGTTCGCGTTCTTCGTGACCGCCTGACATGCCCATGGAACGAGCCCGACCAACGGCATCAATCTCGTCAATGAAGATGATACAAGGTGCATTCTTTCGCGCCTGTTCGAACATGTCGCGGACCCGGCTTGCGCCGACACCTACGAACATTTCAACAAAGTCAGACCCGGAAATGGTGAAGAAGGGCACGTTCGCTTCGCCTGCAATCGCTTTGGCCAGCAACGTCTTACCTGTACCCGGAGGGCCCACCATCAGTACGCCTTTGGGGATCTTACCACCAAGGCGCTGGAACTTCTGCGGGTCGCGCAGGAAGTCAACGATCTCTTCCACGTCCGCCTTGGCTTCTTCGACCCCGGCAACGTCAGCAAAGGTGGCTCGGTGCATATCTTGGGTCAGCAACTTTGCTTTGGATCGGCCAAAACCCATCCCGCCGCCGCCGCGACCCTGCATCTGGCGCATCATGAAGATCCAGAAGCCCACCAGCAACAAAATGGGGAGCAAGTAGGCAAACAATTGCCCAAAAGCGAACCCGCTTGGCGGTGAGTATTCGTAGGTGATACCGGATGCATCCAGTTTGCTCAGGAACAACTCCATACCACCCGGCGGGATTTCCGCGGTAAAGCGTCGTCCAGCCGCGCTGCCTCCGGTCGCTGTGGTCCCTTGAATGACGACTTCCGTCACCTGCCCTTGATCGACCAGCTCTTCAAACTGCGAAATCGCAATCTTGGAGCTGTTGCTGTTAATGCTGTTGCCGAACAGGCTTTGCAGCACCACAAGGCCGATGACCAATATCACCAACCAAATCAAGACATTACGCCCGATATTCATGCTTGTTCCTTACCCTTGAGGGGATTTGTGTACCCAACAATGTAAGACCCAAGCTGCCGGATGCAACGCTTGAGACGTTACGGCGCACATGAATCTTACGCTGGGCCGACTTTGCTGCCGGAAATGAGCGGCCTTCGGGGTGAAAATGTCGCTCGATTACCTGGCCAGATTAGCGCAGAATCTTCGAACCGTGGGGCCTCGCTATTCCAGGTCAGACAGGCTGCAATTGCTCGTGCGACACATCCGGCTGCATCACCCAGAGTTGCCGTCCGCAAGAAGCCCCAGTGACCCTCTGGCCGGTCCACAATCCAGCGATCATCGATCCGCCATTGACCATTTTCCATTCGCTTGGGTTTCAAGGGATTCTGGCTTCGGGTTTCTCGCGTGATGAGAACCCAACCCTCAGTCCTGTTCTCAACGACACAACCAAACAGCGATGTACGTCCGGACCGTTCAAGCCCCATCAAGGCTCGCTGCGCCTGTTCCGTTGAAGGGGCGTAATGCCCGCCCCGTACCCATGCCGTGCCTGCTTGCAGGTCCGCCGCTGAGATCGAGGGACGCTTGACCCATAGATGCCCAAGAGGATGCGTTACCATCCCAAGTGAGCATGGTCTGTTTCCAGCAACAGCCGAGGGATCCGGGCGAGAAATTCCCTCTTCTGACGCCCGCAAACGCCCTCGCTCCGTCTTCAAATCCCGATTGGTCGGGTCTTCGACCGGGTTGAGGCTTTGTTCACGGCAAATCCGCACGAGGTCTTCTTTGCGCCAGGATAGAAGGGGCCGCTCAAACAGGACTTCGGCATCAAAACGACTGCGCTCCATCCCTCTCAAGCCCTCTTGCCTTGAGCCCTGTCGCTGCCTCATGACCATGGTTTCGGTCTGATCGTCCGAATGATGCCCAAGCCAAATCCGCAAAATACCGTTCTCAGCAGCCCATTTCTTGAGCAGCCAATACCGCGCCAATCGTGCCTGCTCCATTTTGCCTGACATGACTTTTTCCGCCGGTTCCCAGCGAAGAACCTCTGCCTGCAGACCCATTCTATCGATGGCTTGCTTCACGCTTTGGGCCTCGGCTGCGCTTTCGGTGCGCAGACCATGATCCACGATAGCGACTGATAAATGCACAAAAGGCAGCGCCTGCTTCGTCAGCCAAAGCAAAGCAGAAGAGTCAGGGCCGCCAGAGACCGCGAGCCCTAGTCGGGTGCCCGCAGGCACCGCTGGCAGATGGCTTAGATCATCGCAAAAGCGATCAACATCCAAATTCGACGGCACGGGCATTCGCGGACGTAATTGCCTCCGCTTCTTCCGGGTATTCCAACGGCACAAAGGACAACAGGCGGCAGCTTTCCGTTTGCTGATCATTGGCATTCAGGGCAACGGCCAGAATGACCAGCGAGGCTGCAGCATAATCGGAGGTAGGATAGCGACGCAGACCCAAAGCCAAGACTTGTATGGCTGCGGCGTGGCGGTTCACGCGCTGATAGGATGTCCCAAGCAGATAGTGTCCCTGCGGTGCCCTTGCGCCAAACCCACCCTCATCGAAGAGAGGCTGAAGACTGGAAATGGCATCGACATAGTCGCCCGCGTCAAAGGCTTGCATGCCTTCATTAAAGGCCGGAGAGGAGCTAGACCGTCCGCTTTGTGGTGCCGCATCTGTGGACAGTGCATCGAATGTGCCCGGAACAGCACCATCGCCATTATCGATGCCTGGTTCTGTACTGGCGAGGATTGTCCGAGCCGGAGCATTTGGTCGCGCCGAGGGGAATACTGGTAGCTCACCTAGCAAGGGTGCAGCCCCATCAACAGCAACAAGACCGGGTGTCGAACGTTGTGGGATCTCTACAACCTGGGCATCGGCATCTGCGACCTCTACCTCAGCCGTCACTTCGCGAGCCGGCGGCTCTATGACGGTTCGATCCTTCGGCAGAGGAACCTCTACCCCGTCATCATCGACAACGGCGGCCTCAGTCGGAGTTTCGTCTTCGGCTTCAGTAGCGCTCTGGTCAGCCACAACGGCACCGTCCTCTGCTTGAGGCGTCTCAGAGGTTTCATCGGGTTCAGCAAAAACAGCGTCGGCTTCCAGTTGGGCCAGTCGAGTTGCCAGCTTGTCGACCCCCGCTTGCATGATGGAGATCTGCCGTTCAAGTTCATCGACCCGCTTTACAGCCGTTTCAGCCTGACGTTTGGCGGTGCTGGCTTCCGTAGCAAGCGCTGCGGCGTCTTCCAGGACCTTATCAATCCGGCGCTGAAGATCGTCAAAACGAACATCGGCAACGCCACCGCCTGTTTCGACCTGTGAGCGGAGGAAATCCACCTCCGACCGAAGCTGACGCAGCTCCAGAAGCACTTGTTCATCAAGTTGAGCGTCTTGGGCTTTCGCAATTGGCGTGAACCAGAGCAGAAGCACCATGAGGACCAAGGAAGTATTCAAGCCGATTTTGAACTGCGAACGCACCACTGCACCGCCTTTTATTGTGTTTACCCTTTTTTAGGGGAAAACCCGGGCGATTCCTACTCCTCTTGACCCTTCAAAATTCGCGTGTCCGATCACAAAAAAAGGTCTCAGATGAGACCTTTTAGATGCATCGATGATGAAGAAAACGCGTGTTTAGAGCACGACGAAGACGGCTCGGCGGTTTTGCGCCCAAACTGTTGGGGTTGAACCCGACGCAACAGGACGCTCTTTTCCATAGGAAACAGTTGTCAGGCGCTCTGGCGAGATGCCCAGCTGCAAGAGACGATTTCGGATGGACGTTGCACGACTGTCGCCAAGCGCAATGTTATAGTCGCGCGTTCCACGTTCGTCGGCATGCCCTTCGATCCGAATGCGCGTTGCAGGGTACTGACGCATCCAAGCCCCAAGCTGGTCAATCACAGCGGTACCGCGTGGATCAAGTGAGCTGCTGTCGGTTGTGAAGAATACACGATCACCAACATCAGCCCGAAGGCCCGTCTGTGATGGCCCGTTAACGAATTGGGTCGGAGACAGCGCCGAAGCAGAAATCTGCGTACCGTATTGCCCAGCGACCGCAGCGTACTGCTGACCAGAAACGCCGAACTGACCTTGCGGTGTCTGCCCGAGGAGCGTTTGCTGCTGGTAGTAAGGCGTGGTCTGAGTTGTCACGGTTTCTTCGACAACAAAATCTTGCTCTACAGCGCGTACTTCAGGATCGCAGGCTGCGAGGACCAGTGGCGCAAATATCGCTATAGCGGTCCGTTTCAACATTGTAATCCAAACTCCAAAATGACCTGTCTGAACTCTATGGGCCACAACCCCTTTAAAAACTTTGGAGTCGGTTACACCCGTTCATTGACTGTTGCTGTTTTACACCAGTCAGCCCTGCTGGGCAAAGAAAAATGATTATATGACACACCTTTGGAGGCAAATACAGAACAAACCCACGTATTACGCGAATTTAATCCCCGGATTCACTAAAATTCAATAGTTTTGCGAACGAATCATCTGCGAGCCTATGGCTCAAAAAGCACAAAATTTGCAATCTGCGAATGTTTTGCTCGTTTTTTAGTTTCGAGCCAGTCGTGGTGACCACGCGGGGTCAGAGGCCTCACCTGTGGTCGGAAGCGGCCACTCCCGCCGTTCGAACAAGTCCACGGCGTAGATCCTTGTCTTGACGCTGCCGTCACCGGTCTGACGCTCCTGACGAGCAAAGGCCAAAGCCGTGCTGTTCGGAGACCAGGTCGGACTCTCTACGACATATCCGGTCGCCAGGATTTGCTCCGTTGAACCATCGGGCCGCATGACACCAATGGCAAACTCACCATCCTTGATCCGAGTAAAGGCGATCCACTGACCGTCTGGCGACCAAACGGGGGTCGCGTAGCGGGCACGGTCTTGAATCGAAATTCGGCGAACCCGACCGGTTGGGCGGTCGAGGACATAAATCTGCTGACCGCTGGTTCGGTCGCTTTCAAAGGCGACTTTAGTGCCATCAGGGGAAATGGAGGGCGACGTCTCTGCGCTGGCGTCCATTGTCAGTCGTTCGCGCGCGCGGGTTTGAAGGTCCATGTAGTAGATGTCGGTGTTGCCGTTCAAAGCCAGCGAATAGACAATCCCTCGCCCATCTGGTGAGAAACGCGGTGAAAAGGTGGAGGTGCCTTCGGCGGTTTCGAGAACTTCTTGCTGACCGGTTACGAGGTGCCTGAGAATGACCCGAACGCGTCCACTGTTAATCTCGGTATAGGTAATCTCATCCCCATCCGGAGAAAATCGCGGGGTCAGAACAATACTGCTGCCATCAGAAAGGTAGCGAATGTTGTGACCGTCCTGATCCATGATCGCCAGACGCTTCACCCGCGACGTTGCACTGCCGTCTTCGGCAATAAAGACGATCTGGCTGGCATAGTGGCCGTCTATCCCAGCAACTTTCAGATGCACAACATCAGAGACAAAGTGCGCCAGATCCCGCCACTGCGCCAATCCAACTTCCGCGACTTCACTCAGCTTATGACTTTTGCTCTTGGCGTAATACACGTGATAGGTCGCTTGAATGGTGCTCCCGGACACGGAAACATTTCCGGCGATAATCACCTTGGCTTCCGATTGCCGCCAGGAACGCCAATCCGGTTGCTCAAGAAACTCAGCTGCTGTCTGCGCATAGTCCTTGGGGTTCACCACCGTGAAGGTGCCGGAGTGTTGCAGGTTCTGCCGAACGACCTTGGTGAAGTCCCGCGCATGTTGGCTAGAAGCACTATTTGCCGCTTCAAATTCCAATACGGCCACAGGCATGGTTGACCGCGCGCCACCGCCAATACCAATACGGAATTGAGCGTGCGCGTTGACTGCAGCAACCAATGCAACGATGAGGGCTAGGACTAATGCTCGCATGGGTGCAACCAGAACGCTTCTAGTTGGGCGGAAATGGGGCCAAATCTGCCCCATGCCGAGGTTTCAAGGAGTTGTGTCATAGGCGTCACATTCTGCGTTATTCACTTTGCATTATTCATGCGCCAGGCTGGTAGACGACTTCGATTTCAAAGGGGACCCCTTCGACACCGTCTGGGTTCTTAAAAGTCGAGCATTCGTAGATGGTTTCCCTAACGTTATCCGTGAAAGCATCGATCATCTCTCCGCTCGCACCTGCGGGATAAGCAATTTTCCCTTTTTCGGCACTAACGATATTTCCATCGGCATCGACCTTGATCAGAAAGGCGACCTGCCAGGAATTCGTGTAGCGAATGAAGTGGTTCAGAGTCATGTTCATATCGAAACAATCCTGAACATGGCGGGAAGCAACAAGCTGCGCCTCTGACCGTCTCTCAGCGCTCAGAATGGTTGCCGCTGCATTATCACCACCCGTCCCATCCGCTGCCGCGCCATCGGCAGGGCCTTCGCCAGACCCATCCGCCCCAGCATCGGCAACAGTCTCCGTCGTTGCCTCATCCGTGGTTTCTTCAGCAGCAACACGCGGCGGCGCTCTTGGGCGGGGCTTGGGGATCAGGGGGTAATTGATGACCGGCTCGGGTTCAGCCTCGGCAACCTCCGGCTCGGCATCCT
Organism: Alphaproteobacteria bacterium; assembly: GCA_049612785.1. Taxonomy (GTDB): domain Bacteria; phylum Pseudomonadota; class Alphaproteobacteria; order UBA7985; family UBA7985; genus UBA7985. Next base: position 6,411 of record JBMZBW010000002.1, on the reverse strand, counting down.
GCACTTCGGGTTCCACCACCTCATCACCCGGCGGAGCCTCTGTGCCGTCGTCTTCCTGAGACAATATCTCTTCGATCTGTTCACGCGTCGGGGACTGGTCGTTTGCCGGTTGTGCGAGGTTTGTCGAGGTCATGTCCTCAGACAGATCAGCATCGAGATTGGAATTAACTGGTGCCGTAGAAACAAATTCTTCAAGCCCTTCGGGTAGGCCGTCGAACTCAGAGGCTTCTGGCAGAAAAAGTGGATCGACCTCTGGGCTTGACCCCGGATCTTCTGCTGCGACGGGCTCAAGAATGGGCAAGTCTTCGGCAGCGGCTAACTCCTCCAGGGTCTGTTCAGTCACCAAATCCAGTTCCTCCAGAACAGCAGAAACGGAGTCCGGAAGCGGAGTTTCCTCAAACAGAATTTCAACTTCGATAGGGGGCGGCTTGATGGGCACGGGGACAGAACCAGCACTGGTCTGCATCAAAAAAACGACCCCGCCGTGTAAACCAAGAGACACCAAGACTGGCAAGGCCCAACCCCAGCCGGACGACTTGGAGGCTACCACTGGTTTATAAGAGAATCCCGCCGAAGACATGTTGCGTCTTACCGAGCGTCGCTCGGCCTTTCCATGATCAGCCGCACGCGATCAAAACCGGCCTGATAAAGAACAGACATGGTTTCCGTCACGTTGCCGTAAAGCAGGTTCTGGTCTCCTTCAATTTTGATGAGCCGACCCGTCTCACCGTCGGTCTGCTCCAGAAGCTGTGGAACGAGGGCATCCAAGGTGGTCGCATCCTCCCCCACAAACATCTCGCCATCGCGGGCCATCGTAATGGTGATCGGTGTTTCCTGATCATTGAGCGTGGGGGCGTTGCCCTTGGGTAAATCAATAGGGAGCCCAATAGTAATCAGCGGCGCAGCCACCATGAAGACCACCAGCAACACCAACATCACGTCAACGAAGGGCGTGACGTTGATCTCCGACATCAGTCGATAGCGGTTTCGCCGCGCGCTATATGATGTGTGTCTTGGCGAGTAACCCATGGGTCAGCCCCCTGCCTCAAGACTGTCGCTCAGCTCTGAACTGAACTGGTCAATGAAGCCTTCCATCTTGCTGGCTATCAAACCCAGATCGTTGGAAAACTTGTTGTAAGCCACCGATGCTGGAATGGCTGCAACCAGGCCCAGAGCCGTGGCCAGTAGTGCCTCTGCAATACCGGGCGCTACAACATCCAGCGTTGTGTTTCCGGTTGCTGCAATCCCCATGAAGGCATTCATCACCCCCCAGACTGTTCCAAACAGCCCGATAAACGGTGCTGCTGTACCAATGCTGGCCAGAATGATCATTTGACGTTCCAGCTTTGCCATCTGCCGGTTCAGCTGGTCATTCATTCGACGATTAATGTTGCGGATTTGAGCCTGAGATTTGAGCAACCAAGTACCACCCGAGGACTTTCCCCAATGCTCCATGCCGGCTTGATAAACCATGAATAAGGAACTGCTGCCCAACGTATCTTTGTGCTCAAGCAGCTCATTATAAACCTGGATTTCTGCGAATTTGTCCTCGAAGGAAATGGCCTGTCGGTTCTCTACCCACAAACGGTAGCCCTTATCGAAAACGATAACCCAGGTCACGATGGACAGCAGAACCAACAACCCCATGACCAACTGAACCGCTAGAGGCGCAGCGACTACGATTTCCATGAGGGAAGCTTGTTCGAAAGGTGTGGTTGGTTCCATGAAGGTTACTCGTCGAGGTCGTCCGGTTGAAGATAAGGCGCCATGGCGTCAATGGCCTGCTGCGGCAATCGAACGGGGCGACCGTCTTCGCGAATTTGCGACACCGTAATACGCAAAGTAGTGCAGACTTTGGCGTTCACGCTCATTTCCTGCTGCAACACCATACGAGCTGCGGTGGTCTTGAGGTACTTTGTCCGGATGGTCACGATATCGTCGTGGACCGCGGGACGCTGGAACTTCATGTCAGCAGAGACGATGACGAAACGAAGCCTGTGCTCTTGCCACAGCCAGTCCGGGTCAACCTGCAGATGGCGAAGCATCTCCGTCCGGGCGCGTTCGGCAAAGTGCAGATAGGTCCCGTGATAAACGATCCCCGCCGCGTCGGTATCGTGGAAATAAACCCGCGTGTGCATGACAAAGGTCTTTTCGTCGAAAAAGCCGAGCGGCAGGTTGGGGTCTGGTTGCGCAGTCATAGCGGTCAATCGGCTCCAAACAGAGGACCGGCGTCACTGCCCTCTTTATCCTTGGGAATAGGTTTCAGGCCCATGTGCTCCCATCCGAAGCGCTCCAACACCCGACCTCGGGGTGTGCGCTGGATCAGGGCGCGCTGGATCAGATAGGGCTCGACCACGTGTTCCAGCGTGTCGCGCTGCTCCGAGAGAGCAACCGCCAGCGTCTCAACCCCGACCGGCCCCCCGCGATAGGTATTGGCAAGAGCGCGCAGGTAGCGCTGGTCCATATCGTCAAGCCCCAGCGGGTCGACGTCCAGCTCATCCAGCGCGGAACGCGCCAGCGACAACGTGATATGGCCATCGCCCATGACAATCGCAAAGTCCCGCACGCGGCGGAGCAGGCGACCCGCGATCCGTGGCGTGCCTCGTGCGCGGCGAGCTATCTCAATGCGGGCCTCGGCATCGATACCAACATCCAGCACCCGCGAACCACGGGAGACGATCTGCTCCAGATCTGTTTCACCGTAAAAATCCAACCTCTGAACAATCCCGAAGCGGTCTTGCAATGGCTTGGTCAACAGGCCGATGCGGGTGGTTGCACCCACCAGCGTAAAGGGCGCCAGGTCCACCCGGACCGAACGCGCCGCCGGGCCTTCGCCGATAATCAGATCGAGCTGGAAGTCTTCCATAGCTGAGTAGAGCACTTCCTCTACTGCTGTCGAAAGGCGGTGAATTTCATCAATGAACAGCACATCACGAGGCTGCAGGTTGGTGAGGATCGCAGCCAAGTCGCCCGCGCGCGTGATCATGGGGCCAGACGTCTGACGAAACCCAACCCCCAACTCTGAGGCGACAATCTGCGCAAGCGTGGTTTTGCCCAGACCGGGTGGACCGTGGAATAGCACGTGATCGACCGCTTCGCTGCGCTGCTTGGCCGCTTCGATCCCGACGCGAAGATTGCGCCGCAAACGCTCCTGCCCGACAAAGTCCTCAAGCAGAAGCGGACGCAAGCCCTGATCTGCGCCCGTGTCGCCAGAATTCAGCGCTTCGACCAAGCGTGTGTGGGTTCCATCGTCGTTCAGAGGATCATTCACCATGCCTTAACCTCTTCACCCACCGGAAAGTTTCTTGAGAGCCAGCCGGATGAGTGCAGAAACATCGGCCCCCGGCTCGTCTTGCAGGACTGCGGCAACAGCACGGGCCGCTTCGGGCTGGTTGTAACCCAGGTTGGTCAGGGCTGAGACAGCGTCCTGCGCGGCGACACCTTCTACCGTGGAACCGCTTCCCCCGGCCATTGGCGCGCCCTGAGGTCCGCCGCCGGCCAAGCCCGCAAACGCGCCAACCTTGTCCCGCAAATCCGTGATGATCCGCGCCGCAGCTTTCGCGCCAACGCCTTTAGCAACCTGAATGGCCTTTGCGTCGCCATTGGCAATCGCGGCAAATAATGTATCGGGCGCATGTACGGACAGGATCGCCAAAGCCGCCTTGGGCCCAACACCGTTTACGGTAACCAACAGGCGAAAGGCTTCCAACTCACCCAGTGACCCAAAACCAATCAGTGTCGGCACGTCCTGAATCACCAGATACTCGGTTTCCAGCACTGCTGGCTGACCTTTGGCAGGCAAAGCACCCAGTGTGCGAGATGAACAGAGCGCGCGATAGACAACACCGTTCACGTCGATCAACGCAGCGCTCTCTTCCTGCCCTTCAACCATTCCTTTGAGTTTCGCGATCATGCTGACACCTTTGATGCGGCTATTCTGCGGTCTGCTTCAGCGAAGTGCGCGTGACAAATGGCAACGGCCAGCGCATCTGCTTCATCGGCGGATGTGACGTTCACACCGGGCAGCAGTCGTCGCACCATCATCTGCACCTGCTCTTTTGCTGCTTTTCCCGCGCCAACGACCGCCTTCTTAACGCGGTTGGGTGGGTACTCACCCACGGGCAAACCCAGGCTGGCCGGGGCCAGCAAAACAACACCGCGCGCCATACCCAGTTTCAGCGTTGAAGTCGGGTTTTGATTCACAAAGGTTTCTTCAACGGCGGCTTCGTCGGGTCCGTACTCAGCGATAACTTTGACCAAGCCTTTTTCAAGCTGAACCAACCGCTGAGCCAAGGGCAAAGCGGCGTCTGTCTTGACGGTTCCGTGGGCAACGGGGCTCAGGCGGTTCCCTGCCTGATCAATAATTCCCCAGCCCGTAACCCGAAGGCCGGGATCGAGTCCGATAATGCGCATGCCCGCATAGAGTCGCAGTCCGCCCTTCGCGTCAAGTCTCCCCTGCCTTTCGCACGCGATTTTTGGCTAAATCTCCGTGGTTTATGCCCAATCTAATTGCACGCAAAAGGATCAACGGCGGTTGTTCTGACGATTTGCCTGAGCTATGTCGTCCCTATGTTTCAAGAGCTTATCGCGCCGCTTCAAAGCACAGTCGCAAGCCTGTGGATGGTGTTGCAGAACCAGTGGCTGGTTCTAGCAGTGGGTAGTCTTGTTTTTACATTTGTGGTGCGTTTCCTGTTGGGCCCCGTGCGTGGACAGGAAATGGCAGGATTTGCGATTGCGCCAATCCTGTCCGGCCTGATGGTCATTGTCATCGGCCAGACACTGTTTATGCAGCCAGCACCCGGCAATACATGGAGCTTTGTCTGGTCCTGGCGGATTGACCAGCTGATCCTGCTGTTTGCGGCTGTTGGGTGGCTGGTCGGGCTGCTTGTCGACGTCATGCGACGGCCTTTTGCACTGGCCATGTTCTTCGGATTACTGATCGGACTGGGGCTCTGCGCGTCCTTGATTGTTCTGTTGCAAGGTCAGTCTGCGTCACTGCCGGAAACATTCTCCAAGACCGTGGCTTTCGCGCTGGTAAGCCTTTTCGTCGTTTGGCGTCATGCGCAGTCTGAAAATGGTTACAGCGTCCTGCGCGTGGGTCAGCTCGCATTGGCTAGTCTTGGCCTGATGATCGTCGCCATCATTATCGACTGGTCCGACCTCGAAGCGACCATTTCGAAGTTATTTGCCCTCGTGTTGGTCCCGGCTTTTGCGATTGCATGGCTTATGTGGACCAGTGTCGGGCGCGGCTCAAATATGGGTGCCGTAGGGCTCTTTGGTGGGCTCGCGCCGTTCTTGTTACTCTTGGGCCACCAGACCTTTGTTGCAGAAAGTCTGAGCATCACAGCAGCTTCGCTGGTGGTTCTGATTCTCATCGGCCCCGACTTTGTCAGCGGGTTCGAGCGGCGACGTAATTTGAGTGATCGCGTGCCGTTTATCAGCGGCCTGCTGTATCTGATGCTGATCTTCGTGTTGTACGTTGCGCTCGTGTTTACGGCAGGATTGGATGCAAGAAGCTAAGACAGGCTCCAATGAGCGGATGCCTGAGCTAGAATTTCCGCTGGCGAAAGACCCTGTTCTTTGAGGACCCGCACCCCTTCTGCGCCATCTCTTTTTGCCAGTTTTCGGCCATCCCGCTCCTTGAGCAGCGGGTGAAAATGGTAGATGGGGACCGGCAACCCGAGCAGGCTTTGCAAAACCCGATGAACCGCTGTTGCGTCCCGCATATCCTCACCCCGTATGACATGCGAAATACCCTGATTAGCATCATCAACCGTAACAGCCAGATGATAGCTGGAGCCAATATCTTTGCGGACCAGAACCACGTCCCCGGTTTCTTCGGCCAAAGGACGGAAATCCAGTATGCCATCCTCGACCGTGTTCACCGTCAGTGAATCGATCCGCCCCAGAGCCAAGGACATGTCCAGCCGCCAAGCGACGGGTTGAGCGTCGTCCAGCACCTTCCCCTTGCATGTCCCTCGATAGCGCATGCCCTCGGGCCCAAACTGCGGTTCTCCACCCCAGGAGGCCTCGATGTCCTTTCGCGTACAGGCACAGGGATAGAGCAGGTCCATCGCTTTGAGCTGGTTGATTGCAGCCTCATAGAGCGGTTTTCTGTCTGATTGCCGAACGACCTCGCCCGCCCACTGGAAACCCAACCAAGCCAAATCTTCAACAATGGCGTTTTCAAATTCAGGCTTGCAGCGGGTGAAGTCCGTATCTTCGATACGCAGCAGGACCTCAGCCCCCAGCACTGCCGCCATCCGCCAAACCTGCTGGGCAGCGTAAACGTGTCCAAGATGGAGCAATCCATTGGGAGAAGGCGCAAAACGGGTAAGCGTGTTCGTCATGAACCCTCTTATGCCGGTTGACACCGCGAAGGCAAAGCACCACTCCTCTGAGCAGAGCTGG
>JBMZBW010000001.1:0-64008 GCA_049612785.1 Alphaproteobacteria bacterium | reverse complement strand
GAAACGGCTGAAGAGACTGGTAGCGGTGTCGCGAACTACCGTCAGCGCTCGCTCATCGGTGAAGCCGATGCAATCTTCCAGGTCACAAGAAACTTCGACATTGGCGCAAAATACGGCGTGAAAGTCGGGGAAGTGACCTCCTGTCGGTCTTGCACCGACTGGTTCGGCTCAAACATCCACCTGTTGGTGGGACGTGTTGACTGGCACGTTGTCAAGAATTGGGACGCTTTGCTCGAAGGCCGCGTGATGTGGCAAGGCAACGTCGGCAACTCTGGCGAAAGTGCCATTCGATACGGAGCTCTCGCGGCGGTCTACCGCCACGTTGGTGACAACCTCAAGATTGGCGGTGGTTACAACTTTGGTGCCTTTGACGACAACCTGACGAACGTTTCGTTCGACAAACAGGGCCTGTTCGTTAACGCAGTCGCAAAGTTCTGACCATCGGGTCAGTAACCGCTCGTTCCCTACTGACCCAATCTTGAGGTTAGGGACGAAGGTGCCGGCCTTCTTGAGTGTTGCCCAACACCCAGATATTTGGCGACGGCTGATAGCCCAAAATCAGCCAAAAGGCACCTTCGTCTCCTCTCTTCGCATGCGTTGAGAGGAGCGAAGGGAAAAATTCTTGGGACACCATGTCTTTCGGTATAGCGCGCAGGTCGCTGCCGTGGTCCTCTTGGACATCACGCCAAAACCTGCAAAACGATGACCGACCTCTTTCTGGTTTTTACCACCATGTCACTGCTTACGGTGACCCCCGGCCCCAATAATCTGCTGCTCGCGGCCTCGGGCGTTCAGCACGGATTACGGCGTTCCACGCCCATGCTGCTGGGCATTGTGCTGGGCTTTCCGGTTCTGGTGCTCTGCGTCGGTTTGGGTCTAGGACCAATCTTTCAGGCCGCTCCCCTCTTCAAAACCATCCTAAAAATCGCGGGTTCCGCCTATCTGCTTTATCTCGCCTGGCAGGTCGCGACCACCACGACGTTGAGCACGGGCAACGACAATCGCGAGCCCATTGGTTTTCTGAAAATGGCAGGATTTCAGTGGCTCAATCCCAAGGTCTGGTCGATGGCCATTACAGTCACATCCAGTGTGATGGCGGCAGGAACAATCGACATCGCCGGCGCGGTAACGGCAGCGCTGATCATCATGGCGACAACGGCCATTTTCAATACATCCTGGTTGGTCGCAGGGGCACTGCTGCGCGACTGGCTGAACATAGGCCAACGCATTATCTGGTTTAACCGCTTGATGGGCGTGCTTTTGGCCGGCTTCGTTTTGTCGCTGCTGCTAACGGGCTAAAATCGCTCCAGAACAACATAGAGCGCATCGATATCTTCTTTAGGCAGATAGTCATTAAAGCCGCGATAGATTTCCCGAAACAGCCCGTCGTCGAATAAGGCTTCCAGCGCGTCCTCAAAGGGCCGTTCCTCGTAGCCTTTACCATTGATCGAGATCACAGCTCGAGCACCCGACTTCATCGGTGGAGCCAAATGGACGAGGTGTTCCGGCCCAATGACCGAAGGCCCAAAAATCCCACAGCACGTCAGGGCTTCGACGGTACCCTCTTCAATATCCCAGGCTTGGGTCATATCCAGTTCGCCCAACTTGCGATACACACCCAGCGCCTCCGCCTTGGCCAGCATCTCCGGACTCAGGTCGAGCCCGTCAATGATCGAAAAGCCCCGCTCGCGCAGCTCCGTGCCCAACATCCCCGTTCCACACGCAACATCGAGCACAGGCGTGCCTTTATCCAGAAACTCCGCCGCAAGATCGGCTACGACCTTGTGCGCGACATAGCCCATGCCCTCGGTGGTATCGCTGTCATAGGTATCGGCCCAGCCCGCGTAGAGCTTGCGCGTACCTTCAACATCATTGATGGCATAAGCCTGATTCTTGTTCGCAGCGCCTTTGTTCTCAGCCATCGCTTCACCCCTTCCCCACTAGTGGGCTTCCATCCAATTGTCGGCTACGCCCGCGTCCGCTACCAGAGGTACGGCCAGCTCGATCACAGGGCTGCAAGCGCCCTCCATGACGTCACGGGCGACGGCAACCAGTTGCTCTGCTTCGGCTTCAGGCGCCTCGAAGATCAGTTCGTCGTGCACCTGCAGCAGCATTTTCCCCTTCAACCCCGCCGCTTTCAGCGCCTCGGGCATCCGCAGCATGGCACGCTTGATGATGTCCGCAGCCGTCCCCTGAATGGGCGCATTGATCGCCTGACGTTCAGCAAAACCGCGCTTGGCAAAGTTCTTGTCGGCAATGCCGGAAAGATGAATTTTACGTCCAAACAGGGTCTGCACAAAGCCATGATCGCGCCCGTACAGCTTGGCCCGCTCCATGTACTCACGAATGCCCGGAAAGCGCTGGAAATACTGGTCGATGAAGTCTTTGGCCTCGCCATTGGAAATGCCCAGATTGTTGGCGAGACCAAAGGCTGAAATCCCATAAATAATGCCGAAGTTGATGGCCTTTGCGTTCCGGCGGACCATGGGGTCCATCCCTTCGATTGGAACACCAAACACCTGACTGGCAGTCATGGCGTGGATATCCAGACCATCGCGGAACGCCTGCCGCAGCGTTTCTTCCTCGGCCATGTGCGCGGTCAAACGCAGCTCGATCTGCGAATAGTCGATGGAAATCAACTTACAGCCCGGCTCAGCGATGAAGGCTGAACGAATTTTGCGCCCAGCCTCGGTCCGAACCGGAATGTTCTGCAAGTTCGGATCTGTTGACGACAGCCGCCCTGTCTGTGCGCCGGTCATGGCATAGGACGTGTGGACGCGCTTGGTCCGTGGGTTGATCTGTGTCTGCAAGGCGTCGGTATAGGTGGACTTGAGCTTGTTGACCTGCCGCCAATCCAGAATGCGGGACGGCAGATCATGCCCCTGCGCTGCCAAACCTTCGAGCACCTCAGCACCGGTGGAATAAGCGCCGGTTTTGCCGGTTTTCTTGCCACCGGGTAAACCCAGCTTGCCAAACAGGATCTCACCCAACTGTTTGGGTGAACCGATATTGAAACTTTCCCCGGCCAATTCGTAGATTTCATCTTCCAGCCGCGCGCTGTCCTGCGCGAATTCTGAAGACATGCGGGAGAGGAGCTGCGGATCGATCTTGATTCCTTCACGCTCCATATCGGTCAGCACGCCGATCAAAGGTCGCTCCATGGTCTCATAGAGCGTCGCCATCTTCTCCGGCACCAACCGCGCTTTCAACCGCCGGTGCAGCCGCATGGCAATGTCAGCGTCCTCGGCAGCGTAGTCCAGCGCTTTATCCAGTGTCACGTAGTCGAACGTAACCTGGCTTTTCCCCACACCCGCCACTTCTTTGTAAGCAATGGTTTTGTGGCCCAACATGCGGTCTGAAAGCTCATCAAGACCATGATTGTGCTTGCCACCATCAAGCACAAAACTGAGCAGCATGGTGTCATCAACAGGCCCAACCCGAATGCCAGAATGCAGCAAAACCGCCATATCGTACTTGGCATTGTGCGCGATTTTGAGGACCGCAGCGCTCTCCAACAGGGGCTTTAGGCGACCAATCGCCTCGGCCATAGGGATTTGCTCTGGCGTTTCACTGATCAGGTCGCCGGGCTTGTGTGCCAGTGGAATGTAACAAGCCTCACCGGGCTCAATGCACAGCGACACGCCAACCAGTTCCGCCTGCTGCTGATCCAGGGACGTGGTTTCTGTGTCGAAAGCAACCAGTCGCGCTTCACGGGCCCGCTCAATCCATCGGTCTAGCGCGTCCAGTGTAGTTACAAGCTCGTATTTATTCTCCGAGATCGGCACTTCTTTTTGCGCCTCGGGTGCTTCTACGACGCTTTGGACTTCGACCTGCATGCCCATCTTCTGTGCGATGGACTTGAATTCCATGAGCTGCAGAAACTCAAGCAGGGTTTCATCACTATGCGCTTCGTGGCGGAGGTCTTCGAGAGGCGGGAGATCCGGAACAGCGGTGTCCAGCCGCACCAGATCCCTGGAGACCCGCGCCATATCCGCAAACTCAATCAGGTTTTCACGGCGCTTGTTCTGTTTAATCTCGCCTGCACGCTCAAGCAGCGTATCGAGATCGCCATATTCGTTGATCAGCAACGCCGCTGTCTTGATACCGATACCGGGGACGCCCGGCACGTTGTCAACGCTGTCACCGGCCAGCGACTGCACATCCACCACCCTGTCCGGACCGACACCGAACTTTTCCACCACCTCATCATAGCGCAGGGTTTTTTGCTTCATGGGGTCGAGCATGCAGACTCGGTCGTTTACCAACTGCATCAAGTCCTTGTCCGAAGACACGATCACGACATCCAAACCGGCTTCAGCGCCCAACTTGGCATAGGTTGCGATGATGTCATCGGCTTCGAAACCCGGCTGCTCGATACATGACAGGTTCAAAGCGCGCGTTGCATCCCGGACGAGTGGGAATTGGGGAACCAGGTCTTCGGGAGGCGCGTCACGGTTGGCCTTGTACTGATCATAAATCTCGTTGCGAAAGGTGTCGCCTTTGGCATCGAAAATCACACCGATGTAGTCACGGGCATGATCTTCCACCAGCCGCAGCATCATCGTCATGAACCCCCGAACCGCACCAACGGGCGTGCCATCTGAGCGCGTCAGCGGCGGCAAAGCGTGATATGCACGAAAGATATAAGCCGATCCATCAACCAGATAGAGTGTACGCCCCGTGTTCGCGTTTTCGTTCACCGCTTCTCATCCCTTTGGGTTTCTCGGCGCTACATTAGCGTTTTGTTGCTGTCTCTGGCTAGGCGCTGAAGCACGCGCGGAAACAGGTTCTACCCTGCAGCAATCCTTGACCGCTGAATTCGGACCCCTGGAGTGGGTCGACGAGCACCGTTTTCCAACCCAGTGCGAGCCCTTGAGCCCGGATGTTCAGGTTTTTTCAGCCGCGGATCTGGAAAACGCAGAGGTAAACAAAACGCCAGCCTCCTTTATGGTGGTGGAAGGCGTTATCCTGGATGTTTTCGAGGGCCGCCAACGCTGGTTCCTCAACTTTGGTGCCGACTATCGCACAGACTTTACCGTATCGCTTCAGGACAAACCGCTGCGCATGGTGCGCCAATTATGGCCTGATCCGGAAAACTGGATCGGGCAACGTGTCCGGGTGCGCGGCTATGTCGATATCTGGAATGGGTTGTTTGTCGAGTGGGATTTCCCCCAGCAGCTTTGTTTTATTGACGAGGTCCCTTACAAACTCTGAAACCAATGACGCCAAAGACGCCTATGACCGTATCGCACCAGCCAAAGCTGACCATCAACCTCTCTGCCCTCGCCCAAAACTGGCGGCTGCTCAACGGCCTGAGTGCCTTGGGTTCTGCTGCAGTGGTAAAGGCCAACGCCTACGGGCTGGGTGTCGAAGCCTGCGCGCCAAAGCTGCGAGATGCGGGCGCGTCCCGCTTTTTCGTGGCAACGCTGTCCGAAGGGCGAACCGTGCGGGAGACGCTCGGTGAGGGCCCCTGGATCGGTGTTTTGGAAGGTCTGTCGGAGGTCGCGGCCTTTGAGAAATATAGCCTGACCCCGGTGCTCAACACACTGGAACAAATCAAGGGCTGGCGAGGCCATGATCAGGCAACGATCCATGTCGATACGGGAATGAACCGGTTGGGACTGCAGCCGCAAGAGGTTGCTGAAGGCGTAACTTCAGACACTTGGAAAAACGCTAAAACTGCGATTTTGATGTCCCATCTCGCCAGTGCCGAAGAGCCGGAAAACCCTTCTAATGCTGCGCAATTGAAGGCTTTCAGAGAGGCCATGGCCTCGGCATCAAACCGTGAATTTATTCCCTCTCTGATCAACAGCTCCGGGCACTTTCTGGGCGATGATTATCTGAAAATCGGCATGGGTCGGCCCGGCCTCGCCTTGTATGGGGGCAATCCAACCCCGGACGCAGCAGAAAACCCCATGAACCCCGTCGTCCAACTTCACGCGCCACTGATCCAGCTGCGCACCGTTGAAGCTGGCGCGCCGGTTGGCTATGGCGGCACTTGGGTTGCCCAGCGCGAAAGCCACCTGGGTGTTATTCCTCTGGGCTACGCCGACGGCTGGCCCCGTGCCGCTTCAGACCGGGTGATGGTGCGTCTGGGGCAGAGCCTATGCCCGCAAGTCGGGCGGGTTTCGATGGATACAGCGGTGCTTGACCTGACCGACGCACCCGCTGCCTTGCGACGGATCGGTGAGCCTGTCGAAGTCATCGGCGGTGATTTGACCGTTGACCGATTTGCCCAAGGAGCGAGGACCATCAGCTACGAAATCCTCACCAGCCTTTCCCGGCGTGCAAAAAGGGCGTATCTGAGCCACTAGTGGTTTGATTAAGGGGCGATTGAGAACCAGCGTGACCTGGATTCTGGATGGACTAGCGAGAATTGGTGCCGGGCTGTTAGGCCTGCTGGCTGGAATAGGCGCGCGCACGCTGTTCGCTTTCCAAGCCACATGGCGTGTTTTTGCCCCGCCCTTTTACCCGCGCGTCTTCATTGGACAGGTGGCTGAGTTTTTCTACTTTTCGCTGCCCGTGGTCGGACTCACGGCTTTGTTCACCGGGATGGTTCTGGCGCTCCAGTCCTACACCGGATTTGAGCGCTTCAGCGCCGAGGCCGCTGTCCCGCAAGTCGTTGCTCTCTCCATCGCGCGCGAACTGGGGCCTGTTCTGGCGGGCCTGATGGTTTCCGGTCGCATGGGCGCGGCGATGGCTGCAGAGCTGGGGGCCATGCGTGTCACTGAGCAAATTGATGCACTGAGCACCCTGCGGGTCGATCCGTTGCGTTACCTGGTGGCCCCGCGCATTCTGGCTGCAACGATCTCCCTGCCTTTGCTGGTTCTGGCCGCAGACGTCATTGGCATTCTGGGTGGCTACTCGGTGGCTGTTCTACAGCTGGGTTTTGACGGTCCTTTGTTCATTTCTAACGTCATGCGGTTCCTGACCGGGGGTGACTTGAGCAGCGGTCTGATCAAGGCGGCCGTCTTTGGTTACCTGATTGCGGTCATGGGATGCTTTCACGGCTTTACAGCGTCAGCCGGCGCTGAGGGCGTCGGTCGAGCAACGACATCGGCTGTTGTTTCCAGCGCCATCGCTATTCTCGCATCCAACTTTCTGCTCACGGCCTTGTTGTTCGGGATCGTGTGATGACCAAAGCCATTCTCAACATCCAAAACCTCAGCGTTACGCTCGGCGGAAAATCGATTATTCATGATCTTGGGTTTCAGGTTGCGCCGGGTGAGACACTGGCTTTGCTTGGCGGTTCAGGGACCGGAAAATCAGTCACGCTCAAAGCCATACTGGGCCTACTACCAGCACAAGCGGGAACCATTGAGCTGGGCGACGTCGAGCTGCGCACGGCCAAAGGGCGGGAAGCAGCCAACGCGCGGGCACGGATCGGAATGTTGTTTCAAGGCGCGGCACTGTTTGACTCCCTGACCATCTGGGAAAACATTGCCTTTCGCCTGACACAGGCCGAAGGGATGGGACGCAAAGAGGCGCGAGACCGCGCCCTGACCATGCTTGAGGCTGTTGGTTTGGAAGCTAACCTGGCCGAGCGCCGACCCGCAGATCTTTCTGGGGGGCAGCAAAAGCGAGCAGGTTTGGCCCGCGCCTTGGCCGCAGAGCCTGAGATTCTGTTTTTCGATGAACCCACGACGGGACTGGATCCGATTTCTGCTGGCCTGATCGACAAGCTCATGGCGGATACCATCACGCGAACCGGTGCAGCCGCTGTCATGATCACGCACGATATCGCATCGGTGCGCAAAGTCTGCCAACGGGTGGCTTTTCTGTACGAGGGAACAATTGGGTGGACCGGACGGATCACTGACCTCGACAACAGCGATTTTCCGCCGCTTCAGGCTTTTTTGACGGGGCGGGACTAAGTGGCCAAGGCACGATCTCAATATGTTTGTCAGGAGTGCGGAGCCGTTTCCTCCCGCTGGTCCGGGAAGTGTGAACAGTGCGATTCCTGGAATTCGCTGGTGGAAGAAACCGTTGCAACCGGCACGCCGGGTGGTCTGGGAAAGAAAGGCGGTCGCGCGCCCGGCATTGGTGGTGGCGCGACGCTCAATCTGGTTGAGCTGACAGGTGCAGCCGATCCCCCGCCACGCTTGCGCACAGGCGATGCGGAACTCGACCGGGTCACGGGTGGTGGCCTGGTGCCGGGTTCGGCTTTGCTCATCGGCGGTGACCCGGGGATTGGGAAGTCCACTTTGCTGCTGCAGACTGCAGCCAAACTAGCGCGCGGCGCAGAAGGCCGTCAGCCTGTTTCCGTTGCCTACGTCAGCGGCGAGGAATCGGTGGATCAGGTGCGCTTGCGAGCCGAGCGTCTGGAAGCAGCCGACGCGCCCGTTCAGCTCGCCGCCGGAACTGCGGTCCGTGATATTCTGACAACGTTCGACGGACCGGCCGCGCCAGATTTGCTGATCATTGATTCCATCCAGACCATGTATCTGGACACTCTGGAGTCTGCGCCCGGCACTGTGGCTCAGGTCCGTGGATCGGCGCAGGAGTTGATTGGTCTTGCGAAACGACGGGGTACTGCGCTCATCCTTGTGGGGCATGTCACCAAAGAAGGATCAATCGCGGGCCCCAAAGTGGTAGAGCACATGGTTGACGCGGTCCTTCATTTCGAAGGCGAGCGGGGTCATCCATTCCGGATCCTGCGCGCCATCAAAAACCGCTTTGGCCCAGCGGACGAAATCGGCGTCTATGAGATGGCAGGCGATGGCCTTGCAGCCGTGACCAACCCCAGCAGCCTGTTCCTTGGGCAGCGCGGTGAGGGCGGTGGACCGGCACCGAGCGGAACAGCTGTTTTTGCCGGTATCGAAGGGTCCCGGCCTGTACTGGTCGAAATACAGGCGCTGGTTAATCCGTCCCCACTCGGCACGCCGCGCCGAACAGTGGTGGGGTGGGACACAGGGCGATTGGCCATGGTGCTGGCCGTACTGGAAAGCCGATGCGGGATCAATTTTGCCAGTCAGGACGTGTTTCTGAACGTGGCTGGCGGTCTCCGCTTGTCTGAACCAGCAGCCGATCTGGCGGTCGCTGCTGCCCTGATTTCCTCAATCGCCAAGCAGCCGGTGCCCGGTGATACGGTGCTGTTCGGTGAAATTGGCTTGACCGGCGAAGTACGGCCCGTACCGCTCACCCCTCAGCGGCTCAAAGAAGCGGAAAAGTTAGGCTTTGACAGCGTGGTCGCTCCCTTCCCCCCTGCGAGGGGCAAGACCAAACGCACGCGCTCAGCACTGAACGAGCACCACACCAAACATGTTACTGAGCTGACAGCCTTTCTGGGGGTTTCGCGGCGGCAAAAAGACTGAGGAACGAGAGGCGAAATCCGTTCAGATTAATCTGCCGTAAATAAGTCCTGTTTTCATTCGATGATGCTTTGGGCTAGATGTTTTACAAATTGATCAAAACCACAACCACAGAGCGCTTATGAACTGGGTCGACATCGCGATCATCTTTGTCATTGCCGTTACCAGCCTTTATTCCTTTATGTGGGGCTTTATTCGGCAACTGCTGCTCATCGTGTGTTTTGGTGCGGGTTTGTATGTTGCCCTGACATTCAACGGTACAATCTACGAACAGTTCACAAAGGCATGGGTCGACAGCGAGACCATCGCCAAGGTTATTGCTGGCGGCTTGCTGTTTGTCGGAACTTTTATTGCCGCATCGATCCTGACTATTCCTTTTTTCAAGCTGATCCGATCGCGCACCATTCGGTTCCTCGATCACCTGACCGGCTTGATCTTTGGCTTTGCGCTGGGTGGCGCAATTGCGGGGGTCGCGTGGATTGCAGCCGCACTGACGTGGACCCCGGCTGTGGATCACCCTAACGTCAAAGACTCGCGTCTTTTGCCCTATGTCCATGTTGTGTCTCTCTCGCTCTTGCGTGCTGCCGAGCAAGCGCCGTTTACGCAGAGCGATGACTTGCAGCTGCGCATTCTGGATGCCTGGGAAACCCTGCGTGACGCTGACCCGCGTCCAAAACAGCGTAATGGTGTTGACTTACAAGCCAACGGCGGCTTGCGTTCAGCCGATGGCGATGACGCCATTGGAACGCTGATTTCGAGTACAGGAAACTAAATAACCATGAGCCAGCTAGAGGGACGCCTCGCCCTGATCACGGGCGGGACGCGAGGCATTGGTGCCGCCGTTGCCCAGCGCTTTGCCGCCGAAGGCGCAGATATCATCATCGCAGCCCGGACAAACGACGACCTCGAAGCCATCGACGACAGTTTGCGGGCGCAAGGCTATGACCGTGCGATCCTCGTCCCGTTTGATGTTGCCAGACCTGAACCGGCGATTGAGCTCTCGAATATCGTCCACGAACGGTTTGGCAAGCTGGATATTCTGGTGTCCAACGCCGGTATGCTCGGCACCCTTATGCCCGTCGCCCAGATGGAAGCCGCTGAGTTTGACAAGATCATCGCGACGAACCTCTCTGCGCTTCAGTACCAGCTCTACGCCTTCCATGACCTGCTGCGTGCTTCTGAGGCCGGTCGACTGATTGCGGTATCCAGCGGGGCGGCTCTGCACCCGCGTTCTTACTGGTCGCCCTATGGTGCGGCCAAAGCCGCCATGGAATTTGTCCTGCAGTCCTACGTCAAAGAAATCAAAGGAACACCCGTTCGCGCGAATATCGTCGACCCAGGCCGCATTCGCACCACCATGCGCGCCGACGCCTACCCGGGTGAAGATCCAAAATCATTGCCGGAGCCATCCTGCATCACCGGCACCTTCGTCAAACTGGCTCTGGCATCGTGCTCAGCCAATGGCGAACGCTTTACGGCGGAGATCGAAGGATGGGAACCGCAGGCAGGCGATGAGGACCGCTGGCAAAGACTGGAAAACGGCGCGTATATCCCGGCCTGATTGAGGCCCCGTTTACTTCTTTTTCGAATACGGATTCTGACCCGCGCGGAGCAACAGCCGGATCGGTGTACCCCACAGGTCGAAGTCCTCGCGCAGGGCGTTGATCAGATAGCCCTGGTAGGAGCCCGGAAGCTCCGAAACACGCGAGCCGAAAACCGCAAACGTCGGTGGCCGCGATTTGACCTGTGTGGCGTAGCGCAACTTGATCCGGCGACCGGCCACCAACGGCGGCGGATGGCGCTCGGTGTGGTAGCTCAACCACTTGTTCAGCAATGCAGTGGACAGACGGGTAGACCAGGTTTTGCGCGCCTCAAAAGCCGTTTGCAACACGCGGTCAAGGTTATAGCCTTCCAGCCCGGACAGGGGCATGGTCGTCACGCCCTTTGCCTGCGCCAAAGAAGTCTGCAAGCGGTCGTTCAAGCGGCCCATGACCGCAGCGGGATCGTCGACCTTATCGAACTTGTTCACGCCGATAATCAGGCCGCGACCCTCTTCAAGCACCTGCCGCGCGATGGTCAGATCCTGCTTGTCCAGCACGCCGTCAGAATCCAGCAGCAGCAGCACGACTTCGGCGAACCGAATGGCGCGCAAGGTGTCCTGATTGGACATGGTTTCAAGCTTGTCTTTGACGTTTGCTTTGCGTCGCAGTCCGGCGGTATCCCACAGGCGGATGGCGCGGTCCTTCCACGCCAGGTCCACCACAATCGCATCGCGCGTGATCCCGGCCTCAGGCCCCGTGAGCAGACGGTCTTGCCCGAGCAGGCGGTTGATCAGCGTCGACTTGCCGACATTGGGACGGCCTGCGACCACCAGATGCAGCGGGCGGTTGGGTTTGATTTCGTAGGACCGGCCATCTTCAGCTTCTTCAGCCTCCTGCGCGGCATTGAGGTTCAGACCGTCATCAGCCTCTTCTTCGACCGGTGCTTCGGAAACACGCTGTACCAGATCGGTAAACAGGCTCCCCAACCCATCACCGTGTTCCGCTGACAGGGGATGTACGTCACCGTGGCCGAGGCTGTAGGCATCCAGCACGCCCGCGTTACCGGCGCGGCCCTCGCACTTGTTCGCGATGACCCATGTTTCAATCCCCGCCGTCCTCAGCCATTTGGAAAAGTGTTCATCGGTCGGGGTGATGCCCACGCGCGCGTCGATCATGAACAGCGCGAGATCCGCCTGCCCCAGCGCTTGTTCAGTCTGCTGGCGCATCCGTGCCGCAAGGCTGTCGTCGAAAGCTTCTTCCAGCCCGGCCGTGTCCAAAACGCGAAAGGACACACCGCCAATCTTGGCCTCGCCCTCACGCCAGTCACGGGTTACGCCCGGCTCATCGTGGACGATGGCGCGCTTGCGTCCGATCAGCTTGTTGAAAAGTGTCGACTTGCCGACATTGGGTCGGCCGATGAGAGCTACAGTAAACATGATTCACGCCTTGTACGCGACGCGCAGAAAAATACTACTGCCTCAGCCCTTTACTTGTAGGCGATCAGGTCACCGTTTTCGGTAACCAGCAGCATGGTGTTATCGACAATTACCGGCGGAGCAACGTATCCGTCGCGGCTCTGCACCCGTCCCAGCAACTTTCCCGTGGACGGCGCGATGGTGACCAGCAAACCCGTACTGGACGCCAGAACCAGCCTGTTTGCAGCCAAAACGGGTCCGTACCATTCCACGCGATCCAACCGTGAAGCATCGGCGTACTTGGGCAAAGAACGGGCCCAAGCGATGCCACCGGTATCCCGATCCACCGCTACGAGACGTCCGGCATCCGTGGCGATGAAGTAGTGCTGTGCTGAAGGCCAAGCCATCTGGGTCCCGCCAAAAGGCAACTCCCAAGCCTGAATCCCTCGGTCGATGTCAAAGGATACCGTTCGATCAGAACCACCAACCACGACCAGACGATCGCGATCGATCAGCGGTGGACCGCCGACATCATCAATGAACATTCCAGTCCGCGCCGTTGCGGTCAGTCCGGCGACCGTGTCAGTCCAAAGCACACGACCGGTCTCAGAGGCCAGGGCAAAAACTTCACCACTTGCGTAGGTCACATAGGTCACGCCGGCCGCAGCAGCCGGGGCTGTAGACCCCAGGATTGTGGTAACCCCTTCACGGCCTTCATGGTCCCAAAGCTTCTGACCGCTGGCGACATTAAAGGCGGCGGCATGGTTATCGATTGTGGTCGCGTAGACCCGATCACCATCAACCGCCGGTCCACCATGGATCGGTGCCCGCAGGCGCTGCTGCCAGATGACTTCCCCGGTACGAGGGCTGAGACCATAGAGCCGACCCGCACCGGTCCCGGCGAGCAACACGCCATTGCCATAGGCCAGACCGCCACCAAAGACACCATCGCTCTCAGACGCCGGCATCAGATTCTTGCGCCATCCAATCGCGCCGTCTGTCAGGCGCATGGCCGTGATCTGAAGCTGACTGTCCATCGCATAGATCACGCCATTAACCACAATGGGCGCGGACGTAATGCGATAGGCTTTTCCGTTACCTCTGCCGATGGATCGGCTCCAACGACGCTGGGGACGATCAGCCAGCGAGAGGTGATAGACCGCATGGGTTGCAGTCGCCCCTGGCTGGCTCCACTCCATCAAATTCTGCGGGTTCGGAACGGATACCGGATTAGCGGAGCGCGGAATGCCAAGGGCCTGATCATTGAACAGATCGATGCGGCTGCCGGGCAAAGACGTGTCTTCCTCATTGAGCCGCTCAATGATTTCACAACCACCCAATGACACGGTCAGAGCCAGTAGTGCGATACTGATGAAACGCTTCATCTCTCGGCTGCCCTTTGCTTGCTCTGACCCAACGCTCTTTGCATCATACCGCGAATGTCGGCCATTATGTGGATTATGCGATGCGGATTGACACCTTAGAGAGCTTAAGACCCAGAGCCAAGGCTGTCGCGCAGTGTTTCAGCACGAGCCTGCAAGTCGCGATCCAAACCCTCACGCCCCAGCAGAGTTTCAAGAACCTGAAGCGCTTCGTCGCTTTTGCCGTCACGGGCGAGAACTTGCGCCTTGAGATCAAGAGCCAGTTCGGTGAAAGCACCCTCTTCCGCAATCAGCGGATCCAGCTTACCGATCAGCTTTGCAGCGTCGCCAGAGTTAATCTCGGTATAAACACTGAATACCGTTGCTGCCTTGGCATAGGCGTCGCCATCGCGCAGGCCAGCAAGATCTTCCAGCGCCTTGGACGCTTCTGCTTCGTTCCCTTCGCGCAGGCTGAGTTCAGCGCGCTCAAAGCTTGCCAGAATACTGTTGCCGTTATCCACGTCTGCCGCCAGGGCATCAAGCTGGTCTTTCGCGCCTTGAGCGTCGGTTTCTACCAGCGCCAGAGCGCTGGAAAGTTCACCCGCTGCAGCGGCTTTCATTCGCGCTTGGCGGTCCTGCCAGAAATAGCCAACCGTCACCACAACCAGAACCACAACAACCACCAGGAAGAAAACCCAGGAGTAACGACGTACACGAGCCAAAAACGCGTCGCGGCGCATTTCCTCGTCAATGTCGCGAATAATATCAGTCACAGAATTTTTCCTTAGCCAAACCGCTGTGTTGGTGCGCCATATGTCCTCGATCAAATCCAGCCGCAAGAGTGAAAGCGTCGAAAGTGATCCAAATTTATGTCTAGGCGCATTTCGAGATTCGTCTTAGCGTATTTCGTTACCAAGCAGCAAGCACACCCATGCGCACCCTCGATGCAAAGGTGAGCAGGCTGATCAACCGGTAACAGTGACAGGAAAGGGTCAGGCCACAGCATGAGTGACATTGTTTCCCTCGACGACTACCGCGACAGCAAGAAAACGCTAAAGTCGGGACACCTTGATGCGGTTAAGGACGGCCTCAAGGCTAGGGGCAGTAAGGCGCGAAAATATGTTTCGTTTGATCGGATGGAACTGGGTCGCCTGTTGTCACTCTATTCGGAACAAGTCGCAGCAGGGCATTGGAAAGATTACGCCATCGATGCTCTGCCAGGTCAGGCTTTGTTTTCAGTCTATCGTTCTGCCTACGAAAACCCGGATTTTGTCGTCGCCAAACAAATCGCGGCCAGCGGCAAAGGTCGGGAGTTTGTCGTCTACAATGGACCTAAACGCGTTGCGCGGCATGACACCCTCGCAGAGGTTCTGAAACACTTCGACCCGCTACGAGAACGTGCAAGGCTGCGGCTACAATCCTTTTAGAGGTCACAATTCATCGAGTCACCATGGGAAGATCTTGAATTCACCATGGAAATCCGGTCTATCAACCTCATGGGACGGGGGTCCCCACCTAAGCACTAAAAGGGCGGGAGCTAAGCCCTTTGATGCATTTCCTTGGGAGGAAAAAATATGCGTAAACTTATTATCGCGGCGGCAGCATTGTTGTTGGCCGCTGGTCCAGCTTCTGCCGAAGACATCGGCGGTATGTGGTTGTCGGCTGAGGGTCGCGAAGGCGGCTGCGCCATCGTTGAATTTGTCCAAGAGGGCAAAGTCTACAACGGTAAGATCGTTGCCATCCTTGAAAACGAAAACAAAGAATCCGTCGGAAACTACATGTTCACGGATCTGCGCAAGAAAGCAGCGAAGCCGGGTGCAATCGCGACCTACGGCGGCGGCAAGGCCTATGCTCCGGATGAGCCAGAAAAGTCCTACCCCTTCGGCCACGCGCACCTGACCGACGAAAACACCGCCTTCATGGGCGCGGGTAACTGCAACAACCGCATGGAAGTTGTCGATGAGTCGGCCTGCCGTATCGGCATCTTTACGCGCACGACAGCAGACCAGACGACCTGCTCCTAATCCTCTTGGATTTTCTGCAGAACAAAAGGCCGCCTTGCGCGGCCTTTTTAGTCACTGGATTTGATACTAATCTGTCGTTCGAACAAAGATATGGAGTCCCGGTGATGCAGCGGCGGTTTCCTTGGTTTTCGCTGTTTTCCATGATCATTCCGATGGGTGCAGTACTAATTCTGGGCCTGCAAACCGGTGCGTTCTACCGCGAAAGGGGCGCCAGCGGCGATCTGGTCTGGCACCTTAACCCGCAGTGGTTCTCTGACAATTTCATCGTCATTGCCATCGCAACAGCCGTTTTTGTCGTGCCCGGCCTTCTGGGGCTTGTTCGAAAATGGCAGGCTTATCGGACTTACGACCGCTTTGATGAAGACGGCTATCTGACCTACGCCACTTTGCGCCGTATCCGCTGGGGCTCATCGGGCAAAGCCACTGCCGGGATCAAAACCGTCGAAGGCCACGAGCTAGACCTCAAAAATCTGCCAGAAATCGCTCTACGGGGTCGGACTGAAGGCGATCAGTTGCCGATCTATGTCCTACCCAACGCCCCCAAAATGGCGGTTTGGGCCGGAGAGATCGATCCGCCCGAACAGCATACCCTCGCGCCCCATCACGGTCACGAAGGCGGGCTTGCGTGGCGTGATGCACAGGCCCGACGCGACATGCAGGTCAAAAAAGATGCCGCAGAAAAGTGGATCACAGATTTCATCAGCCGTACGGTTTCAGATGAAGTCGTTGAAGATGCCCTCGCCCGA
This sequence comes from Alphaproteobacteria bacterium, assembly GCA_049612785.1. GTDB lineage: Bacteria > Pseudomonadota > Alphaproteobacteria > UBA7985 > UBA7985 > UBA7985. The sequence continues at coordinate 47,610 of JBMZBW010000001.1, read as the reverse complement.
TCAAAAGTCAAAGAAGCCGGCCAACTCGACATCCCACCGGGCCAAGCCCTGCACACCAAATTCGTTCGGTTATCCTTCTTCGATTTTTTCATCATCCCATTCCTGTTGGTTCACGGCGGCGTCTTCCTGTCCGTCGGCCTGGGTGTCTCCTTGAGCTCTGATGCGCCCTTTGCATTCGGGGGAGTCTTCGCACTTGTGGGCTTGGTGGAGATGGGTGTTCTGGGGTTCATGATCGTTCGCGTCCTGCGCAAATTTGCCCGACGCGCGAGGCTGACTGCCAATGGTGTTCAGAAGTCAGCCCTTTATCTCGGGTCCACCGGATCCAACGTTCGGGTCAACGGGGTTCAGCGCCGTGCGCTCATTCTGGAGATCGACGGCACGCGCTACCAACACGGCAGTTTCAGCCCCGGCAAAATCACGCACCTGCAGCAGGGACAGAGCCTCGAAATCCTGCAGGACCACGCTGATCCGAAAGTTATCTTCGTCAAAAGCCTTTAGTACGCGTTCATCCTACGCCGATAAGCCTTGCGTTTCAGGGCGTTGACCGCGCGAGCCTCAGCGCTCAAAACCCTGCCAAACCAGCGCCCTCTCCCCTCCACCACTGGGGCGCATTCGTAAAGGCACTCCACGATGAGCAAAATTCTGCGCAACATCGCGATCATCGCGCACGTTGACCATGGCAAGACGACCCTGGTCGACTGCCTCCTCAAACAGTCCGGTCAATTCCGCGAGAATGAGCGCGTGGCCGAGCGAGCGATGGATTCAAACGACATCGAGCGCGAGCGTGGCATCACCATTCTGGCCAAAGTGACATCGGTTGAGTGGGAAAACACCCGCATCAACATCGTTGACACCCCCGGTCACGCCGACTTTGGCGGTGAGGTTGAGCGCATTCTGTCCATGGTAGATGGCGTCGTCCTGCTGGTCGATGCAGCCGAAGGCCCGATGCCGCAGACCAAGTTTGTACTGACCAAGGCACTGGCACTGGGCATGCGTCCGATCGTGCTGATCAACAAAGTTGATAAGCCAGATGGTCGCCCGGATTGGGTGCTGGACGAGACCTTTGATCTTTTCGCTGCACTGGATGCCACTGAAGATCAGCTCGAGTTCCCCGTTCTGTACGCTTCGTCGAAAGAAGGCTGGGCCACGGACGAACTGGACGATGAGCGCAAGGACATGGCGCCGCTGTTCAACAAGATCATCGAGCACGTACCTGCGCCAAACGTGGGCAAACCAGACGAGCCGTTCCGCATGCTGGCAACGACCATCGAAGCCAACAACTTTCTGGGCCGCATCCTGACCGGGCGTATCCAGTCAGGCACCTTGACGCCGAACATGGCGATCAAGGCCCTGGGTATGGATGGTAAGCACCTGGAAAACGGTCGTGCGACCAAGATCCTTGCCTTCCGGGGCCTCGAGCGCCAGCCGATTGAGTCCGCTCAAGCAGGCGATATCATCGCAATTGCCGGACTGACCAAGGCAACCGTGGCCGACACGCTTTGCGCGCCCGAAGTGGATGTACCGCTCAAAGCCCAGCCCATCGACCCGCCAACCCTGTCCATGACCTTCAGCGTCAACGACAGCCCACTCGCCGGCTTGTCTGGCGATAAAGTTACCAGCCGTCTGATCTGGGATCGCCTGCAAAAAGAAGCCGAGGGCAACGTCGCGCTGCAGGTTACGGAAACCGCCGGTAAGGACGCTTTTGAAGTCGCGGGCCGGGGCGAGCTTCAGCTTGCTGTTTTGATCGAGAACATGCGCCGCGAAGGATTTGAACTGTCCGTCTCGCGCCCCCGCGTGGTTTACCAGCGTGACGAGAACGGCAACCGTTTGGAGCCGTTTGAAGAAGTGACGGTGGATGTGGATGCAGACTACTCCGGCGCTGTCGTTGAGAAAATCGGCATGCGTAAGGGCGAACTCAAGGACATGCGCCCATCGGGTGGCGGTAAGCAGCGCCTGTCCTTCATTGCGCCATCCCGCGCATTGATCGGCTACTTGGGCGAATTCCTCACCGACACGCATGGCACCGGCATTCTGAACCGCCGCTTCAGTCATTACGGCCCTCACAAAGGGGCCATTCCCGGTCGCCGCAACGGTGTGCTGATTTCCATGGAAAACGGCACTTCGGTTGCGTTTGCACTGTGGAATTTGGAAGACCGTGGTCCGCTGTTCATTCATCCGCAGCAGCCCGTCTATCAGGGTTTGATCATCGGTGAGCACGCGAAGGGCAACGACCTCGACGTCAACCCGCTCAAAGGTAAAAAGCTGACGAACGTCCGGGCTTCTGGCACAGACGATGCCGTGTCGCTGACCCCACCGATTGATATGACGCTGGAAAAGGCGCTGGCCTATATCCAGGACGATGAGTTGGTGGAAGTGACACCCGACGCCGTGCGGATCCGTAAGCGGTTCCTCGACATTCACGAGCGTAAGCGCGATGCCAAGGCGCGTGCAGCAGCGGAAGCGGCATAGAACGGCCACATCTGAGGGGTAAGCGAGGTCGCATGAAAAAAGCACTGTTTGCGGGCCTCTGCGCCCTTGCCATCCTCGGCTGCGAGGCCTCCGAAGAGTCAGCGAACAACGATGCGTCCCAGTCGGCTCCGACGGCTGCGCAACAGACAACCGCAACGGCAATGTCCGGCAACATGCTGGCGACACCTCGCGTGGGCGGTGTACCGACCAACATGCTGGTCAGCGGCACGCGACCTTTGGCACAGGGCGCTATTCTCAGCGAGATGGACTTGCAGCAACTGCTGGTCGGCAATTCGATCAAACAGGTCGATGACCAGTACTGGGCCTATTTTGGCCAAGGCGGGCAATTGCGCGGTCTGCTGGTAAATCTGACCGAAACCGGTGCTTACTCCCTATCCGGTGGGACCGTGTGCAAATCCTGGCCGACGTGGGCAACGGGGACTCAGTTGTGTTACCGGGTGCTGAACCTGGGCAACGCGCGCTATCGGTTCAGCGGGATTAACGTGGACAGCTTTGACGTGGTCATCTCCCGCGGTAACCCGCAGGGCCTCTGACCGCCTTTCGCCGCCATCCGACAATCACCAAAAGAAAAATCCGCCCCCGGACGAAGGGTCCAAGGGCGGAGTTGGGGGATTTTTATCTTCTTCTGGAGTCAGGTTCCTTGCGCGAAACTCAAACGCCCCAGTGGACTGCGCTTCACTGAAGCAAAGCGCAGTCAGCCGATGGAGAGCAGCTTAGAAGGACAGCGTAGCGCCGACCTTGCCACCTTCGTCAGCAGCGTCGTAGCCAGCGTACAGGCTGAGACCGCCCATAGACTTGGACAGGCTGACAGTAGGCTCCATGTCCTGATCAACACCCAACGAAGCCGTTCAAGGAAGTGGAAGCAGCGATAGAGTAGAACAGGCCATTCTTGGCATGGTCTTCAGTGGACTTGCTGTAGACGGTCGCATCAACGCCGAAGCCAGCAACGTCCATGGAAGCGCTCATGCCCCAGTCGTTGTTGCTGTCGTAAGCAAAGGCAACAGCCATATCGCCCAGAGCATAATCCAGACCCAGATCCCAAGACAGGATGTCGACAACGTCGCTCGAGCTCAGTGCGACGTCGATTGCTGCAGACAGACCGCCCATGTCGATCGTGCCACCGGTCAGGATTTCCAGGTTGGCCGGAGCAGATGCAGGAGCAAGATCAATTGCAACAAATGGGTTAGCGCCGAGCAGACCAACGCCGCTCATGATAACAGCCAGACCATCTGTATCGAGATCAGCAGCATCACCCGCGTCACCGATTGCAGAAACGCCACCAGCGTAGTCGCCCGTCTGCAGGGTGATCTTACCGAAGCCACCTTCAACGAAAATCGAAGCGTCGGACGCGGTTACGACCTTGGAAGCGTTATCCAGGAAGAAGTTGGTGCCAGAGGCATCGATGCCCTCTACACAAACCGCACCAACAACCATTTTGGTGGATGAGGAGCGCAGCATTACGGACATGAATGGACCAGCGTAAACGTCGCCCGTCAATGCAGCACCCGTGCCTGTTCCGTCCATGTCAACGCCGGTCGCGTTTACCACAGCACCGCCAGCGCTCAGGGTTGCAGAACCACCGGTGACGTGACCAGCAGGAAGGTATCCTGCAGCCGTCATGGCTACAGCGGAACCTGTGTTTGCTGCGCCGTTAGCCGTCATGCGGGTTACAGTCAGAGAAGGCGCAGGGGTTGCACGACCAGCCACTTTACAAATGGTCGCTGCAGCCAGAGCAGATGGAGTCACGCTGTAACCCGTTACGGTCGCACCAACAGACTGCCAATCGGAGTTGATCTTCACAGCAACGATGTCACCACCGGACGCACCGCCAACGGTCGCGCCGCCGGAAACAGCACGGATGTTGCCGATAATGTCGGTTGGGCCGCTTTGGGTCGCCTTCACGAGGTACTTCTTGCCACCGTTTTCGTATGGCGCGAAGGACAGCTCAGCGTCGGTGCCCAGACCGAAGGAACCACCGTACTTCAGGCCACCATCGGTGGTGCCTGCAGCGGAGATCTTCAGGGATACTTTGTTGTAAGCATCGCCAATGGCAAACTCGCCAGCAGCTTTGCCAACGCCGTACTCAACGCCCATGTCGATGGAGCCGCCGAGGGTTACGTCTACTGCGCCGGCAGAGCCAGCAGCAGCCACTGCTGCGAGGCTAGAGCCCGCAATCAGGAACTTTTTCATGTTTTCTCTTCTCCATATGAACCACCCGAACGCACATTCAGATGGATTCAACAATTTAGTTTTCGCCTCCGTCTGGAGGACTTCTTCCCTCGCACAAGGGAAGTTGCTGATCCTCTCGCACAAGAAGATCGAGCCGTTGCGTTCCTTTATTAGGGACGCCACAGGAGCTTTCTGATCCTCCGTTGGGAGAAAGTCTTGAAGATAATTCGCTATTTTTGGGATATGTGCCCGGTTGTTGCTCTAAAAACACGAATCCAAGAAGCTAAGTTCCCGTATTTTGTCGAGTCTTTGGCAATTCTGGCGCGGATAAGGATCCGGCCATCAACGCTCCCTACTTATCCTGCATTTGTATGTAATTTCACTCAATTACTTGAAAAGGCACTTGGCTTGCGAGAGCGGAGGAAAGACATTTCATTTCTGGGGTTTCCCATGATTATACGACTACTGGTAGCATTCTGCGCCGCAATATTTTTATCGGCCTGTGGGCGCGTGGACTACGGCCTGAAGAACACAAACCATAAAATCATCAAAGACCGGGTGATTTGCCGAGGTGACAAGTACCCAACCGGATTCCACGCTGGGCACGTGGATCGCGCCACGCTGGAAGTTCTGAAGACAAAGTGCGATTTGCAGAAGGGACACGGTAGTTTCCCTATTGAAATCGTCATTTCGCACGATCCGAACATTCAACCCTTCGAGTACCGGGACGATTACAATGACGAAACCGGCGAGCCTCAGCATCGGATCTATGGTGTCTTTTGCCCGACCACTTGGGACTACAAAGTGAAGGTCGAAGGCCAAGCTGTTGGTGGCAATTCACGCACAATCGGAGAGTGTAAATACAAATACCTCGGAAGTCGTGAAATCAGCGGAAACGAGCACAATGGTAAGCCCGTAAATCTGTTCTGATGGACCCATTTTCAGACCCCAAGGCCTCCCCATGGGGGGCCTTGATTCCATGGGCTATCAGCCAGACCACTGAGAGGGACTCGGTTTGAGGTTGAGCGGGTTGCGCAAGGAATTAGGCTTAAAAATGGCAAGCCTGCGTTACACTTGTGCAGCGACTCGAACGCTTATGATACTAAAATATCATTTCAGTACGAGAGTCGTCTAAAATTTGGAAAGCACTCGTTTATCCGCCCTAAATTCCCGTTTTGCCTAGGTTTTGGCAAGATTGGGCGCAAACTGGGAACGTGACTGTTGCAAGAACTCCAAGGTTTGAACCCCACAGTGTCAAACATCCAAAATATCTTGAGATTGCGGATTTTATGGTGTTATGGAACATTACCGTTAAACTAAAAATGGGATCGGAAAATATGAAAACTCTCATTGGCTCGATCGTAGCCCTCTTCGCCTTTGCTGCTGTTGCTAACGCATGCAACCTCGTTTCTTCCAACGGCAAGGCTGTACGCTCCAGCATGGGTTCGTGCATTCTGACGTCCGATGGCGTCAACAACCTCGCTGAGTGCGAAGGTTCTGCTGAAGGTCCTGGCAAGGGCTGATCTTAAGGAATTTTGTCTGCAGACAATGTTTCAAAAAAACGGGGATGGAGCAGTTGCTTCATCCCCGTTTTGCTTTTCTGAAGACAGAAAGCGCGATCCGTTCTTAGACCGATCCGTGGCAATGTTTGAACTTCTTGCCGGACCCACATGGGCATGGATCGTTACGCTTCGTGGTCTTCATTTGTTCTTCTGTCAGCTGCCCCGGCGCAGCGGCGACTGGCGCGGCAACCGCAGGTCGGGCTGCAGCTTGAGAAGCCGGCTGCTGCTGAGCCGGATCGGGCTGACGCACTTCGAGGTTTGCCAGCACCACAACAACGGAGTTGCGGTACCGCTCGAGCATGCCATCGAACATCTCAAAACCGTCCCGACGATACTCCGCAAGTGGATCACGCTGACCAAAGGCACGCAGGGAAACGCCCTCGCGTAAGCGCATCATGTTTTGAATGTGCTCCCGCCACAGCTGGTCCAACACGCGCAACGTGATTTGCCGTTCTGCAGCCCGCATGGTCTCAGGACCAATCTGCGCAGCCTTCGCCGCCATGTGCTTGTCGAAAGCTTCCAACGTCCGGTCAATGATCACTTCGTCATCAACACCATCTTCAGCAGCCCACTCCTGAATTGCCAAACCTGCCGGAACAAAAGCCGCCGCAGCCCGCTCGAGACCTTCCAGATCCCACTGAGACGGATAGGATGAAGGCGGAATGTAGCGGGCAACCAGATCTTCGGTCGCCTTCTCCCGCATGTCTTCAAGCTTTTCGGTCAGGTCCTCTTCATCCAGAACCTCATCGCGCAGGTCCGCGTAAGCCTGACGCTGATCATTCAGAACGTCATCGTAGCGGATCAGTTGCTTGCGGATGTCGAAGTTGTAGCCCTCGCGACGCTCCTGCGCTTTGGCGATGGCATTGGTAATCCACTGATGCTCGATTGCCTCATCATCCCCGATCCCGAAACGCTTGAGCCAGGTATCAAGACCTTGGCCGAAAATACGCATCAGGTCGTCTTCGAGCGAAACGTAGAAACGAGACTTTCCAGGGTCCCCCTGACGCCCAGAACGACCGCGCAACTGGTTGTCCACCCGGCGCGATTCACCGCGTTCGGTCCCCAGAACGTAAAGACCACCGGCGTCAATCACCTTCTGCCGCGCGGCTTTGATTTCAGCCTTAAGGGTCTCCGCGATTTTTTCTTGTTCTGCCGGGTCACGGACGCCCTTGATCGCCTCTGCGCAAGCAAAGTCGTAATTTCCACCCAGCTGGATGTCAGTCCCCCGCCCCGCCATGGACGTTGCGATGGTGATAGCGCCGGGCGCACCCGCTTGAGCGATTGTAAAGGCTTCCCTCTCATGCTGACGCGCCGAAAGCACGTTGTGTTCGATCCCGGCTTCCTTGAGTGCGGCGGAATACATTTCAGAGCTTTCAACCGTCGGCGTGCCAAGGAGCACCGGCTGGCCTTTGGCATGCGCTTCCTTAACATCGTCAAGGATGGCCAGAACCTTCTGGTTACCAAAGCGATAGATGACGTCGTCCCGATCTTCCCGCACCATGGGCTGGTTGGTCGGAACCGCTGTCACGAACATGTTGTAGATAGCTTCGAATTCTGCCGCTTCGGTCAGCGCCGTTCCGGTCATGCCAGCAATCTTGGCATACTGGCGGAAGAAGTTCTGATAGGTGATGGTGGCGATGGTCGTGGCCTCGGGCTTGATTGTGAGCCCCTCTTTCGCCTCCAGCGCCTGATGCGCACCGTCGCCCATGCGACGCCCGGGTTGAGCACGGCCGGTGAGTTCGTTAATGAGCACGATCTCGCCGCCTTGAACCATATAGTGCTGGTCCTTGTGGAACAGGCGATGGGCTCGAAGGGACGCCATGATGTTGTGCAGCAGGCCGACATTCTCAGGCTGGTAAAGCCCGCTGTCCTCACCCAGCAAACCACGACGGCGCAGGATGATTTCCAGCTCTGGCACACCCTCTTCCGTCAGCTGGATATTTCGGGTCTTTTCATCGATGGTATAGGCTTCTTCAGATAATTCCTGTGCGATCAAATCGGTCGCCCGGAACACGTTGGAAACATCGACCGCAGGACCGGACATCACCAAAGGCGTACGGGCTTCGTCGATGAGGACGGAGTCAGCCTCGTCCACGATCACGAAGTTGAAACCGCGCTGCACCATGTCTGCCCGTGTTGGTTTCATCTGGTCCCGCAAGTGGTCAAACCCGACCTCCGCAGCGATGGAATAGGTCACGTCAGCACCGTAACCCCGGCGCTTGGCGTTATCGATCTCGCCCGGCGTCAGCACACCCCGATCCAGACCCATACCCGCCGTCACATATCCGGTTGTCAGACCCAGGGCCTGATACAGCTTGCCCATGTCAGCGGAATCGCGTTGCACGAGGTATTCGTTCACCGTGATGATGTGCACACCCTTGCCGCTTAACGCGTTGAGGTAAGCAGCGGCCGTAGCGGTCAGGGTTTTACCTTCACCGGTTTTCATCTCGGCGACGCGTCCCTCGTGCAGCACCATGGCACCCATGAGCTGAACATCGAACATGCGAAGGCCCAAAGCCCGCTTACCCGCCTCACGAGCAGCCGCGAAAGCCTCGATCAAAAGATCGTCCAGCGTCGCACCGTCTGCTAACCGCTGTTTGAAATCGGCCGTCTTGTCTTTAAGCGCGCTATCGCTCAGCGCCTCATACTCAGCCTCAAGGGCGTTGATGGCCGCAACCTTCGACTCAAGGCCGCGCAAGTACTTGGCGTTTGCGTTACCGAAGACTGCTTTTGCGAAGCGCTGAAGCATGATGTCCGTTGTCCTAAAGAATTTTTACATGTTTGACTGGCTGTAGGTAGGCGTTGACGGCATCAAAGTCCATGACCCAGTGCAGTTTCGATCAATGCCGAAAGTGTCGCGTTCCCGTGAAGACCATCGACATTCCTGCGGAATCGGCTGCTGCAATGACGTCATCGTCACGCATCGAACCACCCGGTTGAACCACAGCACTCACCCCCGCATCAATCAATGCCTGAATCCCGTCTGCAAAGGGGAAAAAAGCGTCTGAGGCAGCAACGGCTCCCTGAACATCCAACCCGGCTTCACCCGCTTTCTTGATGGCAAGGTGAGCTGCATCCACGCGGCTCATTTGCCCAGCGCCGATGCCCAACGTTGCACCACCTGCGACCAACACGATGGTATTGGATTTGACATGCTTCGCGACCCGCTGAGCGAAGGCCAGATTGTTCAGCGTGGTTTGATCGGGCTGCTTCGCTGTGACTGACTTGAAGGTCTCAACAGTAGCCTGTTCATCATCACGCGACTGAACCAGCAGACCGCCCGCAATGGATTTCACCGTGAGCCCCTTGGCAGCCGGATCCGGCATGCCGCCGGTCAGAACCAGTCGCAGGTTCGGCTTCTGCGCGAAAACAGCCCGCGCAGCGTCATCGGCATCCGGCGCAATGACAACTTCCGTAAAGATTTCCGTAATGGCCGCAGCGACGGATCCATCCAAGGTGCGATTACAGGCGACAATGCCGCCAAACGCTGAGGTTTCGTCACAGGACAAGGCACGACGGTACGCGCCGTAGAGATCGTCCCCCAACGCAACACCGCAAGGGTTAGCGTGCTTGATAATGGCCACTGCTGGATCATCGAATTCGGAAACCAGCTCAAAAGCAGCATCAGCGTCATTGAGGTTGTTGTAAGAAAGCGGCTTGCCTTGCAGCAGCTCTCCAGTTGCGATGCCGGGGCGTTGTTCGGCGGTGAGGTACAGCGCCGCGCTTTGGTGTGGATTCTCGCCATAGCGCAGGTCCAGCGACTTCGCGCCGGCAAAACTGAGCTCATCGGGAAAGCCTGCCGGACCCTCTGCATCCTGCAACCAACGACTAATCTGCGAGTCATAACGCGCCGTATGAGCAAAGGCCTTAGCAGCGAACCCACGCCGTGTCTGGGCATCCAGTCCATCAGCTTCGATCAGAGCGATGACGCGCTCATAGTCGCCTGGGTCCACAATCGGCAGCACCGAGGCATGGTTCTTGGCACAGGCCCGCACCATGGCCGGACCACCGATGTCGATGTTCTCAATACAGGTCGCGAAATCTGCTCCACCCGCCAACGTCGAGGCAAAAGGGTAGAGGTTCACGACCAGCAGACCAAAAGGCTCGATCTCCTGCTCATCCAGCGTTGCCATGTGCTCGGGGTTCGCCTGATCAGCCAGCAGGCCCCCGTGAACCTTCGGATGCAGCGTCTTGACGCGTCCACCCATGATCTCAGGAAAGCCTGTCACCTCGGATACCTTGGTCACTGCCAGACCTTCATTGGCCAGCAGGGACGCTGTTCCGCCGGTCGAGACCAGTTCAAAACCCATTTGGGCCAGAGCACGGGCAAAAGGCACGAGGCCAGCTTTATCAGATACAGAGAGGAGAGCGCGTTTGTGGGGTGTGGTCACAGTTCAGGTTCCAGCAAGTCATTCAGGTGCGCCCCTTAATGACACTTATGCGACCCTGAAGCGAGCCGCGAAAAATCCGTCCACGCCCCCGCTCTCTGCATAGTGGCTTGGAAGGATCCTCAAGGTGCCTTCGGCAGTCAGCGCTTTTGACAGTCCCGGAACATCTTCATCGGTGAAAGGATCCAGGCTTACTCGCGACTGTCGATCCAGAAACGCCTGCACCTGTCCCTCGCCCTCTTCCTGTTCCAAGGAGCAGACAATATAGAGCAACGTGCCGCCGGGTTGGACCAGTTCCACCGCCTTGTCGAGCATCTTGGCTTGGGTCTTTGCATGCTCCAGCAAAGTCGTAGGCGAGCGCAGCCAGGGCGCTTCCGGGTTTTTGCGAAACGTGCCCGAAGCGCTACAGGGCGCATCAAGCACCACCAGATCGACCGGCTTATGGCTGTATTTCAGTACATCAATCTTTTTGACAGCAGCCTTCAAACCTGTGCGTTCAAGGTTCTGCGTAACCCGCTCCAATCGATGACCGCTGTTATCAACCGAAACGACGTCTGCCCCGGCACGGGCAAGCTGCAGGGTCTTTCCGCCCGGCGCTGAGCAGAGATCGATTGCGACCTTTCCCTTCAAGTCACCCAAGGCGGCAATGGGAAGGTGCGCGCCAAAATCCTGCACCCACCACTTCCCACTTTTGCCCATCTCACTGTCCTGAAATGTCGGAAAGCCATCAGAAAACCGAAACTGACCTGTTGGCAGTGGTTCCGCTCCGTCCAGAACCTGCACCGACCGATCCACCAGACAGACATCAAGCGGCGCTTCCTGACGCGCTAAAGCATCGAAGTGCGCCACGCTTTCTTCACCCCACTGCTTGCGCCAACGATCGGCGAGCCAATGGGGAAGCGACGGCTGCCGGGAGAGGGTTTCGAGAAAGGCATCCCGTTCTCGATCCGCTCGCCTCAGAACCGCGTTGACCATCCCGCGGTACCGTTGAGTGGAGCGCGTGCCGAGCAGGTTCACCGTTGAGGAAACTGCAGCGTGAGGCGGGGTGTCCAACAGCAGCAAATCCGTAAAACCAAGCCGGATCACGGCTTGAATGAACGGCGGAACCCCGCTGCGCCCCTTATCCAGCACCTCAGTCATCAGATGCAGCAAAGGCCCATGGTGGCGCATGGCCATGCGCACCAGTCGCCAGGCAAAGCCCCGGTCCCTTGGTGACAGCCCTTTGGCTTGCCGGTTAAAGGCTTCATCCAGTGAAAGGCCCTCGGCTGGAACCGCTTCGAGCGTTCGCGCCGCCGTCAGACGGGCATAATCAACACGTCCGGGCTTTGCAGGGCGTGCGCCCTTTTGGGGTCTTTTACCTTCAGCCAAGAAACACTACTTTCACAGTATGAGTTCAGAATTCAAAACATCAGTGGTCCAGAAGTCGACAAACGCCAAGCCGGAAAAGCCTCTGGCCGGGGATGCAGGCGACATGCGTCCGGTGCATGAAGTCTTTAAAGGCCTCGCCGCAGCACGCCAACCCGAAGATGGCGGACCCGAAGGACAAGAGCCTACAACCTTTGGCGACTGGCAATCCAAAGGCCGCTGCATCGATTTCTAAGCTTGCGCTGCACCCGCACCGCTAAGCCTTCGCTGCACCCGCACCGCTAAGCTTTCGCTGCACCCGCACCGTTAAGCTTTCGCTGCACCCGCACCGGTCGACTTCGGGGCATCTGGGTCAAGCGGCCAGCGCGGTCTTGGCGCAAAGCCCAGCTGTTCCGACCAATCGTCCAATTGCCCCAATGCCAGCCGCTCTGCGCCAGCCCAGGCAATCATCGCGCCGTTATCCGTGCACAATGACAGCGGCGGCACCACCACTTTGAGCCCCAGCTCGCTTCCCAGTTCCTGCAGTTTCCTGCTCAAAATCTGGTTTGCCGCAACACCGCCCGCGACAACAAGTGCGCTCAGCCCCAGATCTACGCCCTGCGCCGCGCGCCGCGTCCGATCAATCAACGACTCAAAGGCAACACGCTGAAAACTCGCTGCGACGTCTTCGGACCGATAGCCGGCATCGCCCTCTACAGCACGTCGCACCGCTGTCTTGAGCCCTGAAAAGGAAAAATCAGTTCCCGGTCGCCCCTTAAAAGGCACCGGCAAAGGAACAGCCCGATCATCACCCTGTAGCGCCAATTGTTCGACCGCCGGACCTCCGGGCATCTGCAAGCCCATCATCTTGGCCGTCTTATCAAAGGCCTCTCCGATGGCGTCATCAATCGTTGTCCCGATACGCTGATAATCACCGACACCGCGAACCAGCAAAGTCTGACAATGACCGCCACTGACCAAAAGCAGCAAATAAGGAAAGTCCACGTCATCAACCAGACGCGGCGTCAGTGCATGCCCTTCAAGGTGATTGATGGCGAGAAACGGCTTCTCCGCGCCCAAAGCCACAGCTTTGGCGTAGCTCGCCCCAACAATCACACCACCAATCAGACCCGGCCCAGTAGTCGCGGCAATCCCATCCAGATCGCCAACGGAAACCCCGGCCTGCGCCAAAGCTTGCTCCGTGACAGGGTCTATTTTTTCGACGTGAGCCCGCGCAGCAACTTCGGGCACGACACCACCATACTTGCGCACAGCGTCCCATTGGCTGAAAACAACATTGGAGAGAATGCGTTTTCCAACCGGGCGCGACGCGTCCACAACCGCTGCAGCGGTTTCATCACAAGAAGACTCGATGCCAAGAACCAACATGCCCTCTGCTTGGCGCAACCGACCAAGGCTCGTCAACCGCTCAGGACCATCGCAGCCTTTGGTTCTGATGTGCACAGATCGACAGGACGTCGCCGCGCAGCCCTATGCCACCGTGCTTCGGCAGCGGGGGTGCCGGGTGCTGAGAGCGAGTCTCTTTGTCGACTCTGCTGTGAAAGCCGCATTGCCAGACACCAATGGGCCTCTGGAGGAGGCTCTGGTTGTCATTCCCAGCCCACGCGCCGCGGTTGCCCTTGCCCGTCAATCTTGGTTTCCAGATGTTCGCTCGTCCTTGCGCATCATCACGCCAGGCCCGGAAACCAGCCAGGCTGTCAGGGCGCTCGGGATCACACCTGTCTGGTCCGCCACAGGTGGCTTTCGCCGCGAGGGGCTCCCCGCTGCTCTGGAAGCGCATCCGAAAATCTATCTCGGCAACCGTGCGCTGACGCCCACCGAATTGAGCATCAAACTTGATCCACAGCGGGATTTGTTTGTGCCGATTTATCATCGCGCGCTGTCCCTCCTTAACCCGTGGACGCCTGCAACAGCCCGCGAAATCATACAGGCTCCGGCACTTTCAGTCCTCGCGCTATCACCGTCTCAGCGGCAGGGTTTCGAATCACTGCTGACAAAATTAGGGGCCAAGAGACCCGATCAACTTCGTCTCATTGGCCTGACAGCACGAAAGCGAACCCGATTTTCGGCAAAATTCTGGACTGAAATGGCTTTTCCAGAGTCTTCCAACCGCCTGTCCATGCTCGAACTTCTGAAATCCCTTGCGTTTTGAGTCTATTTATAAAAAATTTTATATAAATTGGTGTGCTGGGTGCTTCCAAGCATTTCGTCACGTATTCTTGGCTTGCGTCGATGTCGGCAGTAGTTTGTATCTGGCAAGTCTCTGGAAAACGCGATGTTGCGGACCGTGAACGGGCAGGCTCCACCACATGTTTCTGCCCCAACTGCAAACACGCATCAGCGCGCCGCGAATTCGTTAAGGAACCAAATCATGGCCGAGAACACCCAAGAAGCCACTATCATTGAAGCCAGCGCGGAAGATGTAACGGAAGCTTCTGAAAAGAAGTCGATGAATCTTTCGCTCATCGTTGCCGTTCTTGCGCTGGTTGTGAGCGCGATTGCTCTGGTGTTTGTCATCCGGGACAACGACCCTACAGATTTCAGTGAGACCCAAGGAACCTTTGAGAGCATTGAAGCTCGACTTAAGGCCATTGAAGCAGCGCCCAAAGATGGATCGGCCAACCTCTCTTTGCTCGAAGGAGAGCTGGCTTCTGTGAAGAGCAGCGTCGATCAGGTCGAAGCTGACCTTGCCGCGACGATTGCCGCCCTGAACACCGAATTGGACCGCGTTACCGCCAGCTTGGACCGCGCAGACGTGGTACCGGCAGCTGCGGCTGAGCCCACCGCTTTGATGAACCTCGACGAAGAGGGCGCACTGAGTTCAGTCAATGCACAGATTGCCGACTTGGCAGAAACCATGGATGGTTCTCTGGCTCGACTGGGTGAACTCTCCACCGACTTTGCCAGCAACCAGACCCTCGTCGCAAACCTGACCGAGCGCCTGCAGAACGCCGAAGGCGCCCTGAATGATCTGCCCGCGCAGGTCAGCGAGCAAATCGCAGTCGCCATCGAAGACGTCCGGGCATCCTCAAACGACCAAATCGCCGGTCTGCAGTCCTCTATTGATGCAGGCATGAGCGCCTTTGCGGATCTATCGAGCCAAACCGATTCTGCCCTCAGCGAAACCCGCTCAGCCGTCACAGCCCAGTTTGAAGAGACCTCTGCAGCCTTCAGCGAGCGATTGGCAAGCGTCCAATCGACCATGAGTGAGCAAATGTCTGCCCTGTCGACAACACTGGATGAAGCCAAAGCGCTGACGGCGGAACAGCTTGCTGTGGTCGCAGAGTCGATGAGTGGGCTCAGCGATGAATTCACGGCGCTCAAAGAAGTCTCGGTTGAGACGTCCACCAAGGTTCTCGCCGTAAACCAACTTCGGGATGCTTTGGCGTCCTCTGCCCCGGTTCGGTCTCATATGTCTTCGCTGGAAGCATTGAACCCAACCGAAGCGCCCCTGTTGAGCGTGCTCTCTACCGTGGACGCCATTGCCGATATGCGCGTCCCAACTCAGCAAATCCTGGCCGAAACCATTCAGGCTCTCAGCCCCAAGCTGATCAATGAAACCCGTATCAACTCTGCCGAAGGGCGGGGCGGTAAGGTCATCGCGCGCCTGGAAAGTCTGGTCTCAATCGAAAAGATTGAAGATATCTCAGCCATTCCCGGCATCGAAGGCAACATGGCCCGCGCCTCCGCTCGAGTGCTTGAAGGTGACTACGACGCAGCTTTGACGGAGTTGCTTGATGATACGGTTGAAATGAACCTTTCTCCCGAAACGCAAGCTCGCTTTGACGGTCTTGTCACGGATTTAGGTAATCGCGCCACCTACGAAGATCAGCGCCGCATTCTGGGGGACTGGGTAACCACGACCCTGAATTCGGCCCGCGCATCGGTATCCAACTAACCGGCTGGGAAGCCTGAACGGGAGACGACACTATGGTCCGATTTATCCTGCTTGCTGCTTTCTTTGTCGTGTTGGCATTGATTGCTTACGTGTTCAGTGAAAACCCAGACTGGAACGCGTCCTTCGAGGTTTTTGGCTACCGCCTGAAACTTCACCTTGGTTTTGTATTCTTTGGGCTGCTGATTGCCTTTTGGCTCTTTGGCTGGGTGTATTTCGCCGTGCGTCGCACACTTGCTATGCCGGCAGAAATGGCGAAAAACGCGCGTATCTCTCGGCAAAACCGAGGCTACAAGGCTCTGACCCATGGTTTGGTTGCGCTGGCCGCCGGTGACCCTGACGAGGCCGACAAGCAAGCCCGCCGAGCCAACAAATTGCTCGAAGAAACCCCAGCGACCATGCTTCTGACCGCACAAGCCGCACAGCTCAACGGGGATGAGGAATCGGCGGCAAAATACTTCGACGAAATGACGAAGAATGATGAAACCGCCTTTCTCGGTCTGCGTGGCAAGACCATGCAGGCCCTCGCGCGCGGGGACCGGAAAGAGGTTCAGCAGTTGTTGGAACGCGCCCGCAAAATCAAACCCAACGCCCCTTGGATCTTGGAAACCGAGTACGAAATGGGTCTCCAGACAGGCCAGCTCGAAGGCGCGCAACGCGCTGTCAAACGACTGGCCAGTCGCCGCCTGCTGTCTTCTTCTGACGCCAAAAACCGTCTGGCCCTGACCGAAACGGATCTGGCCTTCCAAGCAGCAGAAAAGGGCGCTTGGCGACAAGCCGTTGATCACGCGACGCGGGCTCTGTCCGATGACCCTACCTTCATCCCTGCCCGCTCGCTGGCAGCACGGGCCAGCCTCGAACTCGGCAACAAGCGGCGGGCTATTGAACACGCTGTGGAGGCATGGCGTCTGCGCCCGACTGCCGGTGTCGCAACCACCTACCTTCGAGCCTTTGACCCTCAAAGCATTGCTGCGAAGCGCACCGCCATTGCGGAATTGGTTCAGGCAAACCCAAGCGCCTTGTTCAGCCAATACCTGCGCGCTGAGGCCGCCATTGAAAGCGGCGATATTGCCATCGCCAAAGATGCCGTTGGCGACCTGCCGGAAACCTCTTCTGCGGTGGGGGTCAATGCACTCAAGCTTCGGCTTCAAAACCTGGAAACCGACGGAAGGGACCGATCCCCGACGGCGCTCAATGGTCATAGTTTGCCCATTGAACCGCAGGTGTGCTCGAGTTGTGGAGCGGAACACACGCGTTGGCGGGCTGTATGCACCGATTGCGGGGCGAGTGGCAGTGTTGGTCTGCCAACCCGTGCCGCACAAGCACCCAAGCAACTACCGCCAACTTGAGGCTAAAGTTCTGAAATCTGATGATGCGAGAGGGGCCGGCACGGTAATCGTGCTGGCCCCTTTTTTTATCCCGGTACACTCAACACGTATTCGCATCTGAGCTCCAAAGCGCTGTGAACAGCCTCTTCCACGCCTGCGCCAGCCTCAAACTCCTCAATCATCCGCAGTAGAGCGCGACGAAGCATGGGGGAAGGCAAAACCTCCTTAGCCCGCATCGAAGCCGAGATGTGGCAACTCACGATGACTTCTGCAGCACCGTTACACAGATCAAAATGCCACGGCCCATGTCGGTTAAAAGGGGGAAAAGCTGAAGTATCGCAGACTTTAGTCTGGGCGAACCGCTCCGGAAGGCTCACGGTTGCACGCACTTTCTGAAACTGGGCGTTTGCCAGTGCCGGACACAGCACAAGCACCAAAGCCGCTAACTTCATGACGAGATTCACAGTCGAAATCCTAAACCAAAAGGTGATTTAGTTATTATCGACTTATTCTAATGATACTGACATTTAATGCTGTTATGCGACTGATATACGCGAATCCACGCATAACCTATCTTAAATCGTTTAAAATGCAGACAAACCTATTAAAAAAAGAGAATCAGAAGCCTAGAGATCGATGATCAGCTTGAGTTTTTCCAGGGCGGTTTCATGATTTTCGCGGTAGGCAATTGTTCCTCTGAACTTTCCCGCCCGATCCACCAAAATCACCGATGCCGTGTGATCAACCGTGTAGTCGCCATCTGCCAAAGGCAGCTTTTCGACGTGAATCCCCCACGCTTTAGCCAGCGCGAGAATGCCGGACAAGTCACCCGTGATTCCGCGAATGTTGTCAGCAAAAGGTGAGATGTAAGACTCAAGAACCTCAGGTGTATCGCGTTCCGGGTCTACACTGATGAAAAAAGCCTGCAGATCGCGGCGCTCTGCCCCCAGTTCATCCATGAGGGTAGAGACCTCGTAAAGCGAAACCGGACACACCTCAGGACACTGAGTAAAACCAAAAAACAGAGCCGTCGGTCGCCCGGCAAAGGCGCGCTCGCTTATGGGCTCACCGTTCGCCTCAACCAGAGAAAACGGCGCGCCCAGCGTGGGCGCTCCGGTTCCTGAGGAGTTTGTTTGACCCGGCTGGTTGAGCGTCCAGACCATAGCGCCAGCAACGGCAACGGCCAGAACGACTGCTGCCCACAAGGTATAACGAAGCGCTTTCAATGCTTGTGTTCCTCCGCATGATCATCAGATTGCGTTTCGCGCGCCATGCTGTCTCGCATCGACAAGACTTCGAACGACACGGTTTTCTCACCGGCATGCTTAAAGCTCAGCGTGGCGTCGAATGGTTCCCCGACAACGTGAGGCTGACGGAGTTGCATGAACATAAGATGCAGACCGCCCGGCGCCAGATACACTGTCTCACCTGCTGGAATGGCCAAACCCTCTTCGAGCGGACGCATGATCATGACGTCGTCTTGCATGACCATGGAATGAACTTCGGCCTTGGCAGAATGGTCCGAGGCGACGGACTCCAAGTGATCGTCGTTGTCGCTATGGTTGGTAATCTTCAGATAGCCGCCGCCAACTTTGGCCCCGGGTGTGGTCACGCGGCTCCAGGCCTCCGTAATCATCAAACCGTGATGGTCCGCCTGATCGTCTGCGTGGGAAAAGAGTGATGTGCCCAGAGCAGCGCTAAGGGCAAAAACAGTAAGAAGCTTTTTCATGGGATGTTTCCTGATTTCAAAATTTACGTTGGATGAGTCAGGAAAACAAAGGGGGTGCTCGCGAGCCAACAGGCGGTAAGTGCGATGTCAGACCGACATTGATGATGGAGACAAAGCGCAGCGCTTCAACATGCTGAGAGATGGCAAATGCGTCAGGCGAAAAATGAGTCGGGACAGCACCAGATAAGTCTTTGCAAAGACCGCAATCCGGCAAACCCCCGGCCTCGTTCGCCTCAACCTCACTGAGACAGAAGCTGGGTCGATCCAAGACAGGTTCCGCAAAGATCCGCTCGGCATGGGCAAGCGACAGGCACAGTGCCGCCAACCCGTACAGGAGCAGCATGGCAAGCCTTACCTGCCTATCGCGAAAAATCGACATCATCCCTCGTCAATGAAAGCTCAATCGCTGAGCGTCAATGCCCTGAGATGCTCACATCTGGATGACCAGCCCCTTGTCAGGGGCAATCGCTCCCTGAACGACCTCGCCGTAGAGCGCTTCCAGACCCTGTAAACCACGATGAGACTGGTACGAAATCCAACCCTGCGCCTTCATCCCCGCCTGCATCATGAATGCTGTCGTGCGTTGGTCGAGTTCCTTGCCCCCCCACTCTGCCGAGCGTTTCTGGATGTGCCCAGGGGCAAAGAACATTTCCTTACGATCCTTCGGGATACCGGTCCCTTGGGCAGGTTGATCCCAGTGCGTCAGGCCTACGTTGATGCAGTATTTCAGATTATCGCCCAGGTATTGCTGAATACCGGACAAAACCTCCGCATTGCCGGACATGTCGACAACCACAGTCGGCGTGTCTTCGAGTTCGGTCAGATCATCGTAGGAAACGATTTGATCATAAAGGCCAAGGCCAGCGACAAAATCACGGTTGCGGCTGCTGGTTAACCCCGTGGCAGGCTTGGCTTCCGGGTCCATGCTCAAGGCCGTTGCGAGGCCGATGCTGGTCTTGGATGAAGCGCTGACTATGACAACGCGGTTAGCGCTAAACCACTGATTATCAACGAGATAATCCCATAGGCACCAGGAGGTAATATAGAGTGGTGAGAGCAGCATCATCGGTTGATCCATCATGGGATTAGGCTCCCCCATGCGCCGATAAGCGTTGTAGGCTCGCGCCAAATCCGCACGGTGCGGAGAGCCATCAACCACACGTGACGCGTTTATGTGGGTTGGCCGAATGGTCACGTGGCTCGCCGTTGGCCAGTAGCCAAAGAGCCGACTACCTTCTTCCAGGTCTTCACATCGACTTTCTTGAACGGTCGCAAACCCCCAAACCGGCAGCAGACCCCAACTGTCATCACTGTCACCTTGCGGCGGAAAGAACTGCCAGTAGCGCAGACTGTGCCCCGTGACCGCATAGGTTATGTTGTTGGACGAAAACCCGAACTGCTCGACTTTCATCCTCACCTCTCCGTCCTCCAGCTCACGGAGTGCGAAAGGCATGAGCCGTGTTTGGGTGTGGTCAGATTTATGGATCTGCAGCTCTGTCACCGGCTGTGGGTTTGTGGAGGCTTCCGCGTCGTCGAGCTCTTTGATGAAGCGCTGTAACTTCATCATTGCAGGCATTGAGTTATCTCGAATGCGCTGGATCGTTCCACGGCGGTGCGTATCCTCCTTCGGGATGTCTGAGATCAGCTTACTGAACCCATCCAGCCGATTATCAGCAATCCAGCGGCGCAATGTCTTATCCTGCCCCCAATTGTACTGGTTCATCATTGAAACGGCAGTAAAGCGAAAGAAGTCGCTGTCCGAATTCGGCACGGGAACAACCTCACACAGGGCATTCTTCTTAGCGTCGCCCTCGTAAGCCGCCTCAACGTGCGCGATGAGTGCTGCGCTGAAAATAGGCTGATAGGAACGCACCATCTGTGGGGTGATGACCTTGTTATTGAAGATCGGTTTTGTTTCGAGATTGGTGATGGCGGAAGCGCTGCAATCGACGTGCAAGGCCCTTGATGACGTCGGAATTGTCCCTTCCGTCAACTCAATTTGCGTTGCGCTGATGCGGGTAACACGTCCCATTCGCACCACGTCTTTGATGCTCCGCAGCGCTGTGACTTCATCCGGAGAAATGGTTGCGCCGTGGAACATGGCCGGTCGAACCGCAGGATCCAACCGCAGGAAATAGCCAGAGGCCTCCAACCGGTCAAAGGCATCGTCCCGGTCGGTTGCTTCGGCCAGCGATTCCATCAAAGCGGCCTGTGAGCCAATGGTTTGATCGAAAAATTCGCGCCGCGGCTGGGTGTTGTTACGGTCCAGCATCCACGCGTCTCTTGGGATGATCCAAGTGATACGATCCGCATCAACGCCGTTCTGCAAGAGCCAGAGACAGGCATCAATGCCCGTTTTTCCGCCTCCTACGATGACATAGCGCTCTGGAGGCTCCTGAACGTTGACCAATCCGTTGATCGGAATGAAAGAAACGCCCGGATCGACAGTAAAGTTCGGCTCATGCGTCGCTGGCACGCTGGTTTTAAGAAAGGTTGCGTCGACGAGCGTGTCGAATTCAACCACGCT
Organism: Alphaproteobacteria bacterium; assembly: GCA_049612785.1. GTDB lineage: Bacteria > Pseudomonadota > Alphaproteobacteria > UBA7985 > UBA7985 > UBA7985. The sequence continues at coordinate 26,157 of JBMZBW010000001.1, read as the reverse complement.
CTCAGCGCCGGAGAGCAAAGAGGTGAAGCGCCCCTGCCCCTGATAGTCTGACATGGGAAAATACTGCACTCGGCCCGAAGGCAGAAATGTTTGGCGCATCACTTCATCGAAATAGGCTTTGATTTCGGCGCCCGTGGCCAGATCACTCAGTCCTTTGTTCAAGCCGATCTGATCAACATGCCCTTTGCTCAGCTCTTTTGAGCTCACGCCATAGAAAGCACTGGGTTGATGCAGCGTAACAAAGGGATAAGCGACATTCCAATGCCCTCCGGGAGCCGGATAGCGGTCTACCATGGTCATTGTCGCGTCTGTTTCGCTCAGCAAAACGTCCGCGAATGCCATTCCAACGGCGCCAGTGCCGACAATGAGGTAGTCTGAGCTGATTTTGGTGGTCATTGCACGTTCCGGTTTTACGAGAAGCCGGAGTTTGACGACCTGCCTTCCTCTTGTCCACGCCAGTCTTGGGGCACAGACGAAAAAGAGCCTGCCAAGGATGGACCCTGACAGGCTCTTTTCACTCTAGGATGCACCCCCAGTCGCAAAGCGACCGGAGCTGCGAGAAAAAAAGGTCCTTTTAGAAGGACAGTGTCGCGCCAACGGCACCACCTTCATCACCAACATCATAGCCAGCGTAGAGGTTCAGATTGCCCAGACCGTAAGACACCGCGAAGGACGTCTTCAGATCCTGATCCAGACCCAGCGAGATGCCAAAGCCGTTGAGCGATGTTGCACCAACGATCGAGTACACGATGCCCGACTTGGTGTGGTCTTCGTTACCGGTTGCGCCGAATTCAGCATCGACTGCAAAACCGCCAGCGGCCATGCTTGCAGACAGACCCCAGTCATTGTTGGAATCAGCCGCAAAGCCAACGGCCAAGCCGCCCATGGAGTAGTCCATGCCCAGATCCCAGGTATCGAGCGCGATCAGATCATCGCTACCGACTTTCAAGTCAAAGGCCGCAATTAGATTGCCCATGTTGACACTTGCGCCGGTGACAAGCTCCAGCTCACCCAAAGAGGAGCTTGGTGCCAGATCGACAGCAACATAAGGGTTGGCGCCCAACAGACCGACGCTCTCACCAATCACGACCAGACCGTCAGCCTTGATGTCAGCCTGATCGCCGGCACCGGCAATCGATGTAACACCACCAGAGTAATCACCGGACTGCAGGGTCAGTCGACCAAAACCGCCTTCGACGAAGATCGAAGCATCAGTCGCAGTCATGACCTTGGAAACGTTATCAAGGTAGAAAGCCGCGTCAGAAGTGTTCAAGCCTTCGACACAGGCCGCACCAACGACCAGTTTCGTGGTTGAAGACGCCATTTTGACTTCCATGAACGGGCCAGCGTAAATCCGCGCGCTGGTAACGGTTGGTCCGTCACTGCCAGAGCCATCAAAGTCGACGCTACCTTTGTCCTGGTAGGCAAAACGGGTGATGTTTGCGGAGCCGGGGTTTGAAAATGCGCTTGCTGCAATAGCGGCAATCGGCTTTGTGATCGCTACGACAGCACCCTTTGTCGTCTCGAAGCCAACAGTGGCAGCAACGGAAGCTTGGCCAGCGTTTAGACCAGCAACGCCGCCAACAGCGGCAGGGACGCTCGTGGTTGTGTTCTGAACAACCTGACCAACAGGCAAGTATCCGCTGGCAACAGCGTTTGCATATTGCGGCGCAGTCGACGGACCGTAATCCCCAGCGACGATTGAGCTTGAGCCGACAGCCACAGCGCGGCCAGCAACCTTACAGATGTTGCTGGAAACAAAGCTTGGGGACAGCTCGATGACGTAATCCGTCCGAACATCACCAACCGAGCGCCAGCTTGAGTTGATCTTTACTGCGACGATGTGGGATGAAGCGATCGCTGCACCACCAGAGACGTTGTAGGCCATACCGACGATGTCGTTTGCGCCTTCAACCGATGCCTTACCGAGGTATTTTTTGTCACCGGAAACGTAAGGATTGAACTCAATGGAAGCCGTGGTGCCCAACGAGAAGGAACCACCGTACTTCATACCCATATCGGTTGTACCGCTCAGGTCGAAGGAGAGGGTAAAGCCGTTGTAAGCCTCTGCAAAGGTCAGGGCACCGCTGTTTTTGCTGACCCCGAACTCGATACCCATATCGATAGAGCCGCCGAGGGTAATATCCACTGCGTTTGAAATGCTGGCAGCCGAGACACCTGCAAGGCATGAGCCTGCGAACAAGTGAAATTTCATAATCATTTCTCCAAAAATGCCCGGCCAATCTGAAAAAACTCAACCGGATGCGCTGATAAAGTGCGCTTCAAATTCAAATGCATTGCCCTTTTACGAAATGATAATGCCTTATTTCAATAGGTTACAGCGCCTTTTTACAGTAATGTTGCAGTCGTGCATCACTATTTATGCGATTTTCCAATGTTTTCGGGGTTGCATAATGTTCAGAGTCGTGGGTGATTTTGGCCCTCTAAGGGTAATTTCGCCTTCCCTACTTCAACTTTATGATGCGACGCGGCACAAAAACGACAGCCCCACCCCAAACAAATATCGCCTCTCTTGCCCCTTCAGCGCCCTTTAAGACGCTCACGCGCAACACGGGCTTCAGGGAAAGACAAAACTTCTTGATGAAAGGTCATGAAGGGTCGATCTTGACGGCAGGCGGTCCCACAGAAGGACGCGTCAGGTCAGGGTAACGGATGTCAGCCACAGTATTGAGTCTCAGAGGTCACGCCAGGGCGATGCTGCTGTTGAGCGTCCCGCTTGTGGGCAGTCATCTTGCTCACGCCCTTATTGGATTAACCGATACCGTGATGCTCGGCTGGTACAGTATCGAGGCCCTGGCGGCTGGCGCGCTGGCTAATTCCTTCTTTTTCACCCTGTTTGTGGTGGGCAGCGGCTTTTCTCATGCCGTTATGCCCATGGTGGCCTCCGCAGCCAGTGCCGATAATCCCACTCAGGTCCGGCGGGTGACACGGATGGGCCTCTGGCTTTCTGTGATTGCGGGAACGGCACTCATGCCCATCATGTGGTGGTCCGCGCCGATCTTGCGCTTGCTGGGGCAAAACCCGGAAATCGCAGATCTGGCACAGGTTTATCTGCGGATCGCAGGATGGGGCATGTTTCCGGCGCTGCTGGTCATGGTTCTCAAGAGTTACTTGGCGGCTCTGGAACGGGCACAGGTCATTTTCTGGGTCACCGTTGTTGGCGGCGTGGGTAACGCCGCGGGCAACTGGCTTCTGATTTTTGGCAATTGGGGGTTTCCTGAGCTTGGCATCGCCGGCGCCGGGATCGCCACTTTGCTCAATCATTGCTTGATGCTGCTGGGACTGTGTCTGTTTATCCGGCGAAAGTTGCCGCAGTACGTGCTGTTCCAAAGGCTCTGGCGATCTGATTGGGAAGCCTTCCGCGCCGTGTACAAACTGGGCTGGCCCATCGGCCTGACCCATTTGGCAGAAAGCGGCCTGTTCACAGCAACAGCCTTGATGGTGGGATGGATCGGCACACAGCAACTCGCCGCACATGGTATCGCGATGCAGATTACCTCCACCATGTTTATGGTCCACATTGGCTTGAGTCAGGCAGCGACAGTGCGCGCTGGTCGTGCCTTTGGCCGCGACGATGTGCCAAACCTGCTCCGTGGCGGAAAGGTCGCGATCCTGTGCTCCCTGCTGATGATTGGCCTCACCATGCTTTTGTTCCTCGGCTTGCCGGGGCCTCTCATCGGACTGTTTCTCAGTCCAGAGGAACCACAGGCTCAAGCGATCATTCGTATTGGCATTGGCTTAATGGCGGTAGCAGCGCTGTTCCAGCTTGCCGACGGTATGCAAGTTATGGCCATGGGCCTACTGCGCGGGGTTCAAGACACGCGAACGCCGATGATCCACGCTGTCGTAAGTTACTGGGCCTTGGGTATGCCAGCGGGCTATCTGCTCGGATTCTGGACGCCACTGGCGGAGATTGGCGTGTGGTTGGGGCTGGTCGTCGGCCTGTTTTGCGCCGCTATCCTTTTGCAGCATCGTTTCTGGGTTCAGCGGCGCTGGATGGCAGACTAGACCCCGGCTGCGCTCGCTCAAGCACACAACCCGACTCTGCCACTACCAGAAGCATCGTCAGGGAAATCAAAAAATTGCGTTATTGAACTTTAGGACCGGGCCGATAAAGATGACTAAGTATGCATCGTCTCAATAAGAAATTATAAAATCTCAATTTCGAAGGCGCAAAGGCGCTGCGGTGAGAAATGATAAAATAAGGAAGGCCATAAAAAAGTGGAACCAAGAATAATCTATGACCGCTGCCCCTTATGTAGCTCCGATTCAATTGCGAAATCTTTGACGGGGGACTGCGGTGAACACCCCATGTACAATAAAATTATACCGCGAAAGATGCAGTGGATGGACTGTAACGACTGTGGCCACCAATTTATTGACGGGTATTTCACAGACGACGCCGCTGAAATTATATTCCAAAATACACAGGAAAATCAGAAAGTTGGATTTCAAATTGAACAGCAAAGAGTAAAGTCCGCTGATATCATTGAGAAAGTCCTGCCCTATAAATCGAGTGGAACTTGGCTTGATGTTGGTTTCGGCAATGGCTCCCTTCTCTTCACGGCAGAAGAATTTGGATTTCATCCGATTGGCGTTGATTTGAGAAACACAAGTGTACGATCAATAAAACAGCTTGGTTTCGAAGCGTACTGTCAATTAGTTGAAACTATTGATTTCGAAAGTGAAATTGCTGTTGTCAGTATGATGGATGTTCTAGAGCACATTCCCTATCCAAAAGATGTTTTGCTCTCTCTCCATTCCAAGATGGAAGAAGGTGGGTGCATTACTTTGTCCATGCCAAATACAGAGAATCTTGTATGGAAATTGATGACAAAAAATAATGCCAATCCATACTTAGGTGAATTGGAACACTATCACAATTTCAGTAGAAGCCGGCTGTTTTCATTACTGGAAGAGTGCGGTTTTAACCCAGTGCGTTATGGAATTAGCAAAAGATATCGCGTTTGTATGGAAGTTGTTGCTGTACGAAATTAGCATTCTTCCAAAAGACGTTCGCGCGTCCCTTGGGAGATCCCGTGGTGGGCCATCAGTCAAACAAAGGCTGGCGGAGAGGAAGGGATTCGAACCCTCGGTACGCTTGCGCGCACAACGGTTTTCGAGACCGCCCCGTTCGACCGCTCCGGCACCTCTCCACCGCCGTGTCTAGGACAAAGCGCAAAGAGCCGCAACAGCTCCGAGCCTACGATTACGCGTTGCTTACATGAGCCCTACGCGGGATAGCAGCAGCAATGCACTGATAACAGGTGGTTTTCATTGACCTCTGTCGGGTCTGGGCATAGGAAAGCGGCTCTATCAACAAGCCAAGGCGCCCCGCGGTTGATTCGACCGCACAGCAAGAGCGTCAGCTGCAACAATAGGACAGCACATAAATGTACGCAGTCATCAAAACTGGCGGTAAGCAATACCGCGTCGAAACTGATTCCGTTTTCCCAATCGAAAAGCTGGAAGCTGAAGTCGGTGACAAGATCACCTTCGATCAGGTCCTGATGGTCGGCGAAGGCGACAAGGTTACCCTCGGCACTCCAACGGTCGCAGGCGCAACCGTAACCGCAGAAGTGATGGAACAGAAGCGCACACGGAAAATTCTGGTTTTCCGTCGTCGTCGCCGGAAAAACTTCCGTCGCACCAACGGTCATCGTCAGCACCAGACCGTCGTGAAAATCACGGGCATCAAGGGCGCTAAGTAAGCGACCGCCGATACTCTGGTTTCATATAAGGGGGGCTTTCGGCCTCCCTTTTTGCGTTCAGGGTCAATTCTTTTTTGAGCGCACTCCCCGCATCGTGTAAGTGGCACACCATGAAGTTCTTAGATCAGGCCAAAGTATTTATCGCCTCAGGCAACGGTGGAAGCGGAGTGATCTCCTTCCGGCGGGAAAAGTATGTCGAATTCGGCGGCCCGGATGGGGGGGACGGCGGCAAGGGCGGGGATGTCTTTGTCGAAGCCGTCGACAACCTCAACACCTTGATCGACTACCGCTATGTCCAGCACTACAAGGCCGAGCGCGGCAAGAATGGTCAGAGCGCAAACAAGTTTGGGGCGGCGGGGAAATCAATCACGCTGAAAGTTCCGGTGGGCACGCAGATACTCGATGAGTTTGGCGAGTCTGTTCTTGCGGATCTGACCGAAGCCGGTGAACGGGTCATGATTGCCAAGGGTGGCGATGGCGGCTTTGGCAATGCACGCTTCAAGACCTCAACCAACCGCGCGCCACGCCGCCGAGACCTGGGCTATCCGGGGGAAGAGCGCTGGATCTGGCTGCATCTGAAGCTGATTGCGGACATTGGCCTGCTGGGTTTTCCCAACGCTGGCAAAAGCACGTTTCTTTCCGCCGTTTCGAAAGCCACGCCGAAGATTGCCGACTACCCGTTTACCACACTGCATCCAAACCTTGGGGTTGCAGCGATCCAGAACCGCAGTTTCGTGATTGCCGATATCCCCGGACTGATCGAAGGCGCATCCGACGGGGCGGGCATGGGAACGCGGTTCCTGGGCCACGTCGAGCGCTCGGCCGGTCTGCTGCATATTGTCGACGGCTGCGAGGATGATCCGGGTGAATCCTACCTGAAACTTCGCCGTGAGTTGGAGCTTTATGGCGGCGATCTGGCTGATAAAGCCGAAGTTCTGGCGCTGAACAAGGCTGATGCCATTGGGCCGGAACTGGCGGAAGATCAGGCGCGGATCCTGTCTGAGGCGGCAGGAGGCAAAAAGGTTTGGATCATGTCGGCGGTCAGTGGTGAAGGCGTTGATGCCATCCTGCATGAACTGGCAAACATGGCCGATGCACAACGCGAGCAGGACCGTCGAGAAGCCAAAGGTGAGGTCGAAGCACCATGGACGCCCTGACCAACGTCGCGACAGCGCAACAGGCCATCAAAGAAGCGCCGACGATCATCGTCAAAGTTGGCTCCGCCCTGCTGGTGCGCGAAGACGGGTCGATCCGGCGCGACTGGATGGCCGCGCTGGTGGACGACATCGCCGATCTTGTGAAGAGCGGACGTCGGGTCGTTCTGGTATCTTCCGGCGCGATCCGCGTGGGTTTGCGCTTGCAAGGGCGGGAGCCGTCCAATCTGGGCCTCGATGAGAAACAGGCGGCGGCGGCGCTCGGGCAGATCCGGTTGGCCGAAGCCTATGCCGACTGCTTCGCCGAACGTGAGTTGCACGTGGGGCAAATATTGGTGACGCAGGAAGACACCGAAGACCGCCGGCGCTATCTGAATGCGCGTGCCACGCTCAACCGGCTTCTTGATTGGGGTACGATTCCCCTGGTCAATGAAAACGACACGGTCGCCACCGCGGAAATCCGCTTTGGGGATAACGACAGGCTGGCCGCGCGGGTTGGCGGCATGGTTGGCGCGGATTTACTGGTGCTGCTTTCCGACATTGATGGGCTTTACACCGCCAATCCCAAAACAGATCCCAGCGCTGAGCATCTTCACCTGATTACCAGCGGCATCACACCCGAAGTCGAAGCCATGGCTGGCGTTGAAAACAGCGCTTATTCGAACGGCGGCATGGTTACCAAACTCGCCGCCGCGAAGATTGCGCTGGGCGCTGGATGCGCGATGGTGATCGCTGATGGTCGCGGCCTCAACCCCCTATCTGCCCTGCGTGAAGGCAGCAAGGCCACTTTGTTCAAGCCTGCAGTTTCGCGTCATTCTGCGCGTCAGGCGTGGTTGGTCGGCGCGCTGTCAGGCAACGGCGTTCTGGTGCTGGACGACGGTGCGGCTTCGGCTGTGAAAAAGGGCAAATCCCTGCTTCCCGCGGGCGTGGCGCGGGTCGAAGGAAGCTTTCAGCGCGGTGACACCGTCCAGCTGCAAGGCACCGATGGCAGCGATATCGGACGCGGCATCGCCATCTATGACAGCGAGGAGGCGGAAAGGATCGCGGGCAAACGCAGCGCTGATATCGCCAGTTTACTGGGCGAAACACGCGGTCCGAACTTGATCCACGCTGACGATTTGGCACTGTTCTAGGATAAAATTCACCTTCTGATGGGCAAGGGAGCTCGCCATGAGTCTGCAAGATAGCATGAACGCTTTGGGAAAATCTGCACGCGCCGCTGCGCACACGCTGTCTCTGGCCCCGGCACCGCAGAAGAAAGAAGCATTGCATGCTGCTGCTGCTGCCATTCGTGCGCGCGTTGATGACATTGTCGCGGCGAACGAAATCGACATGAAAGCAGGCGAGGAGAAAGGCCTGAGCAAAGCGATGCTCGACCGGCTTCTGCTGACCCCAGAGCGGATTGAGGGCATGGCCGCCGGTGTGGCCTCTGTTGCTGAGCTTGATGATCCCGTGGGTAAAGAGCTAGAGACGACCGACCGTCCAAATGGTTTGCGCATTCGCCGGATTGCTGTGCCTTTGGGCGTGATTGGCATCATCTATGAAAGCCGTCCCAACGTGACCGCAGACGCGGCGGCCCTGTGCTTGAAAGCAGGAAATGCCGCGATCCTGCGTGGGGGATCCGACAGCTTTAACAGCTCCGGCGTCATCCTCGAGTGCATGCAGGATGGGTTGCGCGCAGCGGGCCTGCCAGCGGAGGCCGTGCAACGGGTTCCAACGGTAGACCGGGAAGCGGTTGGTATGTTGCTGAAAATGGCGGAGTACGTCGATGTGATCGTCCCACGCGGGGGCAAGGGCTTGATCGAGCGCGTACAAAACGAAGCGCGGGTGCCGGTCTTCTCCCACCTTGATGGCATCAACCACACTTACGTGGACGCTCATGCAGACTTGGCGATGGCTGAACAGGTCGTGGTCAATGCCAAGATGCGCCGGACCGGGATTTGCGGCGCGACTGAGACCATGCTGGTGCATCAGGACGTAGCAGCCCAGTTCCTCCCAAGCGCTGTTGCAGCACTGAAGTCAGCCGGCTGTGAAGACATTCGCGGGGATGAGGCAACACAGGCACTGGTGAGCGGTATCGGCGCAGCAACCGCAGCAGATTGGGACACGGAATATCTGGATTCCGTGCTGTCCGTGCGTGTTGTCAGCGATCTTGATCAAGCCATCGAGCACGTGAACGCCCACGGCTCGCACCATACCGAGGCCATCATTACGGCTGATCCAGACGCAGCCGCCCGCTTCCAGCGCGAAGTTGATGCAGCAATCGTCATGCACAATGCCTCAACACAGTTTGCCGATGGTGGCGAGTTTGGCATGGGTGCAGAAATTGGAATTGCCACGGGTCGCATGCATGCGCGCGGCCCGGTTGGAGCGGCGCAGCTGACATCCTACAAATACGTGGTCGAAGGTTCCGGCCAGACCCGGCCCTAAGCGCTTGCCGACCACCAGCGACATTCTGTTTCCGGGGACTGATACAACCTGGTCCCCAGATCGGTCTCACCGCTATTTCTTACGGCGACCTGCTGGCTTGCTGGAACAGGAAAAGCCGGTGATTGCCTTCATCCTGCTCAATCCCAGCACCGCCGATGAGGTCAAAGACGACCCGACCGTCGCCAAATGCCGACGCTACGCGGCGGGCTGGGGTTACGGCGAAGTAATCGTCCTGAACGCCTTTGCCTATCGCGCGACTGACCCAAAGAACATGAAAGCCCACCCCGACCCCGTTGGCCCGGACAATGACCGAACCATTCTGGAGACAGCGACGGTCGTACATGATCTGGGCGGCACATTGCTCTGTGGTTGGGGCACGCATGGCGCGCATTTGGATCGCTCCGCTGCGCTTCAGGACCTGCTCAGGCCCTTCCCGCTCAAAGCCTTCACACTCACCAAACACGGGGAGCCGGGTCACCCGCTTTACCTGCGTGGTGACCTGCAACCCATGCAGTGGAAAGCCTGAGTTTGCCTTAGAGGATAAACCGGCTCAGGTCGGCATCCTTGGCCAACTCGCCGACTTCTTCTCGGACCTTGGCTTCGGTGATCTTGATGGTCTCACCCCCTCGATCTGGCGCAGCAAAAGAAATCTCTTCGAGCAAACGCTCCATCACTGTCGCAAGGCGGCGTGCGCCGATGTTTTCGACCGTCTGATTGATCTCAGCCGAAAGGTCCGCCAGAGCGTCAATGGACGCTTCGTCAAAGTCCAGCGAAACGCCCTCGGTGCCCAGTAAAGCTACATACTGCTTGACCAAAGAGTTTTCCGGCTCCGTCAGGATACGCTTGAGGTCGTCGCGGGTCAGCGGGTTCAGCTCGACCCGGATCGGCATGCGGCCCTGAAGTTCTGGCAGCAGATCGCTTGGTTTAGACAGGTGGAACGCGCCAGAGCAGATGAACAAGACGTGGTCCGTCTTGACCGGACCATACTTGGTCGTGACCGTGGTGCCTTCAATGAGCGGCAGCAAATCCCGTTGCACCCCTTCCCGACTCACCGACCCGCCGCGAACGTCAGAGTTCACAGCGATTTTGTCGATTTCATCGAGAAAAACGATGCCATCGTTTTCTACCCGCTGAATTGCAGTCCGCGTCAGGTCTTCCTGATCAATCAGGTTATCAGCCTCTTCTTCGACCAGCTGCTCGTAAGCTTCATTGACCTTCAGCTTCCGCTTGACCTTGCGCTGACCCAAGCCACCGAGCATGTCGCCGATGTTGATCATCCCCATCTGACCGCCGGGCATGCCGGGAATATCCATGGTCGGCAGACCGCCACCGGATTTGTCATTAAGGTCAACCTCGACCTCACGGTCATCCAACTTACCTTCGCGCAGCATCTTGCGGAATTTCTGCTTGGTGTCGTTGTTGGCTTCTGCGCCAGTCAGCACGTCGATCAGGCGGTCTTCAGCGATGATTTCCGCCTTGGCCTTCACGGCATCACGCTGCTGCAACCGCGTGCTAGTAATTGCCAGCTCCACCAGATCGCGCACGATGGACTCAACGTCACGGCCCACGTAACCGACTTCCGTGAATTTGGTCGCTTCGACCTTGATAAAGGGTGCGTTGGCGAGCTTTGCCAGACGCCGGGCAATTTCGGTTTTGCCGCAACCCGTGGGTCCGATCATCAGAATGTTTTTGGGCAGCACTTCTTCGCGCAGATTGTCTGGCAATTGCTGACGACGCCAGCGGTTCCGCAGTGCAACAGCAACCGCGCGCTTGGCGTCATTTTGTCCAACGATAAACCGGTCTAACTCGGAGACGATTTCACGGGGTGAAAAGTTGGTATTTCCCATTATTTTTGGCTTCCCGCTTTGTTTTCGAGCTTTTCCAGACGCACAGAATGGTTGGTGTAAACACAGATATCACCGGCCACTTTCATGGATCGACGCGCGATATCCTCAGCTGTCAGGCTGTCATCTTCGATTGTAATGAGCGCACGTGCAGCCGACAGGGCGTAGTTCCCGCCCGACCCAATGGCCAGTACACCATCGGCCTCGGCTTCAACCACGTCACCGGTTCCTGTCACGATCAATGAATGCTCGGAATCTACGACGATCAACATAGCCTCCAACCGGCGCAGGTAACGGTCTGACCGCCAGTCTTTGGCCAGCTCCACGGCTGCGCGAACCAGCTGTCCGGGGTAAGTCTCCAGCTTGGCTTCAAGCCGTTCAAACAAGGTAAAGGCATCCGCCGTTGCACCAGCAAAACCGCCGATAACGTCGTTGCGTTTACCGAGGCGACGGACCTTGATTGCCGTGCCTTTCATGACCGTAGGACCCAGGCTCACCTGTCCATCACCGGCCACGACAACTTCGTTGCCTTTGCGGACGGACAGGATGGTGGTGCCGTGCATCACGTGTTCATCGCTCATAAGCGTGATATTTCCCGATTGGTTTCTCTATTGCGTTGGTCACAGACGTAGGATGCGCAGGCCTCAGTCGCAAGTCACAGCCTTGGTTGGACCCCAACCAAAGACCCTGCTACATAGAGCCACCACCACCTGTATCCACGGAGTACGCCCCATGGCTTCATCCGCGCGGACCGTATCTTTGCAGCGCAAAACCAGTGAAACAGACGTTTCCCTGACTCTCAATCTGGACGGAACTGGCAAAAACCAGATTTCCACCGGAATCGGCTTTCTTGATCACATGCTCGATCTGTTCGGCAAGCATGCGCTCATGGACCTGACCGTGGAGGCCAAAGGCGACCTACACATCGATGCGCACCACACCACCGAAGATGTCGGATTGGTGCTGGGTCAGGCAATCAAAGAGGCCTTGGGAGACAAGCGCGGCATCAATCGCTATGGCCACGCCTACGTTCCTATGGACGAGGCTTTGGCCCGCGCCGTCGTGGATTTTTCAGGTCGGCCCCATCTGGTTTGGGATGCAACCTTTGAAATGCCAACCCTCGGGACTATGGAGACCGAACTGTTCCGTGAGTTTTTCCAGGGAGTGACCAACGCTGCACAGGCCAACGTCCACATCGCCGTGCTTTACGGTGCGAACAGCCACCACAAGGCTGAAGCCTGCTTCAAGGCCTTTGCCCGGGCGGTGCGTATGGCCGTGAGCGTGGATCCCCGTGCCGCGGACCAGATCCCTTCGACCAAAGGTGCTCTGGACGGATAAACGATGAAGATTGTTGTCGTCGATTACGGCTCCGGAAACCTCCGATCCGCCGCCAAAGCGCTTGAGCGCGTGGCTGACAGTCCCGTGCAGGTCACAGCTGACCCCGAGGCTGTTCGTGCTGCGGACTATCTGGTTGTGCCGGGTCAGGGCGCTTTTGCAGACTGTCTTGCGGGGGTGAAGGCGATTGATGGTTTGTATGAAGCCATCACCGACTTTGCCCTGAACCAAGCCAAACCCTATCTGGGGATTTGTGTGGGCATGCAGCTGATGGCGACACGCGGACTTGAGCATGGCGTCCACGAGGGATTTGGCTGGATACCGGGCGACATTGCGCCCATCCAACCCAGCGACCCCCGTCTTAAAATTCCGCAAATGGGTTGGAATAGCCTGAGTGAAAAAGGCGCATCGCACCCGGTTCTGGACGGTCTGGCGGGCGAAGACGTCTACTTTGTCCACTCGTACGCCTTTGAAACGGCGCAGGACGAGCACCAGTTAATGGTCACAGACTATGCCGGAGAAGTGACAGCCGTGGTCGGTCGAGACAACCTGATCGGAACCCAGTTTCACCCGGAAAAGAGTCAGGCCATGGGTCTGAAACTGCTGTCCCAGTTTTTGAGGTGGAAGCCGTGACGCCGCAACGCTCAAAAGTCTTCAGTCAGGATGCCAGCAAATCGGTTTCGCTGGCTGAAAACCTGAGCGAAGGCGACTTACAGGATCTGTGTGACGCAACCGTCGATGCAATTGAAGCGGGCGGCGGTTTCGGCTGGCTTTCGCCGCCACCTCGCGACACGCTGGAACGCTATTGGCAGGGATTGATGCTCATCCCTGATCGCCGGGTTTTTGTTGCCCGTCTCGATGGTCTGATCGCCGGCTCGATCCAGCTGCACCTCAACCCACGGAACAACGAAGCTCAAGCCATGCTGGGCCGCGTGACGTCCGCGTTTATCGCCAGTTGGGCGCGGGGCAAGGGGCTGGGCCATATGCTGATTGATGCCGTTGAAGCCGATGCGCAAACAATCGGCCTTCGAGCACTGACGCTGGATTTGCGGGAAACCCAAACCAACGCAATCCGGACCTATGAAAGTCTGGGTTACACGCGTTGGGGAACGCAGCCGCAGTATGCTTTCGTCGATGGCCGCTGGATTGCCGGTCACCACTACGCCAAGGAACTCACTTGATATGATCCTCTTCCCTGCCATTGACCTCAAGGAAGGTCAGGTTGTTCGGCTGCTTTATGGCGATTTGGACGCTGTAACCGTATATGGCGAAGACCCCGGCGCACAGGCGAGAGCCTTTTCTGAAGCAGGATGCGATTGGTTGCATGTGGTGGACCTGAACGGTGCGGTCGAAGGTCGGCCCATCAACGATGCAGCCGTGAAGTCAATTCGCGCCGCTTTCCCCGGCAAGATGCAGCTTGGCGGCGGGATCCGCACGCTGGAAAACATCCGCCACTGGCTTGATGCGGGGATCGACCGTGTGATCCTCGGCACCATCGCCGCGCGAGATCCGGACCTTGTCATCGAAGCCTGCCGCCTCTTTCCCGGTCAGATTGTTGTCGGGATCGACGCCAAAGGCGGCAAAGTGGCGGTTGAAGGCTGGGTCGAAACCGGGGAGATGACAGCCTTGGAACTGGCTCAGAAATTCGAAGACGCGGGTGTTGCTGCCATTGTTTTCACCGATATTGACCGCGATGGCGCGCTGACTGGGGTTAACCTGCAAGCCACTGTTGATCTTGCCAACGCCATTTCCATCCCGGTCATTGCGAGCGGCGGTGTTGCCGATATCCAAGACCTTCGCGCCGTGCGTGATGCAAAGGAAAACGGTGCCAATCTGGAAGGCGCGATTTCAGGCCGCGCGCTCTATGATGGCCGGATCGACCTGAAAGCTGCGCTGGAACTGTGCCATGCTTAAGGCCCGCGTCATCCCTTGTTTGGACGTCCACGCCGGGCGTGTGGTTAAAGGCGTGAACTTTGTCGATCTTGTCGATGCGGGTGACCCGGTTGAGCAAGCCAAGGTCTATGACGCAGCCGGAGCCGATGAGCTGTGTTTTCTTGACATCACGGCCAGCCACGAAGACCGCGAAACCATCTACGACGTCATCGCGCGAACGGCGGAACAGGTTTTTGTACCGCTGACCGTTGGCGGCGGGGTTCGGGCGGTGGAAGACGTGCGAAAACTGCTGCTCGCCGGGGCGGACAAGGCGTCCATGAACTCTGCAGCGGTGACTGATCCCGACTTGGTCGATCGTGCATCGGGCAAATACGGCAGCCAATGCATCGTGGTTGCCATCGATGCGAAGGCCCGCGAAGACGGCACGGGCTGGGATGTCTATACCCGCGGCGGTCGGCACAATACCGGCATTGATGCGGTAAAATGGGCCGAGGACGTCGCCCGGCGCGGTGCGGGAGAAATTCTGCTGACCTCTATGGATCGCGATGGCACCAAAATTGGCTTTAACCTCGATCTAACCCGTGCTGTAGCGGAAGCTGTTCCGATTCCAGTGATTGCCAGCGGTGGCGTCGGCAAGCTGGAACACTTTGTTGACGGCATCATTGAAGGAAAGGCTAACGCAGTGCTCGCTGCATCAGTTTTCCACTTTGGCACCTACAGCATTGGTCAGGTAAAAGATCACATGGCCCAGGCCGGCATTCCAACACGCAAGGTGGTTTCCGCATGAGCAGCTACAGCGCTGAAGTTCTAGACCGTGTTTTCAAGACCATTGAAGACCGTCACGCCGAATATAAGAAAGGCGAAAACTCCGACAGTCGAACCGTCCGCCTGTTCGAACGCGGAACGGCCAAAATCGCTCAGAAGTTTGGTGAGGAGGCTGTCGAAACAGTGATCGAAGCCATTGCAAAGCGGAAGGGCCACCTGATCGAAGAATCTGCCGATGTGCTCTACTTCATGCTGGTGATGTGGAAAGACCGCGGTATTGCCCCCAAAGACGTTTGGAAAGAGCTCGCCAAACGGCACAAAATGCCCGAACTCGAAGAGCGCGCAGGTCGGCTCAAGTAGACTGAAAACGAGGAAGCAAAACATGGCTTACGACAGCAACAACATCTTCGCGAAGATCCTGCGCGGCGAGATTCCTTGTGATAAAGTTTACGAGGATGACTTCGCTTTGGCGTTCCGTGACATCAACCCGCAAGCCAAGGTGCATACGCTCGTCATTCCCAAGGGTGAGTACGTCAGTTTTGATGACTTTTCGACCGCTGCCTCAGATGCTGAGATTGGCGGTTTTATGCGAGCTGTGCAGGCTGTAGCGGCCCTCGAAGGGGTGACCGAGTCGGGCTACAGATTGCTTGCGAATCACGGAAAACACGCGCATCAGGAAGTGCCGCACTTCCACATACATATCGCAGGTGGTGAATCTCTGCCCGGATTGATAGCATCTTCTTGATCTACGCTATTAATAAGCGAATCCGAAAAAGTTTATGCGCCCTCTGGCGACTCGCCTTGTTTTTGCCTCAGGCTGACTGTAATTTGCGCACGCGAATTAAACCGAGCTGAAACCGCAAACGCAGGCTCGGGAATTTAAGAAAATTGGGGTTTTCATTGGACTATTGGGACCGACAGGGAACGGCATCATCTGACATCCACGTTGCCGTGGATGACTGGACTGACGCACCTGTGCGTTTTGACTACGACCCCAATGAGTGGCAGGCGTATCCGCTCGCTGCCATCCTGAAAGCTTACCGCGAAGCTTACGGCCTCGACCTGCCAGAAGTCTCCGAACACCTGCGCATCCGCCCGCACTATCTGGGCATGCTCGAAGATGGTCGGTACGACGAATTGCCAGCTCGGCCCTACGCCATTGGTTTCGTCCGCTCCTACGCCAAGTATCTGGGCTTGC
The DNA here is from genome assembly GCA_049612785.1 of Alphaproteobacteria bacterium. Classification (GTDB taxonomy): domain Bacteria; phylum Pseudomonadota; class Alphaproteobacteria; order UBA7985; family UBA7985; genus UBA7985. The sequence goes on along the minus strand of JBMZBW010000001.1, from coordinate 9,806 downwards.
CGGTTGAAGACATGGTTGCGCGCTTCCGCGAGGAAATCGACGACCTGCAGGCTCCGCCGGTTCCGCAGAAACTTGCCATGGCGCACACCAGCGCTCGCAATGATTCAACCGTCAGCCGTTTTGTCTTTGCTTTGCTGGCTGTGGTTGGCCTGATGTCGAGCTGGACCCTGTGGACCGTGGTTGCCAGTGATGATCGAAACGTCGCCACAGCAAACCTGGGCAACGAAAACGCTGTTGTGGCTGATACGTTCCTGTACGGCGTTACGGCCTCTGATCCAACGGCCAAGCGGGTGTTGGAAATCGAAGGCAGAGAATTGCCCGTTCAGCCGGTTCTTCGTGACGTTCCAGAAGGTCAGGAAGTTGTGGTCATTCAGTCTGGTACTGAGGGCGACCTTGATCCCCGCTACCAAGCGCCGGTTGCTGAGAACGTCTTTGGTGTTCCAATTCCAAAAGTCCGGGAAGTCGCCGTCGCGCCAAGTCGCGAAGACGATCCTGAAATCGATACAACGGTTCGGTACCGTCTGGTGGCGGTAGACCTCGTATGGGTTCAGGTGCGGGATTATCAGGACAACATCATTGCGTCCCGCATGCTGCAGCGTGATGACGAACTGTCTGTCACACACCAGGACGGTCTGCGTCTCTTTACGGTTGCGCCTCGAAACCTCGAAATCTTCGTCGGTGACGAAATGGCTGAGCCAGAAGTTCCCGACCGCAACCAACCTGTTGTCTGGCCCCTGAACCGCGAGTACCTGCTCCCGTTCTCCAATCCTGACGCAGAAGCCGTAGCGCTCTACTAAGACTTCCAGACAAGGCTGTCGTCTCAGCATTGGTCTTGCCATGGACAAGCCCTGTCCCCTACTTGTTGGCGAGACAACAAACTGAGATTTGAGACATGGCGAAACAGCTGCAACCGGTAAAAGGCACCCGTGACCTCTATGGCGCAGAGGGTCGCGCCCATCGTCATGTGGTCGATACGGCTGATGCTGTTTCGCGCTCCTACGGGTACGACCGCATGGAAACCCCGATGTTTGAGCAGGTTGAAGTCTTCAACCGGCCTCTGGGTGAATCCTCCGATGTTGTCACCAAAGAGATGTTCGATTTCCAGACCAAAGGCGGGGATCACGTGGTCTTGCGCCCTGAAAACACCGCCGGGGTCGTGCGTTCGGTCATCTCAAACGGCCTGACCCACGATTTGCCCGGACGGTATTTCTACGCGGGCCCGATGTTCCGCTATGAACGGCCCCAGGCGGGTCGGTATCGGCAGTTCACGCAAATTGGTGTTGAGCTGATTGGGCCGGAACAACCCACAGCAGATGTCGATGTCATTGCCTGTGGCTGGCAGATCCTGAGCGATCTGGGTCTGACGGATCACATCACGGTTCACCTCAATACGCTCGGCGATACCGAAAGTCGGAACGCGTACCGCAGCGAGCTGGTTGCCTATTTCAGTGACCATCGCGACAAACTCAGCGAAGACTCGCTCGCACGACTTGAGAAAAACCCTTTGCGCATTCTGGACAGCAAGGACGAAGGCGACCGGGCGTTGCTGCCGAATGCACCCAAGTTCGTCGATCATCTGAACGCTGTTTCCCAGGATCATTACGCCACGGTCAAAGCCGGTCTCGATAACCTTGGCCTGCCCTACAAGCACGATGACAATTTGGTGCGGGGCTTTGACTATTACTGTCACACCGCTTTTGAATTCATCACCGAGCAACTCGGCGCGCAGGGTACAGTACTGGGCGGCGGGCGCTATGACGGCTTGTCCAAGTTGCTTGGCGGGCCACAGATGGCGGGCGTTGGTTGGGCAGCGGGCGTAGACCGACTGGCCATGCTGCTGGGCGAAGCGCCCGCTGAACCGGCACCGGTGGCTTTTGTCCCTTTAGGCGAAGAAGCTGAGATCGTGGCTCAAAAGCTGGTGTTTGAGCTGCGCGCAAATGGCGTTCAGGTGGATATGAACTACAGCGGTAACATGAAGAAGCGCCTGACCCGCGCCAACAAGGTTGGGGCAAAGCAAACGGTCATTTTGGGCGAGGACGAGCTGAAGGCCGGGATTGCATTGGTGCGTGACATGGAGGGCGGTGAACAGCGCGAAGTGCCGCTTTCATCTTTGGTTGAGGAAATGAGCGCATGAGTTCATTGGTCTCCAAACTCGAAACCGTTGTTCGGCGGCACGAGGAAATTCAAGCCCTTCTCGCCGATCATCCCGAACCTGGAAGCGCGGACTACACCAAGCTCACCCGCGAATACTCGGAAATGAGCCCTGTGGTGGAAGAAATGCGCGCTTTTCAGAAGGCCGTGCAGGATCTTGACGACGCTGAGGCCCTCGCTGCCAGCGAAGATGACGCAGAAATGCGCGCCATGGCTGAGGAGGAAGCCCGCGCGCTCAAGGACGAAATCGAAGCGACGGAGCAGAGGATGAAGGTCCTGCTGCTGCCCCGCGACGAAGCAGACAGCCGAAACGCCATCCTCGAAATTCGACCCGGTACTGGTGGCGATGAAGCCGGCTTGTTCGCCGGGGATTTGCTGGCAATGTACCGACGGTTTTGCGAGCTGCAGGGGTGGAAGTTCGAGATCCTGGAGATGAGCGAAAACGACGTGGGCGGGCTGAAAGAAGTTTCTGCGCGCATTAACGGCACCAATGTTTTCGCGTCACTCAAGTTTGAATCGGGCGTGCATAGGGTCCAGCGTGTTCCAGCCACTGAGTCCGGTGGTCGCATTCATACGTCAGCGGCAACAGTGGCCGTGCTGCCCGAAGCCGAAGAAGTCGATATTGAGATCAAGGCCGAAGACATTCGCATCGACACCATGCGAGCCTCTGGCGCCGGTGGTCAGCACGTGAACACCACGGACTCAGCGGTCCGGATTACCCACCTTCCGACCGGGATCATCGTCACGCAAAGCCAGAAGTCACAGCACCGCAACCGTGAAGAAGCCATGCGGGTCCTGCGCGCGCGTCTGTATGAGAAAGCACGGGATGAAGCCGATGCTGAGCGCGCAGCCAATCGTAAGGGCCAAGTCGGAAGCGGTGACCGCTCGGAGCGGATCCGGACTTACAACTACCCGCAGGGCCGGGTTTCAGATCACCGCATCAATCTGACCCTGCATAAGCTGGACAGGATCGTAGCCGGTGACGGTCTGGGGGAAGTGATCGAAGCTTTGACCGCAGAAGACCAGGCCGCACGTCTGGCGGAACTGGGCGAATAAAGCCTTGTTGCTTCGCTTGGAAGCCTGGCTCACCGACGCCACCAAAGCGCTGCATGAAGTGGCCGAACAACCGCGGACCGAAGCGCGCCGGCTGGTGGAGTTTGCCTGTGGGTGGGACACGGTTCAGCAGATTTCCGAGCCTGATGCCCTTCTGACCCGCGAACAGTTCGAAGTTCTCAGCAGCCTGATCGCTCGACGTCTGGCAGACGAGCCACTGTCGCGCATTTTGGGACGTCGGGAGTTCTGGGGGTTAGAGCTGGATATTCGCGGGGCAACGCTTGACCCGCGCGCCGATACGGAGACGCTGGTTGAACTGGTCATCGAAACCTGTGGCAACCCCGCCCCCAAAACCATTCTGGACCTTGGCACGGGTTCCGGCGCCATACTTTTGGCACTCCTGAGCGAGTTGAACTCGGCCCATGGTCTTGGGATCGACCAGGACAGCAAAACAATCGAAACAGCGCGGTCCAATGCTCAGGCCCTTGGACTTCAGGATCGAGCCCGGTTTGTTGTCGGCGATTGGTTCAGCGGCGTCGACGCCCGTTTTGACCTCATTGCTTCCAACCCCCCTTACATACCAACCCCAGACCTCGATCATCTGGATCGGAATGTCCGCGACTATGACGATCTTCGCGCGCTGGATGGCGGAGCGGATGGTTTGGACTTCTATCGGGATACCCTGAAAAACGCGGGTCGATTTCTCAATGAAGGTGGTTTTCTGGCGCTTGAACTTGGGATTGGTCAAACCAAGGCTGTGATTGAAATCGCAAACGCATTCGGCTGGACCCTGCGCGCGCAGCGAAACGACCTCGCCGGTATTCCCCGTGCGCTGGTGTTCGTCGCTCATCCGTAGTGGCTTTTTCGCTTGGAAATCTGGCGCGCAAAGTCTAGGTTCCGGCTAATTGCGAGCCCAAAGCTTTGGGAGCGAGCGGTTTGGTCGCTGGCTCTCGGTCTCGCTTCGGATGACAGATCTCCCGCGCGGTTTTCCCATAACCCCCCGGACCGTCAAACGTTCAATACCACTTCCGCCTGAGGGCAAAGGAAACGACATGAGGCAGGGCAATAATCGCCGTGGGCGTCAGCCAAAGCAACAGAAGCAGGGTGCGATCCCCACTCGGAATCAGGTTTTTGATTCCAATGGCCCGGACGTTCGCGTTCGCGGAAATGCGCATCAGGTCTATGACAAATACTCTGCACTTGCACGCGAAGCGACAGCAGCCGGGAACCACATTCAGGCTGAAGCCTACTACCAGTTCGCTGAGCACTATCTGCGCCTGCATCTGGCTGCGACAGTCATGGGCGGTGGCAATCGGCGTGGTGGCGGCAACCCAAAGGACCAGTTCCCGCCTGAGGCGCTTGAAGATCCCCTGATTTTCCGTCCCGATATGCCGGAACCGCAGGAACGCAGTGAACAGCAGGCCCGCGAGGACTCCGAAGGCGGCGAAGGTGGCAATGACCGCCGAGATCGTCGAGAACGCAACCGCGACCGGGGCGAACGTGGCGAAAAAGGTGACCGCGAGGACCGCCGCCAGCGTCGCGAGCGGAAACCACGCACCCAGCAGGGTAATGCGGGTTCAGCCGGTGACTCAGCGCAAGTTGACCCCTCAGAGCAGGATCAACCGGACATTCCTCTGTTCCACGCGGGCATGGAAGCTCCAGAAGGGGAAGCCATTGTCGAAAGCCGGGCACCCAAGCCAGTGCCAGCCCCACCGCCAATGGACGAGACCGACGAGTCCGAAGCCTGAGAAACCGCCCCTGACCCTTGCGTAGGCTGCAAGATTTCCCATATCCGAGTCATACCGCGCGCCGCATAGCGGGCGCGGCCTCAACCCAAGCCAGACCACGCTGAACTCAGGTGCTTTGGCCGGATTTTGGAGACTGATATGGATATTTCTCGCTTTACCGAGCGTGCGCGCACGATTCTGCAATCGGCGCAGGGATTGGCTGCTGAACAAAGCCACCAATTTATAACCCCCACCCACCTCGCCCTGAGCCTGCTTGACGACGAAACCGGCTTGGTTCCTCGTCTATTGAGCATTGCTGGTGTAGAGGCTGAACCCGTAAAATCAGCCCTGACATCTGATCTTTCCAGCATGCCAAAGGTTTCTGGCGGCGGGGCGGAACAGGTCTTTTTGAACAAAGAAATGGGCGCAGTCGTTACGCGCGCTCAAAAGCTGGCCAGCGAAGCGGGTGACCAATTCGTTACGACAGATCGCCTGCTGCAGGCCGTTATTGAGAGCAAAGACTCCCCCGCTGGAAAAGCATTCCGCGGGGCCGGTGCGGATGCCACGAAAATGGCTGCTGCCATTGAGTCCGTGCGCAAAGGCAAAACCGCAGAAAGCGCGGCGGCCGAAGACGGTTTTGAAGCCCTGGAAAAGTATACCCGCGACCTGACCGCCGATGCGGCTGAAGGCCGACTGGACCCTGTGATTGGCCGCGAAGACGAAATTCGCCGCGCCGTGCAGGTTCTTTCGCGGCGAACGAAGAACAATCCGGTCATGATCGGGGAACCCGGCGTGGGCAAAACGGCCATCGTGGAAGGTCTCGCACTGCGCATCATCAACGATGACGTGCCGCAAAGCATCAGCGGCAAGCGTTTGCTTGTGCTGGACCTGGGCGCGTTGATTGCCGGTTCAAAGTATCGTGGTGAGTTCGAAGAACGGCTCAAAGCGGTTTTGAAAGATGTCGAAGCGGCGAACGGATCCATCATCCTATTCATCGACGAACTTCATACGCTCGTCGGCGCGGGTAAAACCGATGGGGCTATGGACGCGTCAAACATGCTCAAGCCTGCACTGGCGCGCGGTGAACTGCGCTGCGTTGGTGCGACGACGCTGGACGAATACCGCGAGTACATCGAGAAAGATCCCGCTTTGGCCCGGCGCTTTCAGCCCGTTTACATCGATGAACCGGGGACCGAGGAAACGCTGTCGATCCTCCGCGGCATCAAGGGCAAGTACGAAACCCATCATGGGGTACGGATTTCGGACGCGTCATTGGTCGCTGCCGTACAGCTGTCCGACCGCTACATCACTGACCGCTTCCTGCCTGACAAAGCCATCGACCTGATGGACGAGGCTTCAGCTCAGCTCCGCATGGAGGTGGACACAAAACCCGCCGCGCTGGACGAGATCGACCGACGGATTGATATGCTGAAGATGGAACAGTTCGCGCTGGAAAAGGAAGGCGACGAAGGCTCCAAAGAGCGGCTCAAGCTGCTGCGGGAAGAGCTGGCTGACCTGGAAAAGCAGTCTGAGGACATGTCGGCGGAGTGGAACGCGGACAAGGCAAAACTCGCCGAGGCCCAGGCCATCAAGGAAGAACTGGACGAAGCACGGACCGCGCTGGAAATCGCCAAACGAACCGGCGATCTGGGCAGTGCCGGGGAGCTGCAATACGGCACCATTCCGACATTGGAAGAAAAGCTGAAGAGCTTTGACGAACTGGATACCGCGCAAGTCCGGGAAGTTGTTGGCACGGACCATGTCGCCCGCGTCGTCGCCCAGTGGACCGGCATTCCGGTTGAAAAGATGCTGGAAGGTGAGCGGGAAAAACTGCTGCAGATGGAGCAGGCATTGGCCAAACGTGTGGTCGGGCAAGAAGCGGCCGTGACAGCCATTTCCAAGGCCGTCCGCCGCGCCCGCGCGGGCCTTTCCGACCCCAACAAGCCACAGGGAAGTTTCCTGTTTCTTGGTCCGACGGGCGTGGGCAAGACCGAGCTGGTCAAAACACTTGCATCCTTCCTGTTCGACGATGATACGGCCATGCTGCGTCTGGATATGTCGGAGTACATGGAAAAACACGCTGTCAGCCGACTGATTGGCGCTCCTCCCGGCTATGTGGGTTACGACGAAGGCGGCATTCTGACCGAAGCCATTCGCCGCCGGCCCTATCAGGTTGTGCTGTTTGATGAAGTTGAGAAGGCTCACCCGGACATCTTCAACATTCTGCTGCAGGTCCTCGACGATGGCCGTTTGACGGACAGTCAAGGCCGCACGGTTGACTTCCGCAACACGATCATCGTGCTGACCTCGAACCTTGGCGCTAAGCTGATAACTGAGCCGGGTGCCTCGTCGGAAGACGATGTGGTGCAAGCCGAGGTGATGAAGATTGTTCGGCAGAACTTCCGCCCCGAGTTCCTCAACCGGCTGGATGAAATACTTTTCTTCAACCGTTTAGCGCCCGAAGTCATGGATCTCATCGTTGAGATTCAGATGCAGGGTCTGGCCAAGCGGCTGGATGGTCGCGACATCGACATGACCTGGACCGAAGCCGCCAAACAATGGCTGGCGCAGGAAGGTTACGATCCGCTCTACGGCGCGCGACCGCTGAAGCGTGTGATCCAACGCGTTGTTCAAGATCAGCTGGCGCGCCAACTGCTCGATGGCAGCGTGAAGGCCGGAGACGCTGTCGTGGTGGACCAGGTCGGTTCAACCATTCTGGTCACGCACGAAAAGCAGGAAGAATTGGTCGCCTAGACAAGGCGCGACTTGCAAACAAAAAAAGGGGAGCTTGCCTGAGTGGTGCGCTCCCCTTTTCCGTTATTCCTTTGGCGCGATGACAGGTTCAGCGCCAGAAATCATGCCCAGAGTATTGTCTCGGACAATCAGGAAGGATTTCCGAGCACTTCCACTGAGTTTCTGACCGCGTGGAAGCTTGGATTTCACAGGGTCAATCTGCTTGCCATACTTCTTGATCTCAAAGTGCAGATGGTTACCCGTCGACGAACCCGTGGTGCCGACATAGCCAACGACCTGCCCTTGCTTGACGCGCGAGCCGACCCGAAGGTTTTTCGGGAACCGGGACATGTGGGCGTAGAGCGTCTGATAGATATCGTTGTGCTTAATGATCACGTGCTTGCCATAGCCACCCGAATGAGTCCGCTTGGCAATCACCACACCATCACCCGCAGCAAAGATCTTGGTACCCTTCGATGCCGCATAATCGACGCCGCGGTGTGGGCGAACCTTGCCGGTGATTGGATGCTTGCGCTTGGGATTAAACGGCGAGCTCATGCGATAAGGCCGCGCCAATGGCGCCCGCATCAGGGAGAAAGATGTCGCGCAGCTTTGCTTGGCATCGCGATCATAATATCCGGTTGAGTTTTTCTGCTCAAAGCGGAAGACTTCGCGCTTCCCGCCGCGGGTTTCGAATGACACGTAGTGGATCTTCTGTGAATCCACGATCCGCCCATCTTCCGTCAGGCGTGCATCGAACAGAATACTGAACTTGTCGCCGATTTGGATGTCTTTATTGAAGTCTGTCACGCAGCGATGGGTTTGGATGGCATTGGCGACAATTCGGTCCGGAAGACCCATCGCCTTGGCATCTTTCCAGAACCCCTGACGAATGGTGCCAGAAGCGACCATCAGCTTCTCTATATAGACCGTCTCGTCGCGATGAGCCGCAAACCCGGTGGGCGTGCGCTCTACCGAGACGGTTACATCTTCAGACGGCTCAAAGTGCAGAGAGATCAGGCGTCCGGGTGCACCCGGCTCTACCGAGGCATCCAAGTTAAGCGAAACGGGCCAACCGGGCATGAGCTTGCGGAGGTCAAAGACCTGACTGACAGCCTTGTTGATGGCATTGACGTCAGTCCGTGCCAAACCCTGTTTATTGAGGATCTTAACCAGGTTATCGCCACTCTCGATTGTCGCGTATTTCCGCAATTCCAGAATGGCCGGGCGCTCAACCGCACGCATTTCCGCATTCATGTCCATGCCAACGTGACGATCCGTAACCATCAGATCGTTTTCATTGAGAGGCTCACGAATTCTGGAGAGCGATTTTTTGCCTTGAACACGACGCGTCAGGAAGCTGAAATCAAAGCCTCTCCGAACAACGGGCTCCTGAGCAACGGCACCGCCCACGGCCATATCATTGGCCGCGCTCAAATTGCGCTCATATCGGACCATGGTGGAAATCCAGTCCGCATGAGCCGCACGAACGGCGCAAAAAGATATAAGCAAAACAGATCCTGCGAGCGCTATGGCTTTCAAGACACCGTCCCCTTGTCGCTGCACCTAAGTACTCGCCGTACCTGTCGTGCACATTGATCCAAGTCCCTTTGGGAAAGGGCTTTATCCACACTTCTGTGACTTGAATAGGGCCAAACGAAAAAAAGCTCAATTGAGGACCGCATAATTTTCCGATGTTCTCATGTTGGTCCTTTATTTAACAAGCCTTGCAAAAGGCTGCTGTCTGCCCCTGCGATCACGCCTTGAACTTTTTGATTTTGGCCTTTGACAAGCCCGAAGCAGGGGCGTAAACCCCGCTCACTTCCGGCGCACACAGCGCTTCAAACGAAACGCATCGGCGGCTCCGGACTGTTCTTTGACATTGTTGGTTAAGAAAAAAAGAGAGGATGCGCGGCTGGCGCTGAGTTTTTGGTTTTGGGGCTATAATGGTCTGAGGAAGCTGAAGCTTTAAGCGTAGGCAAGTGCATCTTTGACACACGTTATGATCTGACCCTTTAGGGGGTTGGAATGCATAAAATTGTTACGTCAATTCGGTTGGTTCTTTCGGGGACTGACGAAATGAAGAGGACTGGTTCTTTCGGGGACTGGTCAGATGCTTTGTGAACGGTAAAGTTTTGGATT